>CAYNYJ010000035.1:0-35899 GCA_964401355.1 uncultured Ectothiorhodospiraceae bacterium | reverse complement strand
ACGGGCTTTGATATGTTTATATCCAGCTCCTGGATACCGGCATTCGCCGGTATGATGGTGGATTTAAGTAACATGAGTAGTATTCATTATTAGTGACTTGTTAGTAAGTGTACTGTAAAAATAATTAAACAGATTTCCAACGAGCAAATAATTATGACTGAACCCTGCACCTATATAATTTTCGGCGCTACCGGAAATCTGTCGCGTCTTAAACTGATGCCCGCGCTTTATCATCTGGAAGCCGAACAACGCCTACCGAATGGCACCATGATCATGGCCGTCGGTCGTCGAAAAATGAGCCAACAGGCTTGGCTGGATGAATTACGTGCCATGTTGCTCGATAAAGCACGCGGTGGTCTGGATGAAGATGTGTTTCGGCGTTTTAGTGAACGTATGCATTACATCCGAGGCGACCTGAACAAAGAACCGCTCTATGAAGAAATCCGTGACACTATTGAAAAAAATAATACCTTTTCAAAAAACTGCGCCCTTTATATGGCTTTGCAACCCGCACAGTTTGGTGTTGTCATCGACAAACTGGCCGCAGCGAGTTTGCTGGATGAAACACATGGCTGGCGGCGCATTATTATCGAAAAACCCTTCGGCTATGACCAGGAAAGTGCGCACATGCTGGAGACTCGTTTGCATCGATATCTCCAGGAAGAGCAAATCTATCGCATCGACCACTACCTCGGAAAAGGCACCGTACAAAATATTCTGGTTTTCCGTTTTGCCAATGTCATGATGGAACCCCTGTGGAATCGAAATTATATCGACCACGTCCAGATCACTCATTCAGAGACACTGGGTATCAGTGGACGTGGTGAATATTACAACCAGTCAGGTGCGCTACGCGACATGATTCAAAGTCATCTCATGCAATTATTAACCTTGATCGCTATGGAACCTCCGGCGGCCATGGATGCTGAATCCTTGCGCGATGAAAAAGTTAAAGTACTCAAATCGATTCGGCCGATCCCTGCGGCGGCAGTGCATGCTCAGGCCTTTCGTGCACAATACGCCGGTGGTCGCATTGACCGTCAGGCCGTACCAGGCTATCTGGAAGAAGACAACATCCCCCCCAACTCCACCACAGAAACTTATGCGGCATTAAAACTTTATATCGATAATTGGCGCTGGCGTGGTGTACCCTTTTTTCTACGTACCGGAAAACGTATGACCGAAACAAAATCGGCGATTTGCATTCGTTTCAAACAACCCCCGCAACATTTGTTCAGCAATACACCCATCGAAAAAATGAAACCTGACTGGGTCATTATTGGTATTCAACCGAAAGAATGTCTGCGAATTGAAATGCAGGTTAAAGAGCCTGGGCCGACCATGAAGACACGTACTGTCAGCCTGGATGCCAGTCTGCGAAACGAAGATGAAACATCATACGATGCCTATGAAGATTTATTACTGGATGTCATCAAAGGTGATCAAAGTCAGTTTCTGCGTTTCGATGAAGTCGAAGGTGCCTGGAATGTCGTCGACCCCATTTTGCGAGTATGGGCCACCGAGCGCGATTTCATTCATACCTACCCAGCCGGAACCTGGGGGCCGCAGGAAACTCGTCGGTTGTTTGAACGTGAAGACCAGTTTTGGCGACACTCGCTGGAACCCGAAGACAACTAGCCATTACTGCCTTCTACGCACTGCCACAGTGCGCATATCGTCGATATGTGCTTTTTTCACATTCTTTCCGCACTAAAATACGGCGCTATTTTCTCTGGCATCGCCAATTATGTGGCTTTGGCTTTAATGTCAAATGCAAAACCAATTACCCAAACATATTGACTCTACGTGCCGTACGGTGCATCGTTAAAGTATGGTCGCACTTACAGCAACCGATAAATCACAATCCATCGCAAACCACAGTAGAAGGAACTATTGTCATTATGCACTCACCATCCCCGATCAACACCGACATCACCGCTAACCCAACTGTATTTATCGTCGATGATGATGACGCTGTCCGCGACGCTTTGCAGACGCTCATTGAATCTATGGACATACAAACCAGCGCTTTTGACAATGTACAAAGTTTTCTTGACGACTATGATCCTGAACAGCCGGGTTGTCTGGTATTGGACGTTCGACTGCCGCAACTCAGCGGGCTGGAACTACAGGACTACCTATACCGGGAAGATATTAAAACCCCCATCATCTTTGTCTCAGGACACAGCAATGTGTCCATGGCCGTGCGTACACTCAAAGCAGGTGCCGTTGATTTCCTTGAAAAGCCCTTTGATGACCAGATGTTGTTAGACAGCATTCAGAAAGCGCTTGAGGTCGATAGAGTCATGCGCAATGAAAATCAGTGGCGAAAAATGGTTTTGCAATACCTCAGACAATTATCACGACGTGAAGAAGAGGTGTTGCGTCTGTTAATACAGGGCAAACCCAACAAGGTGATCGCCCATGAAATGAGTCTCAGCACCAAGACGGTCGAAACACATCGCGCCCACATCATGCGTAAACTGGGGGTCAATTCCCTGGCCGGACTGGTGTGGATGGCATTAACCTCTGGAGAATATCAGGAGGTACCTGATCATCTACCGTTTTCGCTACCCGCCAAAAGTCCCAGTGTACTATCGATACGTTAGTATGTGAGTAGTGTTCGGTGCAGGTAAACATCATTCGAAATGTATTTCATCGCTTACCTTATCCAGGGACATAGGAGGCATTCATCTGGCCTCCTTACACTGAAACTCAATCAGTACAGTTCAATCGTTAGATGTTGCTTCTCGCTTCTTCGGTGACTTTTTAAAGGCATAAACAATGCCTGCCGCGAGCAGCGAAATCACCACGAGAAAAAAGGTAACGCCCACGAGTGCCTTCATCGCCCAAAATACAACACCACTACCCAATATAATTAAAGACACGGTTTTGACTATATTGTCTTCCTTAAACCACCCATAGATGAAACCAACAAGACCAACAACCATCATCAGTTTAGAAAAAAATCCAAGCATCAACATAATGAAATATCCCTATGAGTTCACAAAACAACAGCAGACGATTGAGTAGACCTTAGCGCCGCGACAATATCCGCCTGCGTGGGTGGTCGGCTTTCACGCACCATAACAATCACCGCCTTTGCATCAACCAGAGTATTGGGGTCCGCGTTACAGACCGGTTCGTCATCCAGCCCCACATAGGCCATCGCGGTTCCGCAATCCTGGGTCATTAGTGAGCAAACCACATCACCCCAGGTGATACCCTTTATATCCACCTCAAAACGTAACTGATGATCACCTTCGTGCTTAAACAGATTTTCCAATATTTTTTCTGAGCCGGGCGCCACCAGGGAACGCACAATAACTTCCGGATAAGCGCGAATGGGACGAACAGTGACCGTCGCACCGGCGCGCGCAAAACGCTGACGATTGGCATCATCCACACATTCGGCAATCAGGGGGATATCCGTAACACCCGCCTCTTTGAGCCGGTCGAGAATATCGAAGGTCATCGCATCAGAGGCGCTGTTGATTTCATCTTTGGACAAAATAATGATGGCCGCAGCCTCTTTTACGGACACCGCGGTAAGCACCTCATCCGCATCCAGATAGCCGGTAAAATGAACGATGTTCAGCTTGCGCAGTTCTTCGGGTAACCCATTCGAAAATTGGCGCGTCAAGATCAGAATGGGAACATCCGAAAATTGTGCATTCTTACGCAACTGTTCAATAAGACGAACAAAGTAAAATATGCCCCCGCTTGAAGGGGTATTGATGATCAGGATGTGATCTTTCATGTTCCAACTCCAATGACCTTTAATCATTTTTTGAATGCGTTCACCACGCCATTCAATAAACGCCCCGGCAAGATTGGCCAATACAAAAATCCCACCTAAATAAAGCAACACCACGGTTGCCATACGACCTTCAGCGGTTACCGGCGAGATATCCCCATAGCCAACCGTTAAAAGAGTGGTCCAGGTTAGCCAGAGGGCATCGCCCATCGCCATTCCTTCAAGCTGCACCATTAGAATGACGTGAACAATCGAAATAACCAACAGCCAACTGCCTGTTTGTTTTACCGTTTGCCGAAATCCACCCGCACCCAGTTTGGGGGTTTTTCTGAGACGCCTTTTGAAAAAGAAATGTGGAACCATCAGCAACCTATTTTACGATGGGTTAGACTTACCATCAAACATGAACAGTTTCTCAGCAACCTTGTGTTTTATTTTTAGCTTATCCACACGCTTCATACCAAAGCTCGCCGCCAGGGCTTTATAATCCTCATCCGAAAAAGATACCGTTAACCGCGCTCGTTTGGGTTTAGCGGCAACCTCAAGACCCAGAATCACCCGAATTTGGTCAGAGGCGCTAATCCCCGCCAGGCACGCAGTCAGTCGTATCTTTTTAGAGACCTCATCAGAGGTGTCAAAGGCGACCTGCGCAGCCTTAATGGCCTTTTTAGACCCCTGGAATCTCGCGGGAATTTTCTTTTCTGTCATTAATCAGAATCTCATCATAGCCGTATAGCCGTTATTAAAACACTAGCTACCCGGCCACATTTCTTCGATCAACGAAACATCGGTCACGTAGGTTACCAACACATCGGTATCATCATCATAGACCTCTATTTCGAGCGCATATTGTTCGTCTTTACTTTCCAGTCCATAATAATCAAATTCTTCACCATCGTCGGCACTATCGGGTATGGCTTTGTTCCGATAATCCCCGTTGTGGTAATAGCCCCTTACCGCAAAAGATTCCCGAACGTACTCGGGTGCTGTCCAACCGGTCAAGAATGCCAATGCCGCACCTCCGTCTTCAGCATCGGGATCGACACGACGTTTAACTTCGATCTGGCCATGCTCTTCATCAATGACCGGGGCTAGCGCTCCCTCATCAAACAACTGTTCCCAAATGTCTCTCGGTAATTTCACGGACATGCGCATTTTCGCCCCATCGTCCGTATCGTCGATGATTAGAAATATCGTGTGATCCGTTGAGCCACGCAGCACAAACTCAAACTCTTTGCTGCTCTTGTAATGATAGGTATTCACGGCCTCAATCTTGAACATGTCCTCTTGCAACAATTGAGGCCCATATTGCTTGAACTTCACCAGATCATTAACGTTAAGATCCCGTGGATGCTCAAGGTGACGTGGCGGAGTATCCTTGTCTCCCCCGCCACCAAATGCCTTTTTAAAAAATCCCATGTTATTTGTTAGCAGATGCTTTGGCTTTCAAACGCGCCAACACATCATTACCACCCGCCGATTTATCACCAACGCCGGCGGCACTAAGCTTCTCATCCAACGAACCAGTGCCACTTTCCGCGTCCAACTGCTCGGTCGCCTTCATGCGATCTTCACGCTCCTGTTGTTTGGCCTTGATGCGACTCAGTGATTCCTTCGCATCGCCCAATTTGCCAATACCACTACCGTAGTTTTTGGAAATAGACATCTGCGCCTTCTGCACACTTTCGGTGGTCTTGACCATATTAAGCTCACGCTCATGGTCACGGATCGTACGCTCGGCCTTTTTCATCAGTTCCTTCAAGGTGCTGATCTTGGTGGTAAAGACTGCGGCCGCATTTTTATGCACGGCAAGCTCACTTTCAATCTCAGAAATTTTCTCAGCCACTTCCAGAGCCAGGGTATCATCACCTTTCTCCATCAACTGTATGGCCTTACTTTCATATTTTCCAATATCGGCGGAAAGCTCAGTCACTTTACGATCTTCCTTCATCTTGTCCGCCATGATGCCGGTCAAATCACGCTTGCCTTTATCAATCGCATTTTTGGAGTCTCGAATTTCCTGCTCAAAAATACGAATGGCATTTTTATCAACGATAGCTTGGCCTGCTTCGCTGGCACCACCCCGAATCGCGGTTACAATTTTACTAAAAATACTCATGGGTTCGATCTCCTTAATAAAAACCAGTAGTCATTTAAACTAAATAATCCGACAGTGCTTCAATGGCATCAATGGCATTTGCACTGAGGGTAGAAATTTCCAACGCCACATCCGCGGCCGTTGACTGTAAAGACATGGCACCGAACACAACATACATGTGTTTATCATCACCCACATCCGTCTTGCCAAAGGATGACAACGGCATTGGCATGTTCATCGCCATCATCAAATCTGTCATTTCACAACGTGAGTCCGCTTTCACCTCATCTTCATCAAACAGGTAACAAATGCACAACAGCTGCGTATCGGACTGAGTAAGGAACACCGGCAATTCTTCGCGGTCATCAACAATGACCTGCATAACCTCTTGCTCACCTGGTAAAGGTTGGAAATCAAAATCCACCCCTCCACGCTGTTCATCATCCATTGCCGAAATTTCTTCAGCGATCTTTTGCAACTGACTCATTTTACTTCTCCTTTCAGTTCGTACACAGTTTAGACAAGCCAGACATAATATGTCAAGACATATTATGTCTCAGGCGATGCGTTATAATATTCAGCCCTAAATAACTGAATATATTGACAATAATAAAACCTCTTCCATCAAAGAATACCGTTTTCACGGGCCCACCCCAGCCGGTGATATTCATACAAC
This sequence comes from uncultured Ectothiorhodospiraceae bacterium, assembly GCA_964401355.1. Taxonomy (GTDB): domain Bacteria; phylum Pseudomonadota; class Gammaproteobacteria; order SZUA-152; family SZUA-152; genus SZUA-152. Next base: position 29,368 of record CAYNYJ010000035.1, on the reverse strand, counting down.
ACGTTACTATTGATACGATTAATCTTAATCTCATCAATATCCTGATAAAAATCCTTGTAGAAGGCAAAGGCTCCCAACATGACCTCGCGCGTCATCCAGCCATCATCCAGTGGCAGTTCTGTCAAACGCTCAAGACGCTGACGAGCCGAACCACCAACAGTGGTGGCAATGGTCCACCCCCATTCACCAAAGGAGGGCACGTTGGTGTGATACTGTTCCACACTGGAAAAACCAGCATGCTTCATGGTCTTGCCAATACTCATAAAGGCCTCTGGCGCATGGTAGGGCGAGGTTGACTGCACCGCGATGGCACCGTCGCCAGCGAGCAGGTGTTTTAATTTGGCGTAAAACCGCGACGAATAGAGTTTATTGAGATCCGGGTGATTGGGGTCGGGTAAATCAACAATAATCGTGTCGAAAATTTCTTGTTCTGCCAGCAGGGCATCCACACTCAAAAATGCATCACCAATACGGACATCAACACGCTCATCGCTGAAAGACCAATCATTAAGTTCCAACAGAGCCTCATTCACCACCGTGCCATCCTTCTCATAAGGACGAGAAAAGAAATCAACCATGCCCTGATCCAGATCCAAAAGCACCACACGTTGCGGATTCCATTTCAAAACATCGCGCAGCGCCAAGCCATCACCGCCGCCGATAATCAATACCGTGTCATGCCGCGCAGAGGCCGCCATGGCCGGATAAACAAGCATGGAATGATAAATTTGTTCATCGAAACTACTGAACTGCGTGTGGCCATTAATATGTAACGAATAAACCGGTGCCTTACGAGGATCCATAATGCGTTCGGTAATAACAACGTGCTGATAACGGGTGTGCATGCTATGTACAATTTTATCTTTGTACAGCATATCCTCCAGCGCGGCTTCCCACTGACTGCCATTCACGCCCACCAACAAAATAACCCCGCCCGCAAAAATATGGCCCATCAGTAACAGGCCGCTCCAGCGAATACGGCTCCGATAAAGAAAAAAGAAAAACAATCCTGCAACAATGTTAACGCTGGCAGCCACAACGGCCGCCGTCGTGGCCTCCATGGTCAACAACCAAATCACAAAAATTGTAGCGCCGATACCGGCACCGATGTAATCAGCACCATAAATAGTGCCCGTGTTATTTTTCAAATGCATGCCATAGATATCTTCACGCACGCGCGCAATCAAGGGGATTTCGGCACCAATCAATGCCCCCAGAATAAATGCAACAACATACGGCATGCCGCGTGCGGCTATCTGCAAATAAGTAATAATGCCACCGTCAGGGGTAACACCAGGCAAACCATAGGTCGTTGCAACCAGGGAAGGCAACATGGTCGTAAAGGTAATAACACTGGCAATAAACAGAATAGCGGTGGCACCAATAATACCGATCAACAATTCCAACCATGCAAACCCGGTGAACGCGCATTTTACCCGCCGCGCAGCAAACGCCCCTAGCCCCATGGAAGCGATCATGACCGTAAACACACCAAATATAGCGACTTCTGTCGCCCCCAGGACACGCGCCGCATAATGCGACAGCAGGAACTCATAAATCATCCCGCAGCCTGCCAGCACCATCATGATGCCAAGCAAACTCACATCATGGATAAAGAGTGCTTTCGCGGGGTAACGACGATGCAGCCAGCTTAAGCTCCCGCTTAAGCCAACCACGTCCGGCGTACCGACTTGTTCATTCTGCATAATGCCTATCCTGACTAGCTGCTTAGCTAACAGAAATACCAAACAAGGCAACCATCAATACGCCGTTGGCGATATAAATCATGCATTCAATAAAACCGATACCCACATTCTTTTGCCGATCAACCTCTTCAACCACGTTAATCCCCCAGAGGATAATGTGACGCGCAAAGATCGACAGCAATGACAAGCCGACCGTCAATGCCAATGATACCGCCGCCCATAAAATCGCCGACTCAATCTCCTGACCTTCCGTATAAGTGGCAATACCGGAGGCCGCGGTTACCGCCAGGGCCACACCAACGGTATGTCCAAAGTAGCGTAATGCCAGAGCAACATTGCCCGCCTCAAAGGCACTTTGCAGGCTTTCACCGTTATGCCGGGAGGCATAGACAAACAGCCGATAGCGCGTAACCAACATCATTAACACTTGCGAAAAAACAAAGCCGCCCAACACCATAAACAGTCCACTAAACGATTCGGTATCCACCCAAATCATCACCGCGCGAACGATAATCGCCGTTGCCAGCATATTGGCCGCATCCACAATGCCCGCGGCCGAATTGCCCTTGATGATTTCATCCTGAATCGCAATTTTTGGTAATGAGATTCGATCAAGAACCCGCTTGGTCATCGTCATAAGCACGATGCCCAGTACTCCATAGGCTGACACGATGCCCACTTCATAAAGCAAAGAAACAGTGACATCCCCCGATAATGCCCCCGTCAACATAATGCCAACGGCAAGAATGGCTGCTGCATAGGAAATCCCAAAAGCAACATTGTCTTTTACCGACAGCTCATGAACAGACTTCACATTGGACACCAGCCCAGTTACTTTACCCACTGCGGTTAACACAAAAATTGCGATTAAAAAATCTACCGCAATGACCATGTACTCATAGTGATCCGCCAATACAATATCTGAAAAATTCATAATGACTTGCTCCTCAACACATTATTAGGATGTGGAATTATTTACCGCCGCGAAAACTGCGCGTGTAGGTTGAGCTGGAACGCAAAGAACCCCCGTAGGATTTACTGCTTTTCGCACTTAAAGAACTTGGCTTACGTTGCGAGACCCCTGCACTTCGTGATCGCGCACCCGTCCCCAGACTGGATGACTTACGCGCGCCTGAAAAACGCTTCTCATTAGCCGTGCTCTTAACCCCGGAGCTTTTACTGTAACTGGAACGATATTTACTGCGTTCACGCGATGAACCGTAACGATCGACACCGACATCCTGGTAATAACTATAGGGACGATGGCGATTCCAGTCTCGCTGATAAATCCGGTTAGACCCGGTAATGGCATTGAACATGGCATACATACCGTAGAATTCCCAAAAAGAGAATCCCCTATTATTATTCCACTGGCCATAGGCGGGATTACCCACCATCTGGCTACCCCGGCCATAGTCTTTAGTGTCGTTGTAAGAGGCCTCATCACGCTTCGAAACAACACCGACACGCGCCAATGTCCCATTGGACATATCGGCCAACACATTGATGGGGTCCGCCAAGGATTGGCTGTAGGTTGTCGGGTTGGCCGCCAACATCAAGGCATCGGCCTCTGGCAATAATTGTGCAGGGTTGCCAATTTGCGCCGTGTGTTTCTGTAACGCGCTCAAACGCGCCTTGAGAAATTGATATTGCTGACCACTTTTCGTGCCTTCTCGGGAAAGATTAGTGATAATTCTATCCAGCTCGGGACGTTCATTACGCAACATCTTGGCGTATTCCTGCAGGATAACGGCATTACGGATCTTGCCCGCTTGCAAATCATTACCGAGTGCGCTGACGAGCGTTTCGGCATCGAGCACTTTCTGGTTAAGCAGTTCACGATTGGGATCTGAGCAGGCAGACAAAGCCACTATTACCAGTAGCACTCCCAGTTTGGAAAAATGTCGAACATCTATCATCACCTTGCCCTCCAAAAATTAACATCGAAGCCATTACTTTTCATAAAGAATCATTGATAAATAATCTCAGCCCTTGGGCGAACCGGTCATTGCATACTGAATATTTTTAAATCCCGCCCGCTTTCTGATTTCGATCATCCGGCAATGCGCGCCACAGCAACCATACACACAACACTGCAAAAACCTCCCAAATGCCCACCCAGACAATTTCCGGAATATACGTCAATCGTGACAATGCCGCACCATCCCCCAAACTGCGACCATCGATTAAATAGAGAGGACTTTTCAACGCATCGAGAATCACGTAGGCCCCCATAAATTGCATTAAATAGGCGACAGGCTTACTGGCACCGTAGCGATATGCCAGCAAACAAAGTGTCAATATAACCACAAGAATAAGTATCGTAATCAGATCGCGCGTCCATAACAGGCCGGATAAAAACACCAACACGGCTAAAAATCCGGCAATCACGTGGGCGCGGCGACTACCGGCATGCACCACACTCAACACCAACAGACCGCCCCACAACACGGCCCCCATATAACCGGCAAAGGTGATGAGAAAATCACTTCCCCCACGGGTAACACAGCCCCCTGAACCGACGAGATGAATTTCAATGCGCTCAATCATGCCTCCGGTAACCACCGCCATGAGGCCATGGCTAATTTCGTGAAAAAAGGTCTGAGCCCACATAAAGGGCAATTTCAGCAACGGAATGTAGGACACCACAAAAGCCAATACAAAGAGGCCGATGAATTTGATCTTGTTTTTCATCAATGCCCTCCGCAGAGATTAAAACGCCCTATTTACCTTTACGTTTCACAAATTTCTTCAAACGCTGACGCTTATCAATCTGGCGTTTGGTCAATTTATTTTTTCTGCCTTCAAAGGGATTGGTGCCGGTTTTAAAGTCAATGCGCACCGGTGTGCCTTCCAGCTGTAGCGCCTTGCGATAAACATTTTGCAAATAACGCCGGTAGGCATCAGGCACGTTTTTAGTTTGATTGCCATGAATCACAATCATCGGCGGATTGCGCCCACCTTGATGCGCATAACGCAATTTAATCCTTCGGCCGCGTACCAAAGGCGGTTGATGACTGACCACCGCCTTTTCCAGAATGCGCGTCAACTCCGGCGTAGTGAAATGACGGGTTGCAGAAACATAGGCCCTTTCGATAGGCTTAAACAAATCACCCACACCGGTGCCGTGCAAGGCGGAGATAAAAAACATCTTCGCAAAATCGACAAATTGCAGTTTTCGGCCCAGTTCGTATTTCACCCGCTCCCGTTCGGAGGCTTCCAGCCCGTCCCACTTGTTAACGGCGATCACCAGTGCCCGTCCTTCATCCAGCACAAAACCCAACAGGTGGGCATCCTGATCCGTGATTCCCTCGTGGGCATCGATCACCAATACCACGACATTCGCACGTTCAATGGCCTGCATGGCCTTAATCACACTGAATTTTTCCAGCTTGTCGTAAACCTTGCTACGGCGGCGCACCCCCGCGGTATCAATAAAGGTGTAGCGCTGGCCCCGTCGTTCAAAGGGAATATAAATACTGTCACGAGTGGTGCCGGGCATATCAAAAACCAGTACCCGTTCTTCACCGAGGATGCGATTAATCAGTGTTGATTTACCCACATTGGGCTTACCCACAATGGCAATTTTAATACCGAGGTCTTCTTCCTCTGTATCGATCGTATCGACGGATAACTCAGGCAAGACCTCTTCCATCAAGTCACGCACACCACCTCGCTGACTGGCGGTAATGCCCAAGGGATCACCCAAACCCAACTGATAAAAATCCGCAATCACCATTTGCAAATCCGAGCCATCAATTTTATTGACGACCAAATGCACTTTTTTATCAACCGCACGCAAGCGCTTGGCAATATCGTAGTCACCGGGAACCAAACCGTCGCGGGCATCCACCATAAATAAAACAACATCGGCTTCTTCAACAGCCAGCCAAGCCTGACCGGCCATCAGTTGATCAATACCTTCCTTTTCACCACTCAGGCCACCGGTATCAACCACCAGATAGGGATAGTCACCCACCCGTCCTTCCCCGTATTTGCGGTCACGGGTGAGCCCGGGTTGATCGGCAACCAACGCATCCCGCGACCGGGTAAGACAATTAAACAGAGTTGATTTTCCAACGTTGGGACGACCAACAAGTGCTACTACCGGTTTCATATCAATTTTATTCGCAATTTATTATGGGTAAAATGATCAGTCATCGGGGTGTACTCGGTATAAGCCTGTATTTACTGATGCGTAAAATCAGCGCGTAAGCTGCAGAGCGGTCAGGGCGCCAATGTTATCGCGCACATACAGGATGTCCGCTACCGCTACTGGCAATACACTGACACTGCGATATTGATCTTCCTGTACTTCATCATCCCAGACATAACGCAATTTTTCCCAGGTGGCACCAAGATTATTGCGCGCCAGAAGCTGACCATCTTCACTGGACAGCCAATGCACATATCCATCGTAGTCGGCAACCACCACGGTAGTACCAACAACGGCAGGCGTGCTCAGCTCCCGACCCGACAATTTATCCTGTCGCCAGAGTGTTGCACCGGTACGGCCATCCAGCGCCCATACTTTGCTTTCTGCATCGGTGATATAAACCTGATTATTGCCAATCGCAACACCCATGTAAGACGACATATCACGCGCCCACAATACATTGCCATCCATCACAGAAATCGCTGCCACACGTCCCTGAAAACTGCTCACGTAAACAATGTCGTCAGCGACCTGAAACAGGCCATCAATATCAACCAAGCGCTCTAAATCCGTACGCCCCCGTGGCACAGCAATCGTGGTCTCCCACAGCAACTCACCAGTCGCCAAGTTGAGCGCCACCAAACGCCCATCGGAAAACCCGGCCACAATTTTGTCACCCAGCACCAAAGGGGCGCTGGTGCCACGCAAGGTGAGTTTCGGGATCGTGCGTGAATAACCCCAGATTTTTTTGCCGTTGGCAGTGTCGTACACACTGATCTTGCCGTCGATGGTCTGCACCACCAGTTGATCATTCACCACCACGGGCGTAGCCAGCATTTCACTGCTGATGCGCTGACGCCATTGCAGCGCACCATTTTCCTTGTCCAGCGCAATCAGCTCGGCCTCGCGTGTCGCCACAAACAAACGCTTATCACCCACACCGGGGCCACCGGAAAGCGCTTCGCCCAAGGAGACACGCCAATACAGCGTTCCGTTATCCGCATCGAACACTGTCACGTCACCGCTTCTATTAGCGAGATACACGCGGCCGTTATCCACTATTACCGGTAATTGTGCATGGGCTGATTCTGGCACATCACCCGTCACTTCCGCCCAAAGCGGCGTTATTTGAAGTTGTGTATCAATGCTTTCCAGCGGAGTCGCATCGGAATAATTCTTTGGTGATGACCCACACGCCACCAGCAGACCCGCCATAACCAGCACTACCGCAAGACGTTTCAGTACAACATCCATAATCAGGAAATGTCTCCCACAGCAGGCGATGACCCAAGATTATCGAGCTTCATCTGCAACAGCTCACGACCACGCCCGGATGGTGCCAGACTGGCTAATGCACGAGTATAAGCCGTACGTGCAGATTCAGACTGACCGGCCGCAACATGAATGTCACCTGTCAATTGTTCATAGCTCGTCGTATACACGACAGCATCAATACCCCTTAACAAGCTCAAGGCCTCGTCATACTTGGCATCCGCCAACAACAATCTCGCCAGACGCAATCTGGCTTCATGCCGCACCGCATCTTCCTCGGTGTTATCCAGGGCCCAACGCAAATGCGAACTGGCGGCAGTGGCGTCACCGCTATCCAGTTTTATTTTTGCCATCGTCAATGCCGCTAACGATGAATAGGGAGTGTCGGAAAACTGCCCCAGCAATTGCGCAGCATGGGTTGTGGCTTCTTCATTTTTGCCACTCGACATTTGCTCCTGCATCACTTGATAGATTACCGATGCCGCCTCAGCAGTGGCATGTTGATTACTCAGCCAAGCACGCCCGCCCACCAACGCACTGACACCAATTACCACACCACCGATCACCGACCATTTATTTTCGTGCCACCATTTTTTGATCGCATCGACTTGTTGTTCTTCCGTTGTATATACGTCCACGGCTGCTCTCCGTTAAAGTTCTTTTAAACTAGAAATCAAAAACTAAAATAATACGTTTTTCAGCCACTCCGGCAATGCAGCTTGTGCCAGCATTTCCTGTTGCTGGCCTCGTTCACCCCGCAAAGGCTTGACACTCACCGTACCCTGCGCCACTTCATCATCTCCCAACACAAGCGCAATTTGGGCACCGCTCTTGTCCGCTTTTTTAAACTGACTTTTAAGACTACCGCCGCCACAATGGGTCATCAGGCGTAAATCAGGCACCGCAGCACGCAACGTTTCCGCCAACAAAAGTCCTTTTGACTGCGCTTTTTCACCCGCCACCACAAGATACACATGGGGCACATTGGCCGGCGTGAGTTTGTCCCGCACCAGTTCCAGCAAACGTTCCAGGCCTATCGCGAAACCCGCAGCCGGCACCGGCTTGCCACCCAACTGTTCCACCAGCCCATCAAAACGACCCCCGGCACACACCGTCCCCTGTGCGCCGAGCTGATCCGTGACCCATTCAAATACCGTCCGCGAATAATAATCCAAGCCCCGCACCAAGCAGGGATTGATGCGATAAGTCATTCCGGCGTCATCCAGTAGACCGCAAAGCATTGCAAAATGCTCACGCGATTCGTCATCTAAATAATCACTAAGCTTGGGTGCTGAGGCAATCAATTCCGTCAAGGCCGGGTTTTTTGAATCCAGGATGCGCAGCGGATTGCTGTCTAATCGACGCCGACTATCATCATCCAATTGGTCAAGATGTTGATTAAAAAAGTCGACGAGCTTCACCCGGTACTCGACCCGCGATTCTTTAGTGCCTAATGAATTAATTTGCAACTCCAAACCTTCCAGACCTAACTGCTGCCAGAAACGCGCTGTCATCAAAATTAATTCTGCATCCACATCCGGGCCTGCCATGCCGAAGGTTTCAACACCAACCTGGTGAAACTGACGATAACGTCCCTTCTGCGGACGCTCATGTCGAAACATCGGCCCCATGTACCACAATCGCTGAAGTTGATTATGCAGCAAACCATTCTGGATACTGGCTCGCACACAGCAAGCCGTGCCTTCTGGCCGTAGCGTCAAACTGTCACCATTTCGATCCTCAAAGGTGTACATTTCCTTTTCAACAATATCAGTCACTTCACCAATCGAGCGTTTAAACAGTTCGGTTTTTTCCACGATCGGAAAACGGATTTCCTGATAACCATAACTGGCAAGCACCGCACGCATCGTCGATTCGAGCTGTTGCCAGTAACGCGTGTCATCCGGAGTAATGTCATTCATTCCCCGAATAGCCTGTAAAGATGATTGAGTCAGTGCTTGTGCCAAAATCTTATTTCCAGTTTTTATTTTTTAATCAATTTTACTTGTCTGCACGTAATGCCATTCAATGTTGTTTTACGAATCCATTTGCTGAATAGGGATATCACTCAATGCATTAGCATTTTCCTGCCGACGCTCCACTTCGACCCGCACTGCCCGCTCCAGTTCATCGAGCATGTCTTCATTGCTAACCTTGTGATGAGGTTTACCATCGATATAGAGGAGATTCGGTTCACCCCCGGTGAGACCGACGTCGACTTCACGCGCCTCACCTGGGCCGTTAACCACACAGCCAATGACCGCCACATCCATCGGCTCCAGAATATCTTCAAGCCGTTCTTCCAGCGCATTGACTGTGGCAACCACATCGAACTGCTGGCGGGAACAAGAGGGACAGGCGATGAGATTGATGCCTTTACTGCGCACATGCAAGCTCTTGAGAATATCAAAACCCACCTTCACTTCCTGTACCGGATCTGCGGCCAGGGAAACACGAATCGTATCGCCAATGCCGTCTGCCAGTAACATCCCCAGGCCAATCGCAGATTTTACCGAACCGGAACGCAAGCCACCGGCTTCAGTAATACCCAAATGCAAGGGCTGTTCAATTTGATCTGCCAACAAACGATATGCGGCGACCGTCATAAACACATCCGAGGCTTTGAGACTAACCTTAAACTCCTGGAAATCCAGACGATCCAGCATGTCGATGTGGCGCATCGCCGATTCCACCAACGCGGCCGGCGTGGGCTCACGGTATTTTTTCTGCAAATCTTTTTCCAGCGAACCGGCGTTCACACCGATACGAATGGGAATGCCATTGTCACGCGCCGCTGACACCACGGCACGTACCCGATCCTCCCGACCGATGTTGCCAGGATTGATGCGCAAACAATCTACACCCAATTCCGCAACACGCAAGGCGATCTTGTAATCAAAATGGATGTCACTGATCAACGGCACATTCACCAGACGTTTAATTTTACCAAAAGCCTCTGCCGCCTCCATGCTCGGCACCGAGACCCGCACAATATCCACTCCTGCTGATTCCAGCGCGGCTATTTGCGCCACAGTGGCGGCAACATCGCAGGTTTCGGTATTGGTCATACTCTGTACCGTCACCGGGGCGTCACCACCCACAGGCACATTGCCGACCATTATTTGTCGGGACTTGCGACGTTTAATCTGTTGATACTCTGGTTTTTCAATCATGGTTTTTCAATTCAGTTAAAAAATTACAATCAATTTTCGATATGAATACGTGTATCTAAACAAACTATTCACTGGCCATCTGGTCGCCGGCATTACCGACCTTAAACCGCGCGGAGCGACGCCCCGCAAAACGTGACAAATCATAAGGCACGCCGTTATACATAATATCCACTCCGGGTGCATAACCTAGCTGCACGTCAAAGGGCGGCACCCCCATCACGGTACGTGCCATACCCGCTTTACCCAAGCGGTACACCAATCGTTCTCCGAGCGCATCATTCACTTCCACCCAGGAATCGCTTAAAAAAAACAGCGCCAATTCAGATTGCGCAATCGCTTCTGTTACCGTGTCGTCAACCGCTCCTGTATCCAGATCACTTTCTGTCGTTGAGGATACTAACGGTACTATCGTAGTGACATTTTCCGTCGGCTCATCTTCAACGGATAACAAATCAGACTCTACATCTGTCATCGGCACTTTTTCCATCACCGACTTTTCGACAATGGCCAAGGTCACACCCGATACATTTTCCACACTCTCATCGCCACTCAAAACTAAATAAGTAACGACGATCAGCACCAGGCCAATCAACCCAGCCAACATCAGTGTTGGCGATGTCGTAGTCTCACCAGCGGACGCCTGAACCGGCAAGGTGGTCGACACCTTGCCAAAATCCTGGCTTAGTGGACTCAAGCTCAGGTCTGCAGCAGGCACCGATCCCGCAGCAGACAATTCCATATCGGCCAATACGGAAAAGTCAGCCAGCACTGTTTCCTCAGAAAGCCCCAACAAGCGCGCATACGATCGCAAATAGCCCGCCACAAATACCGGAGTTGCGACATCTGCAACATCACCGCGTTCCAAAGCTTCAATCTTGTGCGCATTCAATTTTAATCGCTCGGCCACATCGGATACCGACAGTTCCAAGCTTTCACGCGCAATTTTCAAGCGCTCGCCAGGCCGCTCATCCAACACAGCTTCAACCGTCTGCTCAGACTCAACGATTTGCGCAGAAGACGACGGATCTTTCTGCTGGCCACTCATTGCGCCGTTTCCCCTTCTCGCCGCACACTGCCAGTCTTGATATCAACCGCCATTTGTTTTTCCAGCAACAACTGCAGTTCTCGGGAATCCGGAAAATGGCGGTACAATCGATTCTCATAATCACGAACCGCCTCCATGTCACCCAGTTGCGTTTCCACCTGAATGCCTAACCATAATCCGTCGGCTCCTAAAGTGGCGACTTCCTGATAACGCTGAAGGTAAGCTCGCCCGGACATAGCACGCTTTTTTTCTACGCTGATCTGCGCCATCTGTAACAATGCCCGGGGCAAGCGCGGATCAATCTGCAAAGCCTTGCGCAAGTAAATCTCTGCTTTTTCCTGATCTGGAGTCTGCATGGAACACACACCGAGGTTTTCCAATGCCTGTGCCGGCGTACGATAATTCCGGCTTTTGATGGCGCGTAGGAAATACGCCTCTGCATCTACCGGTTTACCAATACCGCAAAGAAAAACCGCATAATTGTTTTGTACCGAACCCTCTTTTGGCGACAATTCCAGCGCACGCAGATAATGCTTCTCGGCTTTTTCATTTTTCGCCAACTGTCCATAAACCAAAGCAATAGTGCTATGCGCCTCAGGGTAATCGGGCTTCGCTGCCAGCGCCTTTTGCAATTTTTCCAAGGCGGCTTGCACGCGCCCTTGTTGCAAATAACCCAGTCCTAAACGCATATTGGTATCCGCAATGCGAAAATTTCTTTTTTCTTCGCGTTCCCGTTCCTGCACCGTGGCACAGGCAGATAACGTAGCAATCAACACAACGGTTAATGTAACAACAAATAACGATCGCATGATGCTCATTTTTTTCCTCAACCTGTTGCCAGCTTATTTTGTCCACGTTTGGTTTTATCCATCACCTGTCCCACCAATTGCCCACAGGCCGCATCAATGTCATCACCTCGAGTACGACGCGTCAAAGTAATAAGGCCGCCCTTAATCAGCACCTCACGAAAACGCACAATTGCCTCATCGCTTGAACGCCGATATTGAGTATCAGGAAAGGGATTGAAGGGAATCAGATTAACCTTGGAAGGTACATCTTTTAGCACCTTCACTAATTCTCTGGCATGAGCAACGCTGTCATTCACGCCATCCAGCATCACGTATTCAATAGTCACTTTACGACGCGCATCACCACTGATGTATTCTTTACATGCGTTCAGCACTTCGCGCAGCGGGTATTTCTTATTAATAGGCACCAGTACATCCCGTAACGCATCAGTCGGCGCGTGCAACGACAAGGCCAAAGCCACATCGCTCACTTCTTTAAGCCGCAGCAATGCTGGCACCACACCGGAAGTACTCACAGTCACCCGGCGTTTTGATAAACCATAGGCAAAATCATCCATTAACAAATCGATGGTTTTGACCGTGCTGTCAAAATTCAACAGAGGTTCGCCCATGCCCATGAACACCACGTTGGAAATAATCCTTTCGCGTTTGCCATTGGCCATGGGATCCCAGCCCAGCGCCTTGTTGGCGACCCAGACCTGTCCAATAATTTCGGCAACACTGAGGTTGCGATTAAAACCTTGTTGACCGGTAGAACAAAAAGAACATTCCAGCGCACAACCGACCTGGGAAGAAATACACAAAGTCCCACGATTTTTTTCCGGGATAAACACCGTTTCAATGGAGTTGCCGCTGTCCAGCTTCAACAACCACTTGTGCGTACCGTCGATAGAAGCCTGATCGAGCAGCACTTCGGGCGTACGAATTTCGGCAACCTCGGCAAGCTTGGCCCGCAAGCCCTTGCTCAAGTTGGTCATCCCGTCAAAATTATCGACACCGTATTGATGCAACCACTGAATCACCTGATTGGCACGAAAGGCCTTCTCACCCATTTCAAGAAAGAAGGCCTCCATATCCGCACGGGTAAAGTTCAGTAGATTAACTTTGTTCGACATCACGTTTACTCGTTACTGCTCGTCACGTTGTTCAATAGCGCTTAACGCGTGCGCGCACAAAGTTCGTCTTCACTGAAGAAGTAAGCGATTTCTTCGGCAGCCGTTTCTACAGCATCGGAACCGTGTACGGCATTTTCGTCAATGGAGTCGGCGAAGTCAGCACGAATGGTACCGGCATCCGCTTCTTTCGGATTGGTCGCACCCATCACTTCACGGTGTTTGAGAATGGCGCCTTCGCCTTCCAATACCTGCACCATCACCGGGCCGGAAATCATAAAACTCACCAGATCCTTGAAGAAGGGGCGCTCGCTATGAACGGCATAAAAACCTTCTGCCTTTTCACGCGAGAGATGCACCATTTTGGCGGCAACAATTTTCAAACCCGCCTTCTCAAATCGCGCATAGATTTCACCGATGTGGTTTTTGCCAACAGCATCAGGTTTCACGATAGAGAATGTTCTTTCAATAGCCATGCTTTTAATAACTCCAATCTGTATTTAACGTAAACATAGGGAACAAAGCCATCGCCGAGAGCACCCAGCAGGAACATGCTCGGGATGACGTAAACCCCTTATTATACAAGAGAATTGGGGCAACCCCCTAGGGTTCTTTCACGCAGGGTCGAGGAAAAGGGAGGACTATCGGCGAGCCGGGAGAAGAATTTCCCGGGGAATTGAATAAAGGGGGAAAATGAGAGAGTCCGCGGCGGCCACTCCCCTAAAAACCACGATGAGCGCCCCGCAAACGGGGAGAAAGCAGGAAAATATCAGCAATAATACGGGAATGCGTCAGGCCTAGCCTTATTCGCGTTCTTCTATCCAGGCCAGCTGCGCGCCTTCGAGGATGCGTTCACCGCAGTGTTCAGGATCATCGTCGAACTCGTCCAGGGCCAGTATCCAGTCACGCAAATCCACAAAATTGACGTTTTTCGGATCCACATCCGGGTGCGCTTCATCCAGCGCGATGGCGATTTCCAACGATTCTGTCCATTTCAAACTCATTTGTGGCTCCTTTTCAAAAAATCCAGAAACCTAGTGGGTTTCTGACACCATATTGATAGTGTATTTCGGGATTTCGATCACCAAATCCACCGTACCGACTTGCGCCTGACAACTCAGGCGCGAATCCGGCTCCAGCCCCCAGGCCTTGTCCAGCAAGTCATCTTCGAGTTCAGTGGACTCTTCCAGCGAATCAAAACCTTCGCGGATAATCACGTGACAGGTCGTACAGGCACAGGATTTTTCACAGGCGTGTTCGATCTCAATGCCATTGGCCAACGCGACATCACAGATGGTGGCACCGGTTTCCGCTTCGATGACGACACCCTCGGGGCAGATTTCTTCATGGGGTAAAAAAATGATTTGTGGCATGCTTTTTTACTAGTAAATAGCCTCGAAATTAATAGTTAAAATTCATCGACCTTGTGGCCGGTCATCGCCATCTGAATACCGGCATCCATGCGCCGCGCCGCGAAATCGGTACTCGCTTCATTGAGCACCTGAATCGCGTGTTTGACCTGTTGCGCATCGTCGCCGTCACGGAGCTGGCGCAATGACGACATGGCCTGCTCGATATGGCTGCGCTCCGCAGATTCCAGCAAATCGCCGTCGATGGCGATGGCGGACTCCACCGACTCCAAAATACGGTCGGCTTCCACCTGCTGTTCACGCAAGGTGCGCGCGGTCACATCCTCTTCCGCGTGCTCCATGGAATCGCGCAGCATGGTTTCGATCTCGGTGTCTGTCAAACCAAACGAGGGTTTCACCTGCACCGTACTCTCCACCCCTGACACCTGCTCGCGTGCCGTCACGGACAACAGGCCATCGGCATCAACCTGAAAGGTCACCCGAATGCGCGCCGCACCAGCGGTCATCGGCGGAATACCGCGCAATTCAAAGCGCGCCAGGGAACGACAATCGCTCACCAGTTCACGTTCGCCTTGCACAATATGCACGGCCAATGCCGTCTGCCCATCTTTGTGGGTGGTGAAATCCTGCGCCTTGGCCGACGGAATCGTGGTGTTACGGGTGATCACCTTCTCCACCAATCCGCCCATGGTTTCCAACCCCAGCGACAGCGGGATCACGTCCAGCAACAGCATTTCGCTGTCCGGTTTGTTACCCACCAGGATGTCGGCCTGAATCGCCGCGCCAGTGGCAACCACTTTGTCCGGATCGATATCCACCATCGGCTGACACTGAAAAAATTCGCCGACCAACTCGCGCACTCGCGGCGAGCGCGTGGAGCCGCCCACCATCACCACATCTTCGATGTCACTGAGCTCAATATCGGCATCCCGCAGCGCACGACGACAAGCCAACAAGGTCTGACGAATCATCGGGTCAATGAGCGTATGCAGTTGCTCACGGCTCAATTCACCCTGCCAAATTTGCGTGCCGGCCTCGATATCCGACAGGGTGACGGCAACCGTCTCGGCCTCAGACAAGGCTTCTTTAGCACCACAGGCTTCGTTCAACACTGCGCGCATTTGCCCGGCCGACATTCCAGCCTGTTCCAAACCCGCCTGTTCCACCAACCAAAGGGCAATGGCCCGATCAAAATCGTCGCCACCCAGAGCCGTATTCCCGGCGGTGGACATCACTTCAAATACACCACGATTGAGGCGCAAAATGGAAATATCGAAGGTGCCGCCACCCAGGTCGTACACCACGTGTATGCCATCAGAGCCGTGATCCAAACCGTAGGCCACGGCCGCAGCCGTCGGTTCGTTCAACAGACGCAACACAGTCAAACCCGCCAGCTGAGCGGCATCTTTGGTGGATTGACGCTGCGCATCGTCAAAATAGGCGGGCACAGTGATCACCGCCGCAGTCAGCTCATCGCCCAGGCTTTGTTCAGCCCGTAGTTTGAGCGTTTTCAAAATTTCAGCGGAAATTTCCACCGGACTCACATCACCCGCCGCAGTACGGATACGCGGCACCGACGACTCACCGTCATCAATAAATTCATACTCGGCACACGCGCAGCCCTTACAGATATCCTCCAGGCCACGTCCCATGTAACGTTTCACCGAACTAATGGTATTGCGCGGGTCCGTCACCGCGAATTGTTTGGCAATCGCCCCCACTTGCGGCGATGCATCCTTTTGATAACGCACCACCGACGATAACAAATGCTCGCCCTGGGCATCCGCCAAGGTTTCAGCGGTACCACTGCGCACTGTCGCCACCAAAGAATTGGTGGTACCCAAGTCAATGCCCACCGCCAGTTTGCGCTGATGAGGGGCAGCGCTCTGACCGGGTTCACTTATTTGTAACAATGCCATTTTGGAAATCTACTGTGAGTATTTTTGCTTCAAAACAATGGTTGATGAAAAACAATGGTTGGTGAAAAAACGAATACGGAAAACGCAGCATCAAAACTCATTTAGCTCTTCATCCAGGGCATCGACTTCTTCATTAAGTCGATGAAAGAATTGTAACTTGCGCGTGATATCCCGCGCCTGCCATAAAGAGTCTGTATCTGCAGCCCGCAACAACTCAGCCATTTGCGTCGTCAAGGTCTTGCCATGTGCACTGATATCCTGTGAAATCGCCTGTAACTGTCGAAGAGGATCAGCACCCTCTTTCGCTGCGGACGAACGCACCGCCGCCAAACGTTCACGCAGTTCCATTTGCTCCATCAGAAACGCACCATCAAAGGCCGTATCCATATCATCCAGTTCAACACCGAGCAATTCCAGCAGATAGCGCGCCCGTGTCAACGGGGCTTTCAAAATGCGATATCCCTCATTAACACGTGCCGCCATTTGCACCGACAAACGCCGCTCCGCCTCTGAGGCGTTGGCAAACTTATCTGGATGCACAACACGTTGCGCCTCGCGATAACATTCCGCCAAGGCGTCCAAATCAATATCGAAGGAACGCGGCAAACCAAATAATGCGAAAAAATCGCTAGAAAGATCTGCCGCTTGCATAGACTCTTGCATCAAAAAAAGGCACTACGTTTAAACCGTAAAACTTTCGCCACAACCACAGCTGTCTTTTACATTAGGGTTGTTAAATTTAAACCCTTCATTCAAGCCTTCTTTCGTGTAATCAAGTTCGGTACCGTCCAGATAAATCAAACTCTTCGGATCCACGAGTACACTGACACCTTTATCTTCAAAGACCTTGTCCGCCTCATCAATTTCATCAGCGAACTCGATAACATACGCCATTCCGGAACAGCCGGTGGTCTTCACACCCAGACGCAAACCCACGCCCGAGCCACGGTTGTCGAGAAACAACCTTATCCGTTCCGCCGCTGCTTCAGTTAATGTAATTGACATAATTTACTTTTGTCCACGTATCCTAATCCAAGTCACACACCGGCACCGGGAAGATCCGCGGCGCCACTACCAAAACTATTATTAAGCGTTAGCTGCATTCTTATCACGGTAATCTGCAATCGCCGCTTTGATGGCATCTTCCGCCAACACTGAGCAATGAATTTTTACCGGCGGCAAGGCCAATTCTTCGACCAGTTCAGTATTTTTAATCTGTCCCGCCTCATCCAGAGTTTTACCCTTAACCCATTCGGTCAACAGGGAACTGGACGCAATAGCAGAACCACAGCCGTAGGTTTTAAAACGCGCATCTTCGATCACACCGTCATCGCTGACTTTGATCTGCAAACGCATCACATCACCACAGGCCGGCGCACCCACCATGCCAGTACCCACGGACGGATCATCTGCTTCCATGGTGCCCACGTTACGCGGGTTTTCGTAGTGGTCTAAAACTTTGTCGCTATATGCCATATCACACCTTCCTCACAGTTTACTCACTGTCATTTAATTCTAATAGTTAATCGGTTTTTCTCTCAACGAACAGTCAACAGATTACCAACTAAACGCCCAACTAATGTGCTGCCCATTTCACCTGAGACAGGTCAACACCGTCTTTATACATATCCCACAGCGGCGAAAGTGCCCGCAGTTTTTCAATCGCATCACGCACATGCGATATGGCGTAATCCACCTCTTCTTGCTTAGTGAATCGTCCCATACTGAAACGAATCGAACTGTGCGCCAGCTCGTCATTACGACCTAAAGCACGCAGCACATACGAGGGTTCCAGACTCGCCGAGGTACAGGCTGAACCGGACGATACCGCCAAATGCTTCAGCGACATAATCAACGACTCGCCTTCGACGTAGTTAAAGCTGATGTTAAAAATACCCGGAATACTGTGGGTCATATCGCCGTTGACGTATACTTCCTCGAGATCTTTCACACCATCGTACAAACGATCACGCAAGGCGGTAATGTGGACGTTGTCCTTAGCCATCTCTTCCTTGGCGATACGGAATGCCTCACCCATGCCGACAATTTGATGGGTTGCCAACGTACCGGAGCGCATGCCGCGTTCATGACCGCCGCCGTGGGTCTGTGCCTCAAGCCGAATGCGCGGTTTACGCTGCACATAAAGCGCACCCATGCCTTTCGGGCCATAAATTTTGTGTGCGGAAAAGGACATCAAATCAACTTTCAAAGTCGCCAGATCGATCTCCGTTTTACCCGCGCTTTGAGCACCGTCCACATGGAAAATAATGCCCTTGGCACGCGTCAGCTCGCCGATGGCGGCAATGTCCTGAATCACGCCCAATTCATTATTGACATGCATGATGGACACCAGAATTGTGTCGTCACGCATTGTCGCTTCCAGCTTAGCAATATCGATCAGGCCCGTAGGCTCCGGGTCGAGATAGGTGACTTCAAAACCTTCGCGTTCCAACTGACGACAGGTATCCAGCACCGCCTTGTGTTCGGTTTTGCTGGTAATAATATGCTTGCCTTTCTTTTGATAGAAATGCGCAACACCCTTGATAGCCAGATTGTCCGACTCCGTGGCACCGGAGGTCCAGATGATTTCTTTGGGGTTGGCATTCACTAATGCGGCGACGTGCTTGCGTGCCTCTTCCACCGCCGCTTCGGCATTCCAGCCGTAAGAATGCGAACGCGAAGCCGGGTTGCCGTACTCACCATCCGGGGTCAAAAACTGCATCATTTTTTCCGCAACACGGGGATCCATGGGCGTAGTCGCCGCATAATCCATGTAGATGGGTCGCTTATCACTGTTGGTCATTATTTGTTACCTTTCACTTTGTATCTAATTAACATTCAGCATTCACATCCGCTGAATACACTAGGCGCATGCGACGCTGGCATAACGCTGCAACGCCTGTACCTGTTGTTTAAGACAATCCACAAAGCGATCAATTTCATCACGCTGTGAATCTTTACCCAAACTGACGCGGATAGCCCCGCGCGCCAACGCCGCGTCGACACCCATGGCCATCAACACATGGCTGGGGGCCACCTCGCCCGTACTGCAAGCAGAACCGCTGGAAACCGCGAGACCCGCCTGGTCGAGGCTCATTAGCAAGGTCTCACCATCCACGCCCAGCAGCGCAAAATAACTGGTATTCGGTAATCTTAGTGCCTGTTGACCAAAAAAATGCAGCTCGGGCATTTCTTCTTTCAGGCGCCGTTCCAAATGGTCACGCAACGTCTGTGTCTGTGCGCTCTGCGTGACCAGCCCGGCCATTGCCAGCTCCGCCGCTTTACCGAAACCGACGATGGCGGCGACATTTTCCGTACCGCCGCGCCGACCTTTTTCGTGGCCTCCACCGTGCAACAGGGATTCCATGTCCATCGCCTTGTCGACGATCAAGGCACCTGCTCCTTTAGGGCCATACATCTTGTGTGCCGACAGACTCATCATCTGTGCGCCGATGGCGGAAAAATCAACAGGCAATTTACCGGCCGCTTGCACCGCATCCACCAGCAACACCCCGCCATTTTCATGCACCTGTGTGGCGACGGCGACAACATCATTAATGACACCGGTTTCGTTATTGGCCAGCATCACGGCCGCGATTTTCGAAACCGCGGTGCTTGCCGATGGCGTCATATTGGGACGCATTCCGGCCAGCGCTTCACCCAGCTGCTCCAGATCCAGCCGACCCTGGGCATCAACCGCCACTTCGCTCAATGACCAGCCTTGCTTTCGCAGGGCCTGTGCGGGGGCACGAACTGATCCATGCTCGACGGCACTGATCGCCAGATATCCAGGGGACAAACGCCCCGCCGCACCCTTCAATGCTAAATTATTGGCCTCGGTACCACCGCTGGTAAATACCACTTGCGAGGGGTGCGCGTTAACCAGCGCTGCCACTTGCTCTCTCGCCATGTTCACCGCTGCCCGGGCCATGCGCCCCAGTTGATAACCGCTGGAAGGATTACCAAACTGTCCACCCAGATAAGGCAACATAGCCTCCAGCACACGATCATCCAATGGCGTTGTCGCATTGCTATCAAGATAAATGCAATCAAGATCAGTCGACATAGCTTGCATCTCTATTTGGAAACGGGTATTCGCACGCCAAAAACCTGGTATTACAACATGCCGGTTGCAGTCTGCAACGTGGTTTCTGACAGGTTCTCAGCCTCCCGGGCGCGATTCTGCTGACGTTCGGCCACCATTTTCACGTAATCCTCTTCAACCAGGCTTCCGAGGGAAATCCCTCTCAAAAAATCATGGATCTGATCACTCAGGGAACACCACAATTGATGCGTCAAACAAGCCTCGCCATTCTGGCAATCACCCGTGCCACCGCAGCGGGTCACCGAGACCTTTTCATCCACCGCTCGGATAATCTGCGCAATATTGATGTCATCTGCCATCCGGCTGAGACGATACCCTCCGCCCGGACCCCGCGCACTCGACACCAGGCCGTCTTTGCGCAGACGAGAAAACAATTGCTCAAGATAGGAGAGGGAAATCCCCTGTCGCTGGGAAATATCCGCCAACGTAATGGGGCGGTCTTGCGCATTCAGGGCCAAATCAAGCATCGCAGTTACGGCGTAGCGGCCTTTGGTCGTTAATCTCATAATTTCACCTCAGTGGTCACAAACATCACGGCAAACCAGAGTTCAGCCGCCAACAACATTAAACTTACTAAAAACATGGAAATTAAGCAGAAGACTACCGAACCCACGTTTTAGGGTCAAACCAACCCGCTGTACAATGCGAAAATTCAACGGTATCTGGCCAACAACTGTTAGCAAAACATCCAGCGATTACACCACCACCGCCAAAAAATCCCACCAAAAACGGAAATGCATTAATTCCTGATCATTTTGATCAGCTATTATCTATATCCGACAAGTTTAGTCAAGAAATAGTTGCTGTGAAGTGAAATAGATCAAAATTGACCCATTTAACGGCTGAAATTATTGACTCGGTTTGTCACCCGGCATCACCGCCCCCAGCCTAGCGGAGCTTATCGCTGGGATTGTCGCCGAGGGAACGGTTGGGGCTGTCACTGGGAGCATCGCCAGAATCAATGCTGCAATCTTCCAGGTCAGGGAGCTGTACGTCGTTGAATTCCGCGTCCAGCCGCTTGATGGATTCGCACATCGAGGCCATTTTTTCATCCATAATATGCACATGATCCAGCAAGCTATTAATAGCATTGACCACCGGATCCGGGGCGTCACTAGTGGCACCGTAGGCGTCGAAACCGAGTTTTTTGGCGGTGGCAGCCCGCTGTTGTGTCTCGCTGCTGGTGGATTTACTGATTGTCACCACGCGACCCGGCACTCCCACCACGGTGGCACCGGCCGCGACGTCTTTGACGACGACGGCATTGGAACCCACCCGTGCGCCTTCACCCAGCACAATGGGCCCCAGCACTTTGGCACCGGCACCCACCACCACATTATTCATCAACGTGGGGTGCCGTTTACCTTTCTCCCAGCTGGTGCCGCCAAGGGTGACGCCGTGGTACAGGGTGCAATCGTCGCCAATCTCCGCCGTTTCGCCGATCACCACCCCCATCCCGTGGTCGATAAAAAAACGTCGGCCAATCCGGGCACCCGGATGAATTTCAATACCGGTCAACCAGCGACTCAATGTTGAAGCCACACGCGCCAGCCAATAGAGGCCGATGTTCCACAGCCCGTGCGCAAAGCGATGCGCGACCAAGGCGTGCAAACCAGGGTAAGTAGTAATGACTTCAAAGGTAGTACGCGCCGCGGGGTCGCGATCAAATACGCAACGAATGTCTTCCCGGATATGTTTAAACATGGTGACTCGTTAACCTGTGGTTTTTTTTGTCGGCGATTTCGACGCGCCTTTGGTCTTCTGCACCGCCGTCAGAATGCCCCGCAATATATTCATCTCTATAACATTGGGGCGCGCACGATTAAATAAACGCCGCAGCCTGCGCATCATAATACGCGGATTCTGCGGGTCGAGAAATCCGACCGCCACCAGGGTCTGTTGCAGGTGTTCATAAAAGCGAGCCATGTCGTCAGCGGGCGCTAGCGGCTCCTGTTTCTGGGCCGCTTCTAAAATACGGGCATTTTCAGACTCGGCACCACAGGCCATGCGCAATTCATAGCTGACCACCTGCACCGCAGCCGCCAGATTCAGCGAACTGTAGTCGGGATCACTGGGAATATTCACCAGGTGGTGACACCGACCCAGTTCGTCATTGGTCAGCCCGGAATGCTCACGACCAAAGATCAGCGCACATTCAACGCCAGCGCCCGTCACCTCCGCCTGCACCTGTTCGGCGCACTGACGCGGGTCCAGTAAAGGCACCGATAAATTACGCAGTCGCGCGCTGGCACCCACCACCAAACCACAGCCGCTCAAAGCCTCGTCCAGCGTGGTGCAAACTGTGGCCTGGGCTAGCACATCGTCGGCCCCCGAGGCCCGCGCAGTGGCATCGGCGTGCGGAAACCGCTGGGGATTCACCAGATACAGTCGTCGCAGCCCCATGTTTTTCATGGCACGCGCCGCCGCGCCGATATTGCCGGGATGACTGGTATCCACCAGCACGATACGCACCTGCTGTTGTATTTGTCTTTGCGTGTTTGTCGGATCCAACATCGCGCACACCTTACCCGGCCCGCTCTTTCCCGGCAACAGAGATGCTCAGCAGGGCGGTGGCAGAACACGCATTTCTGAGCACGCACAGGAGTCAGCGGGTCGCAATTCAGGGACAATTCTGCTAAAGTCGCGCGCCCGTTTAGCGCAGTCCGCCAGCAAGACTGTCATTGCATTGGCCATTGGCCCGTAACGAGATCGCCAACGGCCATTTTTTGAAAAAGTTGGAAAAAAACAAACCATGCACCCCATCGTCAATATCGCCGTCCGCGCCGCCCGCCGCGCAGGTAACCTCATCGCCAGTGCCGCTGATCAGGTGGATCGCCTCGAGGTCACTGAAAAATCCCATAATGATTTTGTCACCGAGGTGGACCGGCAAGCCGAAGCCATGATTATCAGCGTGATTCATGAGGCCTATCCCGACCACGCTATCCTCGGCGAAGAGAGCGGTGAATTGCCGGGCCAAAAAGGCGGAACGGATTACCAGTGGGTGATCGACCCGCTAGACGGCACCACCAATTTCCTGCACGGTTTTCCGCAGTTTGCGGTGTCCATCGCGGTGCGCCTCAAAGGCCGCCTCGAACATGCGGTGATTTACGACCCCATGCGCCAGGAATTATTCACCGCCTCCCGGGGGGCTGGCGCACAGCTTAATGATCGCCGTTTGCGCGTCACCACGCGCAAAGGTCTGGACGGCGCGCTGCTCGGCACCGGTTTCCCCTTCAAGCAACAACAACATCTGGACTGCTACCTGGCCACCTTCAAGGCCCTGTTCCCCACCACCGCGGGCATTCGTCGTCCCGGTTCCGCAGCACTGGATCTAGCCTATGTTGCCGCCGGGCGGCTCGATGGTTTTTGGGAAATCGGTCTCAAGCCCTGGGACATGGCCGCGGGGGTACTGCTGATAAAAGAGGCTGGAGGACTGGTGAGTGATTTTGGCGGTGGCGACGATTACCTCGACACCGGCAACGTGGTCGCGGGCAATCCCAAAGTCTTCAAGGCCATCCTGCAAACCATCCGCCCGCACTTGAGCGCCGATCTCATCCGGTAAACACCATCAAGCGGAGCCCACCAGGCTCCTGGCCCATTTCTGATTCAAGTTTTCCCCCATCAGCGCCGCTGAGGTTTATAGATTTCATACAACAGCGCGCTATCCAACGGCGCATGGCAACCCACATGGCCAACGGCATCCTCAATAGACTCAACCAATCGCTGGAAATCACCTTGCGTGACGGACTGGACGGCCTGCAAGAATTCGCCCTGATGATGGCCGCCACTTCGCTGCGTCCCCACTACGAAATCTTGCCGGGAACATGCAAGCCATCTTCAGTGCAACGAAAGCGGCCCGAGATATCGCTCATCGAACCGCTCATCACACCCTCCCCAGCGACCCGTAACCAGAAAAGGAGACGCGCCTGAAACATTCCTGTGGATCGACCTATACTCTCTAGCTTCGCGGCTCTCCACGCCCGCAAACCCAACACTGTTTTTGACGGATACAAATTCAGAAGACGACACGGACGCGACTATGGCAAAAATCACTGTCAACATGGGCAACTTCAAGGTCGATGAACTCGAACTTGAACCAGGCACACTCAGCATCGGCCGCAACCACGACAACCGCCTGCATATCAATGACCCGATGGTCAGCAAACACCACGCCCAAATCGTGACGGTGTTTAATTCAACCTACGTCGAAGATCTCGGCAGCACCAACGGCACCCTCGTCAACGGACAAAAAGCAAAGACTCACACCCTGCACAATGGCGACGTGCTCACCATTGGCCACTATCAAATTTTGTTCCAATCCGAAACACCGGTCCCCCTGCAAAACATCAATGTCACCCTGATGACGGGAGTCTCCCAGCTCGAAAAACTCACCCAAAAGGCAAAACAGAAAAAGGGTATTCACTCAAAAAAGACACCACAAAAAGTGGATCACACATCCCCACAACAGCTCATCCAGCAGCCGTCCGCTCATTCGACACAGACAACTGACCAACCGGCATTAAAGCTGCACGAAAACACCCATGCGCCCGTGACAGAAAATACCACGCTGCCCGACATCGGGGACTGCGCAGACTTTCTGGGTCACAAGCAACGTCCCACCCCCATAGCCACCATGCGACCCCTGCGCAAAAGTGACACCAGCCCAATCCCCTCACTCAAAACTATCGTCTTGGCGGTGTTGGCGGCGGTGGCCACTTTCAACCTGCTGATGATCCTCTTTAATTAAGCCATTCAGCGATTTTTCAAGCACCCTCCCAAACCCGCCCGCGACAACGGCAAACCCGTATTTTTGTTACACTCGCAGCACGGATCAGAACGCGAATGCAACAAATTGCGTCGCAGACAACAGGAGTTGGCAATGGAATTATTATCAAAACTCTTAAAAATCATGGTGACCAAGGATGCCTCAGACCTGTTTTTGTGCGTAGGGTCGCCACCCGCATTTCGTATTAACGGCACGCTGCAAGCCAGCGGTCTGGAACCCCTGGCATCGAGTGCCACCGACAAAATGGCACAACTGGTGATGCGCCCGGAACATGCCAAAGCCTTTGCCGAAGATCCCGAAATCAGCCTGGGTTACACCGTGCCCGGCATTGGTCGCTTTCGGTTCAACGTGTTTCGTCAACGCGGCGAAATCAGCCTGGTGATTCGACTGGTACCACTGCAAGTACCGAGCTTCGAAACCCTCGGCATTCCCGAACTGCTAAAAGACATCACCCTGCTCAAACGTGGGCTGGTGCTAGTGGTTGGCCCCTCCGGTGCTGGCAAGTCCACCACCCTGGCGGCAATGATCAACCACCGCAATCTCAACACCATCAGCCACATCATCACCGTGGAAGACCCCATCGAATACGTCATGGAGCCCAAACAATCGGTGATCAACCAACGTGAGATAGGCACCGACACATTGTCCTATCACAAGGCTTTGATCAACGCCCTGCGCCAGTCCCCCGACATGCTGATGATCGGTGAAATCCGCGAGCACGACATCATGGAAGCGGTACTGGAATTTTCCGACACCGGTCACCTCTGCCTCGCCACCTTGCATGCCAACAACGCCAGCCAGGTTTTCGAGCGCGTGGTACACATGTTCCCACAGGAGAAACGCGAACTGCTGCGTTACTCGCTGTCGCAAAATATTAAAGCGGTCATTTCACAAGTGCTGGTACCCGCCAAAAATGGTGGTCGCACGGTGGCCGTGGAAATGCTCATAGCCACTTCGCGAGTGCGTGACCTGATTCGCCGTGGCGATTTTTCGGAACTGGCCAACGTCATGGAAAAAGACACCAACTCCGGCATGTGTACCATGGATCAATCACTGTACCTGTTATACGCCGACGGAAAAATTACCGAAGAAACCGCCTTGGCCTATGCCGAGTCACGCAGTAACATGCGCCTGCAAATGCGCCTGTCCGGCATTTCGCCGCAAACCTCAACGGCCTGACAACAACCACAGCGAGCATTAT
The DNA here is from genome assembly GCA_964401355.1 of uncultured Ectothiorhodospiraceae bacterium. Lineage (GTDB taxonomy): Bacteria > Pseudomonadota > Gammaproteobacteria > SZUA-152 > SZUA-152 > SZUA-152. The sequence goes on along the minus strand of CAYNYJ010000035.1, from coordinate 2,714 downwards.
GACAATGTCCCAGATTCCCCTTGTTATCGAGCCCGATCAACTCCAGCAACTCAGTACCGCTGAGCTTTTGATCGTGGATCTGTGTAAACCCGAGACCTATGCCAAAGCCCACGTGCCGGGTGCCATTCATCTCGACTACCTGCAAATTGTCACCATGCAAAAACCCATGATGGGACTGTTGCCCGACGCTGAAACCCTGAGCCAGGTATTTTCCAGCATCGGCCTCTGCCCCGACACACACGTCATCGCCTACGACGACGAAGGCGGTGGCCGCGCCGCACGCCTGCTGTGGACACTGGACGCCATCGGTCACGAAAAAGCCTCCCTGTTAAACGGCGGCATCGGCGCCTGGTTTAACGAAGGCCATCCCACAAACAATACACCGGTGCAAGCAACCTCCAGCAGCTACCTAGCAACAATCGTGAACGGCCCCATCGCCAATCAACAATTCATCCGCGCACACCTCGATGATGATTCCGTGGCATTACTCGATGCACGCTCCCCGGAAGAATACCGCGGCGAAAAGAAATTCGCCGCCCGCGCCGGGCGCATCCCCGGAGCCGTCAACCTGGACTGGTTTAACGTCATCGACAAAACGCGCAACCTGCGTCTCAAACCGGAAACCGAATTGCGTACATTGATGGAAGAGCATGGATTCACAAAAGACAAAACCATCGTGGCTTATTGCCAAAGCCATCATCGTTCTGCACTCACGTACTTTGCGTTAAAAGTATTGGGTTACCCCAAGATAAAAGGCTATCCGGGATCTTGGTCGGATTGGGGGAATAGTGAGGATTTGCCGGTGGAAACGGGGTAACTTGTTCTGTCTCCACGCGTATCGCCTACCGAAAAGAAAGGGGAAGTTCACCACCCTTCATTCGTATTTGTGACGTAGTACCAAAAAAAAATCACTTTATGGCACATTGTAGAACGATATCGATGACATTCTGCAGTAACCATGCTGCCTGCAAGGCATAGAATTAGTCGAAGAGTGTGCGATGAAGAGTCACATAGATTTGTTGTTGATGCCGCCGAAGTTCAGTGTGACCAATACGCGAGGTTTTTTGAAAGGGAAGTCCGCGACACGGGCATTCAGGGAGTCTGTGCAGGTGTAGCGAAACTCAAGTTACTATTACTAAGTCACTTGGAACAGGCCTCTATTTTATGTTATCCGTACGTACCCTTAGCAGGTAACGGGATGATTGATTCCGGTCTTGTACGGCTGATAGCGCCGTAAATTTTTTGAATGGAAAGAACAAAAGAAAGGACACTTAAATAATGACAGCCCCCAATATTTTTCCAAAAGCACTTTTATTCGCGTTTTATATTGCCTTAACTGCCTGTGGTGGGGGCGGCGGTGGAGGTGGAGGTGGGGGTAGCAATGCTGACACCACTCCTCCCGTTATTACGCTGACGGGCAGTGCCTCAGTAACAATTACTCAGAATGGTACCTATACCGAAGCAGGCGCCACCGCGAACGATGACATCGATGGCAGCGTGGCCGTCACCATCGGCGGTGACATGGTGGATACCGCAACGCCGGGCACTTATAGCGTGACCTACACGGCTACCGATGCGGCGAATAACACGGCCAGCGTGACCCGCACGGTTATCGTTGCAGATATAACCCCCCCCGTTGTTACACTGACAGGCAGTGCATCAGTATTGGTTGTTCAGAATGATACCTATACCGAAGCAGGTGCAAGCGCGAGCGATGACATCGATGGCGTCGTGACCGTGACCACCGGCGGAGATACCGTGAATACCGCAACACTGGGCAGTTACAGCGTGACCTACACGGCCACCGATGCGGCGAATAACACGGCCGTCGTGACCCGCACAGTTGTCGTGATATTACCCCTGTCTTTTAAGACCACATGGAAAACAGATAATCCAGGTTCAAGTGGTGATAACGAAGTGACAATCACTACAGATGGAGGTCTGGTTTATAACTACCAAGTCGATTGGGGTGACGATCAAGTCGATACCAATGTTTCCGGTGACATTACCCATACATATGCAACGGCGGGCACATATACCATTAGCATTAGCGATGATTTCCCGCATTTTCTTGCCGGTGTCGATAACCAAAAATTACTCAGCGTTGACCAATGGAGCGACACTAACTGGGCATCAATGGCATCCGCCTTTTCGGGTGCAACCAATTTTATCGTTACTGCTGCGGATACCCCTCAATTATCGCTAGTGACGGACATGAGCAGTATGTTTCAGAATGCAGCCATCTTTGATCAATCCATCAGTAGCTGGGATGTTTCGTCCGTGACGAACATGAACAGCATGTTTAATGGTGCAAGCGCCTTTAATCAAGACATCGGTAGCTGGGATGTTTCGTCCGTGGTGGGCATAAGCTTCATGTTCCGAGATGCAAGCGCCTTTAATCAAGACATTGGTGGCTGGGATGTTTCGTCCGCGGAAACCATGAACGGCATGTTTTCAAACGTCACGCTCTCAACCGCCAATTACGATGCACTGTTAGCCGGCTGGAGCGCGCAGACTTTACAAAGCGAAGTCACCTTTGACGCAGGCGATAGCCTGTACACCAATACCGCCGCCAGGAATATTCTGACCGGTGCGCCGAATAACTGGACGATTACCGATGGCGGAATGTAGGGGGTCAATTTTCCATTTCATAAACTCAATCACTGCTAATGGTATGGACCCACCTCACTTATTAATCGGCATCTAAAGTGCCA
>CAYNYJ010000034.1:0-35948 GCA_964401355.1 uncultured Ectothiorhodospiraceae bacterium | reverse complement strand
TTGTGAGAGCATACGCCGGAGTGACGAGGTGTTAATTCCCCCGTCATTCCGGCGAGTGCCGGAACCCAGGAACGTGCTAACTTCTCTAGGCTCCAGCCTTTATGCCTTGTGAGAGCATACGCCGGAGTGACGTGGTTTTAATTCTCCCGTCATTCCGGCGAATGCCGGAACCCAGCAACGTGCTAATTTCTCTAGGCTCCGGCATACGCCGGAGCGACAAGGTTTTAATTCTCCCGTCATTCTAACGAATGCTGGAATCCAGCAACGTGCTAATTTCTCTAGGCTCCGGCATACGCCGGAGTGACGAGGTGTTAATTCCCCCGTCATTCCGGCGAATGCCGGAACCCAGGAACGTGCTAACTTCTCTAGGCTCCAGTCTTTATGCTCTGTGAGGGTATGCACCGGAGTGACGAAAAACAGTAATTCCTCATTTTTCATAACAACTCAGGATACAAATCTCGCCACTGTGGATTCATTTCCTCAATCGTTTTCAGTTTCCAGGCACGCTTCCAGTTTTTGATGGCCTTTTCACGCTGAATAGCCGTGTCCATCGTGTCATGCATTTCATACCAAACCAAGTTGTGAACATCGTACTTTTGGGTGAAGCCTGCGACAACATTATTTTTGTGCTCCCCAACCCGTTTCAATAGATTTGAGGTCACACCCGTATATAAAGTCCCGTTACGTTTACTGGCTAAAATGTACACACTCGGCTGCCTTTCCATAGCAACTCCTTGGCGTCGTCCCTAGATTCCGGCATGCGCTGGAATGACAGTATTGCTGGCGACCAGCTTACTTCGAGGCCCACTACTGGAATTTCCTTTCCACCTCATTCTGATCAAGAGCCCCTTCCTGTTTCACCCTATCTATTCCATGTTGAATTTTCGACAACTATCCTGACACAGGGGGAGATATTGCACGCCCTCTATAAAACAATCATCTGGAAGCTTATCCAATAACGATTGGATTTCATTTTGTGCGGTGCTCATTCACAACGCCTCCATTTTCAGCGCTGAGCTTCCGATTCCACGCTACGCAGGATCGTGCCCAAATCCCCGCGCCTTCACGACATCGTCCAGCGCCTTGAGCATCTCCAGCAGGCTTTCCATTTCTGCCAGGGGCCAAACATTCGGGCCGTCACTCAAGGCTTTATCCGGGTCGGGATGCGTCTCCATGAACAGGCCGGAAACCCCCGCCGCCACCGCAGATCGTGCCAGCACCGGCACGAACTGACGCTGACCACCGGAGGTGGCACCTTGCCCGCCGGGCTGTTGTACTGAATGAGTGGCGTCGAACACGACCGGACAGCCGGTATTGCGCATTTCCACCAGACCACGCATGTCGGAGACCAGGGTATTATAGCCGAAGGAGACCCCGCGCTCGCAGACCATGATGTTGTCATTGCCCGCTTCACGGGCCTTGTCCACCACATTTTGCATATCCCAGGGGGCGAGGAACTGGCCCTTTTTGATGTTCACCGGAAGGCCGGTGCGCGCCACATTCTGGATGAAATTAGTCTGGCGGCAGAGGAAGGCCGGTGTCTGTAGCACATCCACCACGGAGGCGACTTCATTCAGCGGGGTGTCTTCGTGCACATCGGTGAGCACCGGCACACCGATCTCGTCTTTGACCTTTTGCAGAATACGCAGGCCTTCTTCAATGCCCGGCCCCCGGTAACTGGAAGTGGATGAGCGGTTGGCCTTGTCAAAGGAGGATTTGTAAATAAATGGAATACCCAGCCGGGCGGTCATTTCTTTGAGCGCGCCCGCCGTGTCTATGGCCAGCTGCTCGGACTCGATCACACAGGGACCGGCGATGACAAACAACGACTGCTCCAGGCCAACGTCAAAACCGCACAATTTCATACTCATCGTTTATTTTTACCCATCGCTAAAGACCAGCCTTGGCGCGCGCGGCAGTGATAAAACCACTGAACAGCGGATGGCCATCACGCGGCGTGGAGGTAAACTCCGGGTGGAACTGGCAGGCCACAAACCAGGGATGCTCGGGAATTTCAATCATCTCCACCAAGCTGCCATCGGCGGAGCGTCCCACCACTGCGAGCCCGCTATTTTGCAAGGCATCGAGATAGCTGTTGTTGAATTCATAGCGATGACGATGACGCTCTACAATGATTTCTTTGCCGTATAGCTCATGGGATTTGGAGCCGTCCATGAGCCGACATTGCTGGCCACCCAGGCGCATGGTACCGCCCAAATCCGAATCTTCATTGCGCGTTTCCACACCACCCCCGGCCGTGACCCATTCAGTAATAAGGCCGATGACCGGATGCGGGGTGTCGCGTTTAAACTCGGTGCTGTGCGCGCCATCAAGCCCAGCCTTGTGGCGGGCGTATTCGATCACCGCAACTTGCATGCCGAGGCAAATGCCCAAATATGGCACGCCATTTTCCCGCGCATATTTCACCGCGAGAATCTTGCCCTCCACGCCACGTTCACCAAAACCACCGGGGACTAAAATGGCATCCACATCGTCGAGGCAATCGGTACCCTCGGTCTCAATGTCTTCCGAGTCGATATAACGAATGTTCACCTTGCTGCGGGTGTGCAAACCAGCATGGATCAATGCCTCGGAGAGGGATTTGTAGGCCTCGGTGAGGTTCATATACTTGCCCACCATGGCCACCGTCACTTCACCATTGGGATCGAACATGGCATCCGTGACCGCCTGCCATTCGGAAAGATCCGCCAGCGGAGCCTCGATACGCAGTTTATCCAAAACGATCTGGTCAAGATGCTGCTCGTGCAGCAATACGGGAATCTGGTAAATGCTGTCGGCATCCACAGCGGAAATAACCGCGCGCTCTTCGACATTGGTGAACAGCGCGATCTTGCGCCGTTCCTCGTCTGGCACCGGACGGTCGGCACGGCAGATCAGCACATCGGGCTGAATACCGATGGAACGCAATTCCTTCACCGAATGCTGTGTGGGCTTGGTTTTCAACTCGCCCGCGGTGGGAATGTACGGCAGCAAAGTGAGGTGCATGAACAGGGAATTGTCGTGGCCCTGCTCGATGCCAACCTGGCGAATGGCCTCGAGGAATGGCAGGGACTCGATATCGCCCACAGTGCCACCAATCTCCACCATGAGGATGTCCAAGCCCTCGGTGCATTCCATAATGCGCCGCTTGATTTCATCGGTGATATGGGGGATGACCTGCACAGTACCACCCAGATAGTCACCGCGGCGCTCCTTGCTGATGACGTCGGAATAGATGCGCCCCGAAGTGTAATTGTTGCGCTGGCTCATGGTGATGCGCACGAAGCGCTCGTAATGACCCAGATCAAGATCGGTCTCGGCACCGTCTTCGGTGACAAATACCTCACCGTGCTGGAAGGGACTCATGGTACCAGGATCCACGTTGATGTACGGATCCAGCTTCATCAGGGACACTTTGAGACCGCGCGCTTCAAGAATGGCGGCCAACGAGGCGGCGGCAATGCCTTTCCCCAATGAGGAAACAACACCGCCGGTAACAAATACGAATTTGGTCATTAACAACCCAGGAATGTGGCTAGGCCGAACCTAGAAATAAGGGAACATCCGAAGGGATGACAGGTTAGCAGATTAGGGGCTTTGGCTCAATGGAAGTGGCAACTAGCGACTAGCCTTTGTTCAATCAATGCCCACCCACAGGAAAGCTCAACTCGCCTTCTTAAAAGATTCAACTTCCTGCAAGAGCCGTGGCCCCAATCGATCTTTTTCCACTTCAAGGTCATATCGGGTTTGGAGATTCAACCAAAAGCGATCCGACATACCAAAAAAACGAGAAAGCCGAAGGGCTGTGTCCGCGGTAATAGATCGCTTGCCATGAACGATTTCATTAATTCGACGCGCTGGCACACTCGTTGACTTGGCAAGGCGATACTGGCTGATGCCCATCGGCCGCAGAAACTCTTCCAATAAAACTTCGCCTGGGTGGATTGGAGGTAATTTTTTAGTGCCCATTTTGCTCACCCATTCTAGTGATAATCGATAATCTCAACATCAAGTGCCTGACCATTTTTCCAGCGAAAACAAATACGCCACTGATTATTGACCCTTATGCTGTACTGGCCTTTTCTGTTACCAGACAACTTCTCCAACCGATTTCCTGGTGGTACGCGGAGATCCTCGACCGATTCAGCAGCATCCAACAAACCCAGCTTACGCTGAGCAAGCTTTTGAACCGGCAACGAAAAGCGTTTAACTCGCTCTCGATTAAAATCTTTTCAGTATTCTTATCTCGAAAGGCTTTAATCATGCCCAAACATTAACGCGGCACGTTATTAACGTCAAACGTTATTAGGATATGTACAACATTATTCAATCCTCACCTGGCGCATCAACTCCTCGCGGTCACGCCGGGGCTGGCGAGAACCGTCGGCATTCTCCTCCCACACCTCCGCGCGAATGAAGTGCACCACGATAGGCTTAGAGGCGATTTGCCTGTGCAGTTTTTCCAGCACCATCACCACCTTAGCCTGCTCTTCACTCGTAATGACCCCATAAACATGGAGTTCCAGACGCCTGGGTTTGGCGATACCCTCCACCGCTGGACGGTCGGCAAACCGGGCTTTAACCGGAAAGTCATACCGCTCGGTAAGTTCCTGCACAATCTGCGTGACTTCCTGCTTATCGTCGTCCGAGGTATTCCAGACCGTTGTGAAGGCAAACAACACCATCAGCAACATCGCCAGCACGACAACCACCACTTCACCAAACGCCGGTTTAACACCGTGCCGGTAACGCTTCACCGCCCATGTCAAAATAGCAATAGGGCCGACAATGTAAACCAGAATAACGAGTAGCGTGGGAATCATAAGTGTCCTGTAGTTACAATTGTTAGTTACGATTATGAAGCTGTTAGAAATAACGAAAATATGCGCCCCATTCTAGATGGGAAGCGATAGCGCGGCTAGGGGTATAGCCGCCAAGCTCAGTCCTCAGCACTCAGCACTCAGCACTCAGCACTCAGCACTATTTTAACCCCAGCCAGCGAGACAAAGCATGATCAACCCGCAACAAACTGCCCGCCAGCCACTTCCGGCTCAACCACCACGCCAGCAACACCCCGAGGCTATTGGCCACCATATCCGCCACATCAAAAAACCGATGACCACCCCAGGCCTGTGCAAATTCCATCGCCACACCCAGCAGGCAAAAAACCAGCGCCCAAAGCCATTGTGATTTTCCTGCGGGATAAAGCTGGGCAAACCAGCCCATCAATACGCCGTAAGCGAGAAAATGCTTCAATTTGTCGGCATTAGAAAATTCGAAGGCTTCCGGGGGGCTGGCAGTCAGGGAGAAATAGATGATCGCGGCAATCATCGCCCAGCCGAGCAAGCGCCAAAATTGGAAATAGTAAAACTTGCCTCTAAACAATACTCAGCTTCTCGATGTAGGGTGTACCCGCAGGGCATAAAGGCATTCTCCACATGGGTTCGATTCCCCCGCAGCTCGCTGCGAATACCGTCACATTCTGTCGGTCAGAATCCTACCGCAAAACAATAATCACGCAGCAAGCTCTACTCGAATGTTCTTGCCCAATGCCTTGGCGGCACGCCCCAAGGTCAGCAGGGTAACAGAGGGATTATCGGGATCGAGCAGCCGTTCCAATGCAGAGCGACTGGTTTTCATCCTTTTGGCGAGCTGAGTCTTGCTCAACTTTTGTTCCTTCATAAGCTCCATAAGTTGGAAAGCAATCACACGCTTGACAGCGATAGCCTCTGCTTCCGCAAGCACACCCTCCTCTTCAAGAAAATCATCAAAACTGCTACCAATGTGTTTACTCATGTTACTTCTCCAGGCTGACTTTACGGTCTTTGGCCTGCTGCAGGTCTGCCTGTGATGTCTTCTGCGACTTCTTGATGAAGCCATGCAACAGAACCATCTGCTCACTTTTCACCGTAAATAGAATTCGGGCAATACGTTTATCGAGCCGGCACCTGACCTCCCAAAGCCCTTGTCCCATCTTCCTCACAACGGGCATACCCAAAGGCCAGCCGAATTGAACCGTCTTGATGTCGCCGCCGATAGCCTTCTTGTCCCGTTTGCTCAAGCTCTTCAACCACTCACGAACCGGTTCATTCCCCGACTCCGACCGATAAAAAATCACGTCAAGAGACATGTCGGTATCCGCGAGAAAAAGTGTACCATATTTGGTGCGATCTGCAACTATTTGAACAAGATAACGTTTTCAGCATGATGACAGTCAGGTCGATCATAAATGGAGTACTTAGCATTCAGCTCAGACCTGTATTTACTTTTGTCTTACCACTCAGCACTCAGCACTCAGCACTCAGCACTCAGCACTATTTTAACCTCAGCCAGCGAGACAAAGCATGATCAACCCGCAACAAACTGCCCGCGAGCCACTTCCGGCTCAGCCACCACGCCAGCAACACCCCGAGGCTATTGGCCACCATATCCGCCACATCAAAAAACCGATGACCACCCCAGGCCTGTGCAAATTCCATCGCCACACCCAGCAGGCAAAAAACCAGCGCCCAAAGCCATTGTGATTTTCCTGCGGGATAAAGCTGGGCAAACCAGCCCATCAATACGCCGTAAGCAATCAGATGCCCCAGCTTATCGACAAAAGGAAATACCAAAAGCTCAGAGGACGGTGCGGGGGTTAAAGAGAGATAGACAACGAGTCCAACCAGGAGCCAGCCATTACCCAACCACAATATACGAAACCGGAAACCACCCGTCATCACGACATTCTCATCGTTTTCATTAGAAAACCGCATCATGGTGCAAAGGCCAGAAAATAATAATCTTCAAATCCACCATACACCATTGAAGGATCAATTTTATTAGCGATGGGGTTCAGACAACCTTTTCATTTTAATAACTGCAATGCTAGACATAAATACGAGAATAGACATTAAATAAGTACGTACAAACATATTTCGGGCAAGCCAGCCCTCCGTTAACCCAAATATCGCAAATGCTATAATCGTGGTCATACCTGATAATGCGTAAAATTTAATCCAGGGATCATCGTCCTTTATCCAAAACGAATAGAACATTTGGAATGGAATAATTTGCATCAATACCAACATGCCAACCAGCCCTAACAATCCCGCCGTAGCAAGCACATCAAAATAAATATTATGTGCGTGCCCAAAATCCATAGCCAAATTAGATTTCCCATCCTTAAAGAGTTGCAATCTATCGTTTTTAAAATCTCCAATTCCGGTACCCATTAATGGATGAGCCTTCCAGATTGTTATGCTGTCGCGCCACATTTCAAAGCGAGCCCCCACAGAACTCACTTTCGTGGGATCCTGAGAATAATCTTGAAACCGCGACACTGCACTATCTACTCTACCCTTTACTTGGTCGAGGCTTAAAGCACCCCAAGCTAATAGCAACCCCATTATTACCAACAAAATTACCGAAACAGTTCCTAAGCTTTTCCGTTTAATCCACAAAAACCATACCGCCGCCACAGGCAGCAATATCCACGCCCCTCTGGAACCAGACATCACACTTGCTGAAAGTGCCATGCCAATCGCAGAAAACCCCAGTAAATGATGTCGCCAGTTTTGAGATACAGTAAGAAGCGCGCAAGCAATAATTACCACAGCCAGCATAGAAACATCACCCAATATCAAGGAATTGTATGCCCCAACGGCTCTACCCCAGCCTAATACCGAAGTCTGATAAAACGCTTGCCCAAACATAACCACGGACGCAGCTGACAAGCCAAAGAGAAATACCTTCCCGGTTTCTATACGATACTTTTTAAGTAACAAATACATGGGAACAAGTAACGGAAAATGAATATATCTTTCCACTTTTTTCATACCGCTAACAATATCTTGAGTATTCACCAGCGACAAACTAACGAGCACAAAGAAAATCGAAAAACCAATCAGCAACCGTTTTTCCCAAGCCTCCAATGAACGCCATGCAGACCATCCAAGAGTCAATCCACATAGAAGAAGCAGAACATATATGGTTCCCCCACCATGACGAACGGTTGCTATTAGTATGGGAAATAAAAATACAGCGATAAGGACTGGTGAATTTTTCTCAAAAACCATAATGTATTTTACCAATTGCCTAACTCGCCGCTAGTAGCAACGCATATCAACATCGTAAACTGCTTTCTTCCAAGGAATAGGGGGACGATCGCTTGATATTATCAATGCAGTGGCTTGTCTTCAAATGAGACATCCTTCTGAATACTTAAACTCACAACCGACCTGTCATCATCCCCATTAATTAAGCAGTACTGATTCCAAACAGGATCAACAATGTCTTTATCCGCAACATAACCACTCACAACCTCTTCCAGCAATAATTTTATTTTCTTCGTCTCAAAATTATTACGTGCATCCTCAAACTTCCCTTTATAATGCAACATTTTTTCCCACGAAATCTTCTCTTCCGCCGCACGCATTATTTTCGGGTGCTCTGTTCCTGTCACATTATCCCCAATGAGCAATTCCTCATACAGCTTTTCTCCAGGTCTAAGTCCCGTATATTTAATTTCAATATCCCCCTCGGGATTATCGTCATCACAGACCTCAAGGCCGCTCAAATGAATCATGCTACGGGCAAGGTCATCGATTTTAATGGGTTCACCCATCTCCAACACAAAGACATCACCACCTTCACCCAGCGCCCCCGCCTGTAACACTAATTGGGCCGCCTCGGGTATGGTCATAAAATAGCGAGTAACTTCCGGGTGAGTCACCGTTACCGGCCCGCCGTTTTTAATTTGTTCCCGAAACAGAGGAATAACAGAACCGGACGAATCCAGCACATTACCGAAACGCACCATGGTAAAACGCGTGGTATCACTTTCCGCAGCCATTGCCTGCAACACCAGCTCTGCCAAACGCTTGGTCGCGCCCATGATATTGGTGGGACGTACTGCTTTGTCAGTCGAAATCAAAACAAAGGTCTCAACGCCTGCCGCCTTTGCCGCCTCTGCCGTGCGCCAGGTACCAAATACATTATTCTGCAACCCTTCGATGGGATTCTGTTCGACCATCGGCACATGTTTATAGGCCGCCGCATGATAAACCGTGTGAATCGCAAAACTCCTTAATACCATTTCCACCCGCCGGGCATGCGTCACCGAACCCAGCACCGCAATAATTTCAAAGTCAGCATGCTGGGCAGAAAGCTCTTTTTCTAATTGATATAACGCAAACTCGGACTGCTCAAACAATACCAACGTAGATGGGCCATATTCCGCTATTTGGCGGCAAAGCTCCGAACCGATTGAACCACCTGCACCCGTGACCATCACATTTTTTGCGCGTATACATTGTTCAATAAGCCCGGGGACTGGCGGCACCGCATCTCGTCCCAGCACATCTTCTGAATCCACCTCCCTGATATCCAAAAATTTCGCTTTTCCTGAAACCAAATCCGCAATACCGGGCAACGTACGAACATGCACCGAATGCACTTCCAATTTTTCCAGGATTCTATGTCTTCGACGATGAGAAAGCGTTGGCATCGCCAGCAAGACTTGCGACACACCGACTTTATCAATCAACTTTTGAAGCTCATCAAGTGAGTAGACTTTAACTCCATGAATCTCACTACCCTGTTTCTCCAGGTTATCATCAAGAAATGCAACGGGCTCATACTCCCAGCCAGATTGCATCGCTTTCGCCAATTCTGCTCCCGTAGAACCTGCACCATAAATAGCCACTGGCTGTTTTTTTCTTGCTTTCCGTGTATAGGAGTGAATATAACTTCTCAGAACAAGCCGACTACCTGCGATAAACAATAAACTGATCAACCAAAAACTAAAAAATACTGACCTCGGCACACCATGGGTCTGAGACATAACCACGAGAGCCAACAATATCAATGTTGTAATAGTGACCGCCTTAACAATTGTTGTTAAGGCCTTGCTTCCTACATAGCGTAATACCGCTCGATACAACCCCATTCGAATAAATATCGGCACCGCCACAAGAGGTGCCGCAATAAATAACCACCATGCATTCACTATGCCCTGTGGCCACACTTCGCCAAGCCGCAATACATAGCCAAGCCATAATGCAACCGGAAGGGCAACAATATCTACAGCAACCAGTAGCGCCCTTTTAGTATTGCGTGAAGATTCGCTTAGTTTTTTGTACATATTTTATTGCTGTCCCGTTGACTCCCACCGGGAGCTCTCGACTCAATACTTACGTCTCTCACCCTCTAAGCAACATCGCAGAGAACTCTTTCTATTTGCAGAGGATAAAGGCCATTTTTTTGTGCCTCAAGTATTGTGATCTCACCTATTCCATCTTTCGTATACCCAATGCTGATATTCCAGCTCACTGACTCATCGCGAACGATATGTCCCTTTTGAAATTCGATAAACAGCGTATCATCTTCTTCGTAATAAACGATTTTCATGGTATTCACCTCACCTTCCATTGAACCATAATGGTTTTAGTGTTTATAGATTTCTCATCGACAATCGCCGCATACAGCAGATTGTCGTCACGTTCAGGAAAATCGTAATAGATCCAGCAACGTGGTCCCTTCAACCTCCTATATTCACCAGATTCTATTAGCTTTTTTACTTCAGGCAAGGTGATTCTTCGTTTAGCCATCGACTCGATGGCATGGTTTGTCAGCCAAACATTTTTCTTAAATCTCTCACTATAAAAGGATTCACTCATGGTTGCACGACACCCCCGCTACCTGACTTACAACTCCTGACACAGAAGGGGAATTAGCTAGCCCCTTCCAGTCGCCCAACCCAAGCCATAATTGCTATATACACACTGCCCCACAATCCCAATAAAATCCACAGCTCTATTTCAATTAGCTGTCTTGCCAGTATCGCCGTTACACCGCAACAAAACATTAATAAGTACTCGAAAAGAACCGTACGTCTATGTCCCCAGCCAGCCAACACAAGCCGCTGATAGTAGTGGTTCCGATGCGCCTGCCAGATTTTTTCGCCACCAAGCAGTCTTCGCAGTATTGTCACCGTGGCATCAACTACAAACGGAGAAAAGATCAATACAGGAACCCATAATGGGAATAAACCATCACGAATTCCCCAAAGAGAGAAGGCAGCGGCCAGCAGACCCAGGGGGATTGAGCCTAAATCTCCCATGAATATCCGGGCCGGTGGAAAATTCATCGCCAAAAACCCAGCTGAGCTCAGAGCAATGACCCAGGAATAGAGGGCATACACATGAGCTCCCTCCAGCCACCCTGCCAAACCCAGAAACCCAAACCCAAACAGTGTCATTCCTGCAGAAAAGCCATCCATACCATCCATAAAATTGTAGAGATTCAGCATCCAGACAATGGCAAACCATGTTAGCAAGATACCTACTATGCCCCACGGCAGAGCCAGCCCCCCAAAAATCAACAAGGCTGCCGCAATACCGTGAACAGCAAAACGTGGCAATGCAGACAATGTGATCACGTCATCCAGAAAGGAGATAAGTGCAACGAGAAAGGCAGCAACAATGAGCCAAGGCAGGATGGCCGGTCTAAACCCCAGATAAAATAAAATACCCCATCCCAATGCCACCGCAATGAGTATTGCCACCCCTCCGGTGCGGGGCGTTGGATGCTCATGCAATGACCGTGAATTTGGCGCATCATGGATGGAAAAAGGGCTGTATTCAGACGCAAGAAGATAACTCAAACCCCACGCCACTAGACCAGTAATCCCAAGAACAGCAAATCCGCTCACACCAACTCCATTCACACTAGCCCTAAGGCGACGACGATTTCCCCAAGACTCTCTTGCAGGTTTCTTTTCGGCTTGAAACCCAGATCTTTTTGAATCCGATCCGAACTATAACAGGCTGAACCCACCAGCTTCTCCATTGCATCAGAATCAATCACAAAGCGCTTACCTCGCAGGGCACCGATTCCATCCCCCATCAAAGCCAGCAACCTCAGCGCAAAAATAGGAACGTACCATGACGGAATAGATTTCCCCAATGCCTCACAAATCCACTCATACATCTGTCGGGTGGAATACGCCCGGCCATCCGTTAGAATATAAGTACCACCTGCCGCCTCTGGCCTCTCTGCCACCAACATTGCCGCCATCACCACGTCATCGACATGCACCATGGATCGCTGGTTTCCCAGCTCGGGCAAAGGGGGGAATCGCCCCCTGGCAATGGCATGAATCATCCGCGGGAGATTGCCCTTTTTTATAGGCCCATACACCATGCTGAGCCGCAACACGACCGGGTGAGAAACATAGCCGCCCGTCAAAACCAGTCGCTCCGCTTCGAGCTTGCTGCGACCGTAGGGTGTCTCGGGGGGAATGTCGGCACCTTCATCCAGGCACGCCATGCCACCTTCCCCCATCGCCTTGACACTGCTGAACATTACAAAGCGTTGAACACCTTCCGCCTGACAAGCTTCCAGTAATTTCTGTGTTCCCTTAGTGTTAATCGCGTGATACTCCGCATCGTCCTGTTGTGTTTCACTCAAAGCATGCGCCTTGCCTGCTAGATGAAAAACGGTATCTACACCGCGCAGCGCTGCAGGGGATATTGAGTCCGTGAGCTCCCCCATAACAGCTTCATCCCACGGGCCATTCAGTTCACGTCGCGTAAACGCTCGTATGCGAATTCCTTTTTCCCGCAGACGCTGGCATAGAATTTGACCAATAAACCCGGTTGCACCGGTAACTAATGCCAGTGATGTTTGACTCTCTTCTCTGCCAGTCATCATTGCCTTTCGCCGGGCTGTCTCCCCTGATCTGAGGCACAAGGTGAATTGCCGCTAGGCAAGAGAGGGTGCCCTGGGGTATCCGGAACCTCCACCTCAAAAACCTCCCACAGCTCAATATCTATTCCCGTAAGACGGTTAAGTGACAATATTTCCTGAGGGCCGAATATCCCGGATTCGCCGTATCGCTTGCCCTTGAGTACAAGCCTCTCCACATACAGTTCAATGGGATCAATGATAATGTACTCCCGGACAGCGGATTTCTAGCGCCTTTTTCTCCCGCTTGTCCTTGAGGGCGGTGGCGGGTGAAAGCACCTCCACGACAAGGTCAGGCGCTCCCTGTATGTTGGCCTCGCTGATCTTTTTCTCGTCACAAACAACAATGATGTCGGGTTGGACAATATCATGATCGGAAAGCACAACATCAGTCGGTGCCACGAAAGGTCTGCACGGCTTGCCAGCGAGTTTGTTTCCAATTATGCGGAAAAACATTCCGGTGACATTCTGGTGTTTAATACTCGGGGCAGGCGACATGTTATATGCCTCACCATTTATTATCTCCCACCGCTCATCATCGAGCCATGTCAGGTAATCAGAATACGTGTATTTTTCTGCGCTTTTTTTTACTACCGTCATTTATAGCCCTCCTCTTTGAGGTTATAGACCAAATCACTGTTAATGATATGGATCCACATCACTTATCAAACGGCGTCGCAACGCGCCATGTTGGGGATGTTAACAACCATGCTGACACAGGGGGACATGAAGTGAGGAGAAGACCATCCCATCTACAGACTCGAGAATAGACTCAAGCATTACTCCAATGACTCATTCACGATTTTTTCTATTAGCTTATCTGCCCCCATCAGTGGCAACAATCGCAGCAATACCTCATCCATTACACCCAATTCGGCACAAGTGATAAATTTGGCCTGCCGGTTCTTCCAGGCCAGGGTTTGAACCAGGCTAGCGGCTACCACCGAGGCTTTATCCAGATTATTAACCGGAACTTCTGTGCTGCCACCCCGGATACTGGTACTGACAGGACAGCATATTAGTAGCCCTGTTTGACGATTGTAGGCTTTGCTGCTCAAAACCAGTGCCGGGCGATATTTACCGATTTCCCTGCCTTTAGTCGGTTCAAAATCCAGCCAGACAATGTCGTTCCGATCAGGAATGTATTGTGGACTCAATCGCCCATCTCCCCACCTTGAATAACTGCCAGCTCATCAGCATGGGCGTTTTCAGCCGTTAAACCCTCTAACAAATCGGCTTCCCTGAGCGGAAAGCGAAAACCCTTACTCTGAGATTTGGCTCTTCTGACCGTAAAGCCATCGTCAAACACCTCTACATCAACCAGGGTATCTTGCTTGAATTTGGGGATGTCGCGCATCATGCCCGCTACGCGCAGCGCAAGACCATTACCCCATTTTTGAATTTTTGCATGAACTATCTGACTCATAATACACCCCCGTATCACCATTATTGATACTCAAAGTATATACACTGTTGACACACTGTCAATCGTCACTGTATCGCCAGCGGAGTCGTCCAGGTCGGCCGCCGGTGACATGTTATCCGATTAGGCGGTCAAAGTTATAGGTTTAGTCAGTGTGCTGTCCCGTTAACTTAAATCGCTTGGGGTGTTATTCCCCGCAGCTCGCCTAAAAGCGCCTACTGTTGGTGCTGCGAATGTCGTCTTTCCGGCGTATGCCGGAATCCAGTGGTCGCCTAAGAGCGCCTACTGTTGGTAAAATCTGGACACCGGCCTTCGCCGGTGTGACGCGGTGATATTAATACCCCGCCCCTTGGGGCGGGGATGTTTATTCTTGTTTTCCGCAACTGGCGACACACTTGGGATATAGAGTGTTTAGCGGTATTGGGGGTATGAACATTGGCAACCTCTTCCCCTCATTCCGGCGCAGGCCGGAATCTAGTGGTCGCCTAAGAGCGCCTACTTTTGGTGGTTCAACGACTTTCTGGATACCGGCCGCAGCCTGTCCCGGCGGAGGCCGGGGCCAGCATGACGGATATGACGTTAACGGGACACTGAGGTTTAGTCTTTAAAATAGCCCTTAAGATGCTGGACGGATAGCAGTAATGTCATTGGCTCGATAGGAGAGGCCTGAAAGGCATAGCTGAGATAAAACTGCTTTGCCTCTTCTGAAATGGCATGAACTAACAGACCTCTTACCCCAACATTCTGAGCAATGGATAACGTTCGCAGCATGGCGTCTTTGAGCAGGGCTGCGCCCAAACGGCGCCCTTGGTATTGAGTATCAACGGCTAATCTTCCCAATACAATGACTGGAATAGGCTCTGGCATATTTCGAGCAATTGAACCTGGCGCGATCAATCGCTCAACGCTGCCAGTCGCCAAGGCGTAGTAGCCTATTATTCGATTGCTCTCGCAGATCACAAAAGTCCGGCTGGCACCCGTGGCCTGATTTTTCAAGGCACGTTTATATAGCCATTCATTCAGGGACGAGCTGCCCGCGTTAAATTGTGCGGTATCGTGCTCACCGTTGAGCAGTGTTGGAGAGGCTATTGCTCCCAAGGTGATGGTTCCATCAGCAATCGCTTAAGCTTGGCATTATCAGGTATCGGGGCAACCAGCGCTGCCTCAAAAGCCGTGAAGTCTTCTTCGCTCAAATAAAAAAGACGCTGATCTAGCAGCACATTTTCAGCTTCTCGACAGGCAACATCCAAAATAAAAGCACTTCTATCCTTATGAAGAAGCGAAGCGGCTTTGGTCAATAAGGCATGCTGGCTTGGTTCGACGCGCATGTTGATAGGGGCTGTTTTGGACATGGAAAATCACTCCTGTATATCTAATGAATATACATTGTAGTGTAGCAAATCAATATACACAAGCATAAATAATCTCCAAGTGTTTCAACCCCTCGATGGCCATAGTTCCCCCAGCATCGACTGGTACAACTTCAGTGTTTGCTCTACCACAACAGCCTCAGAAAATTCCTTTTCCACCAGTTTCCTGCCCTCTTGGCCCATCTGCCTGCGCAAGCCCGGGTTCTCAATCAACCGGCAAATAGCATCAGCCAGTGCTTTGGAGTCTTTAATAGGCACCAGTAAGCCATTTTTCTCATGCTGTACTATTTCACGGCAGCCTGGCATATCCGTCGTGATAATCGGTCGCCCACAAGCTGCCGCCTCAATCAAAGACATGGGAACACCCTCTCCATAAGCAGAAGGCAGCACAGCAATATGGGATTGCACCCACACACTGGGAATATCATTATTTTTGCCCCACCATTCAATCAGCCCCTCGGCCTGCCATGCCTCCAATTGAGAGACTGATATAGATGTAGGATTGTCAGGATCCGGCGTACCCACAAGCACGGCTCGGAACTGGACACCCTGCTGCCTTAAGAATCTGCTCGCCTCAACAAACTCCAGAATCCCTTTATCACGAAGCATACGGGCCACCAGTGTCACCATCACTGATCCATCATCAAGTTCTGGTGATGGCCTAAATCGTTGGATATTGACACCCGAGCCACGTATCAAGGCCGTGCGCTCCGGCAAAATTGTTTTCGACTCAATCAACATTCGCTGATCATCAGGGTTCTGCAACAAAACCACACTGTTTTGGCGGTTCAACAAGGCTCGAAAGGCCGCACGAACAAACCGTTTTAAGATCCTGGCCCGCGACTGACTAGAAGAAAATACATAACCTAACCCGGCAAGCGCATTAACAACGGCGGAAACACCGGTGAACCTTGCCGCCAAAGCCCCGTAAAGAACAGGCTTCAACGCTACATGATGAACCAGATCTGGGCGCTCTCGCCGGTAGATACTAATAATCTCCAGAACTGCCGCCAGTTCTCGTAAAGGGTTTTTACTTCGCCGGCGCATCTGCAAAGGAATCAAACGAAACCCTTCTCGCGTTATAGTACCCCCATGGGCATCTACGTGAGTTGCGACAACTACCTCACATCCGGCATCTCGCGCGGCTCTGGCAATTGGCAGGCGATGAGAACAAAAATACCAGTCCTCCGTGACAAAATACAATAGCTTCATAGATAACCGTCTATTCTCACAACATTCCGCTCCATGCTTTGAACATCACTCCAATAAATCACGATGCCTCGTATATTTACCATTCCGTGCGCCGCGCATCAGTTCTTTTAACCGAGGTGCCTGCACCTGCAGCGAGTACCACGCCTCCACACTCTCGCGCCCCTTGGCGCCCATACGTTGCCGTAAGTTTTGATCATTCAGAAGGCAGCGTAGTGCCTGCTCCCATTCATGCAGATCCTGGGCGAGAAATCCGTTAGTTCCGTGCTCGACGATCTGCCAGTTCACGCCAACAGGCGATGCCACGACGGGTAGCCCACACGCCATGTACTGAATCAGCTTGTAACCGCATTTACCACGCTCCCAAGGATCATCCACCAGCGGCATGATGCCAATATCAAAACCCTGAATTGACTGAACCTCGGTTTCTTCTGTCCAAGGCTTTGCTTCCATCGGCAAACCTCCCACCGACTCCTCGCTGGCCCCCACAGCAACAAAGCGCACATCAAATTCTTTTGACAGCGTCTCAAAAATGGGCGCGATGATAGGCAAATAATGGCTTGTCGACGGTGAACCAATCCAGCCTACAACAAGTGGATGATTGCTGTCTGAGTGAACAACTTTATACCGAGTCAGATCAACCACAGTGGGAACAATATCAACACACTGCGCGCCAACCGTACGCGCCCGTTCCGCCAGATATTCGTTGCCAGCAATAACTAACGCCGCATGCCTCATTACCGAGTCTATTTTACGCCCCAGAATTAAACGAATTAACCAGCGGCGATGCTTATCATAACGATGAAATAAGGCATCATCATAATCGACCACATAAGGCACACCTGCCTTAGCCAGCAGCCATTCTGCGAGGGCAGGCATAAATGGAAAAGCCTCCTTTTCTATCCAGATCAGATCGTATCTCCTTGCATAAAGCAAGACCTTTAGGCGTTGCCAGTACCCCACTAACACTTGCAGACCACGTGATTGACCACTATAGAGGGATTGCAAATAGTTGTCGGAAAATAAAGGATTCACATCGACTTGCCAGCCCTTTGACTCAAGGAAAGGTAAATACTGAAGTGATCGAACGCGACTACTAGCACCCAGCCGGCCGTAACGGCTTAATAAAAGAACTCGCATCACTAAGAGTGCCGCAAGTGCTTCGCACCAACATAGCGAGCTATGATATCAGCATCGGGAATTTGGCCTTCAATCTTGTATCCAAGTAAATATGTGCAAGACGCACCATCCATCGCAGCCGGTTTATCCACAAGCATCAAGTCAAAATACTTAATCCAACCAAAAACTAACCGAATGACAGCCTTGGATATTTTACGTAATGGGGGGCGAACCATAAAGGCAGCAACAAAGTTCTCAATCGCCCACACCAATGCTGTACCCGGCCCAGCCACCATGCCACTTTCAATTTCGGAGACAGCATTAAAAAGCCGCCTATGGCCGGACATGGTGTAGCGCGTAAAGTCATAGGCACCCTCATGAATTTGTTGCATGAAGGGGAGCTCAGAATAGAGTAACCCACCAACTTTGAGCACTCGAATAATTTCAGCAGCAACACGTTCTGGATAAAGCACATGCTCAAGCACGGCAGTGGTAATTACCGCTTCGAACACACCATCCATAAATGGCAAGTCATGTCCATCGCAGAACAAGTCTACATCGGCACCGGCATCAATATCCGAATAGACAACTCGAACAGAATCACCAGAACCTAGGCGTTCATCAAGCCACTGCCGTTGACGGCCGCCGCCAACCACCAGTACAGTTGCCGAAGGCATTTTTTCCAGCAACTCACGGACTCTGGAAAGTACTCGTTGACTTGCGAGGTTAACCGATGCCTTTGGAATAAGGCTCTGCCAAGTGCGACCATTATCATTAAACACCGGCACCTTTGGGTTACGATAATCATCTCGACAAAAGAGTTCATTATCAGGCCGCAGCAAAACCGGACGGCCATACGATATAGGATATCGAGTACCACAAAACTCGCAAACCATATCGTTAACAGCATCCTCCACACACAATTCAGACGATTGACAATGAGGACATCTCAAAAATGTTTGAATTAAATCAATATTATTCATTCTTCAATATTCACCACGAATGAAAACAAAAGATAATTTAAGGTTCCATACAGCATTACAATTTACATCAAGCATCATAACGGATAAAAATATTCGAGCAGACAAATACGATAAGAATTATTTGAGCTTATAACCACAATCAATCATCTCTAACCAGCTGATAACTCACCTCATAGCATGGAAACAAATAACAGAAGTTTTCCTCATAAAACTCTTTGGTATAAGTTGATATATTGAACAATATACCAAGAAGTTTTTTGAAAATGTGTCGTAAATAAAACGGCTTGGTTGACTTAAAAACAAGATCGACGTTTTTTATAGAAAACTTTAAACTTTTTTGATAGGTAGGAGTTTGACGACTAAAAAACTCTCCGTGACAGAAATAACAGAATGTGTACAGTCCAAAAAATATTTTATGCGTGTAATCAGAGTAAAAGTATGGATTGCTAAAATGAGGCACAACGGCGTTTAAACTGGCGCCAGGCTTGAGAACTCTTGCCATCTCATCCATGAAAGCACCTAAATCACTAAGGTGTTCGACAAAATGATACGAGTAAACGGCGCTAACAGATGAGTCGGGGAATTTACTCAAAACATCAAATATATCGCCAACAATATCTACACAGTCATAATCCAACACATCAACGCCGACCGCATTAATGTGTCTTTTTCTGTTACCGCAGCCTAACTCCAAGATGATATCACCATCCTTACTAAGCGATGACAGAATTTTTCTCTTATCAATTATCACCATACAAAAAACCCCACACAACACTTAATCAACAACCATAAGGACTGAGGTGAACCGCAAACACGTCACATTCTCAGCATAAGCCCATAATTATGAATACCCACATCATTTTATTCGTCTAAATATTTTCATATAAAAAACTGGGTAACAGGATAAAGAAATAAGGAATGAACGTAGCTTTCTAATAAGAATATATTGAATGGAATTCTTTTCACCCTTGTGGGATTTTAACTTAAAATAATCATTATCAAATGGCGAATTACTTTCTACTAGTGCAATTTTATAATTATTTTTCCATGCAACATAAAACAAACTCAGCTGATCTCTTTGAGTTTGTTTGTTCATCTCTATCCACCACTTATCCATCAATGAAATGACCATTTCATCATTGTGATTTCGAATTAAAACTCGATTAGCCGTAAGCCCATAATTCCCAGGAAACCCCTCCCTCAAATATGTTCCCAATTGACTTATGACTGGGTTGCACTTTGTTTTTCTAGATTTTACGCACGCGAAACCCTCAGAATATATACAGTCTCTAACTGTATGGCGATATGCCCAAAAGCCATGTGTAGACAAATTGTTTTCAAATAGAAAAATAGGTGTTTTTTTGATGAGAATATTTGCATCCACATATATACTTGCCATGTAGCGAGCCAAATAATTATGTGGCAGTATTTTGATGACCCTATTCATCATAGATGAACTTAAATACGGTTTAATATACACTACTTTCCACGTTTTAGATTTTAAGAACCTATCATCTGTAAAGCATATAAAATCACACCTTTCATCAGCCTCAACGACATCATTCAAACAATCATAGTCGCCGAATAAAGCCGTGTAGATCACATATTTATTACCCACCGACAATACTCCAACTTTCCTCAAAACTAAAAACCAAAATTATCCATACTCAACCTTAACAACCAATCAAATGACACAAACAAACTAAAATAGATAATGAAAAAATATTTTTCTACATATCCAGCGCCCGCGGCAGAAATTGCAACAAAAAACAGACCAACCTCTAATATTCTTGCCGCCGCATAAAAATAGTGATAGTTCATAATATAAAACATAAGAACAAACAAAGACATCAAAGACATGACGGTGTAAGACCGTTTTTTATAAAAAATATAAATTGAACTTATAGCCAACAGATAAATCAGCCAATACAAAAAACCC
This sequence comes from uncultured Ectothiorhodospiraceae bacterium, assembly GCA_964401355.1. Taxonomy (GTDB): domain Bacteria; phylum Pseudomonadota; class Gammaproteobacteria; order SZUA-152; family SZUA-152; genus SZUA-152. The sequence goes on along the minus strand of CAYNYJ010000034.1, from coordinate 15,179 downwards.
GAACCCGAACCCGACACAATATTTTCGGCTGAAGACTGCCTGATATTACCGCCTTCTAAAATAGCATTAACCACAACAGACATTATTATCATTCCTGCAAATGCCAAAAAATGTACAACAACTTTTCTCGCCTTTAATCTTGATAAAAATATTGAGAAATAATACATACTTAAAATGATAAAAAATGCCACATGAATAAAAGGCGTAATAGACAAAATTAAACTTCTTATAAACGGAGTCCTTGTATTAAGACCCATCAAAAAAACAGCCAAGGCAACACCCTCTCTAAGATGAGTTACGAAATTACTAATAAAAAATGAAGACGCAAGCAAAAGCACTACTACAACTGCGCTCGCGCCCCACTTAACTCTACCAAAAGCTGAATATGCCACTATAAATGATGAAAAAAAACTTATGCTAAATAAGACGTAATCATGATTCCAAGCGAATATATATGATACAAACGATATCAATAACAGCCAAACAGGTTCACGCAATAATCCGCTAATAACGCCATTCTCAAACGCGCGAAATAATTCCACCATTGCAATATCAGCATACTTATAGTAAGAAGCTGAATCTTTCGATGTAAGAATTGGCAGATACAATATTATATATGCATACAACAATGCCATAGATATGAGCAATAATTTCTTAAACAAAGGCATGGCTAACATTTTAGCGCAGCCACCATAGCCACTAACGACATAAGACATCACGAAACATAACCCAGGAAAACAAGAGAAACGATAATAGCCAACTTAACACTACGGCATCCTGTTTGGGTATTTAGAGAATTAATAGTCACCATAATGCCTACTTTTGACATCTCGGTATATTTTGACAAATATTTCGCGACAATTAACATGCTATTAGAACGACTTATTGTAAAATGACAATAAACTCAATACTCCCCATAACCGTTCAGTATGATTACGCTTACCTGTCACGTGCTGACGCCACATAATATCAATCATCCGTTTATTAAAATATTCAGAATCATCTGGAATTTGATTTATTAAGTTTTCTGCCCAGGGACGCAAATCTTTTTTAAGCCACGCTGTTAATGGTATAGAAAATCCCATTTTAGGTCTGTCGACAATTTTTCTTGGGACTTGTCGATACAGTACATCACGCAACACTCTTTTGCCCACGCCATTACTAAGTTTAAACTCAAGAGGCAAACGAAAAGAGAACTCGATAATCCTATGATCAAGCAAGGGAGCACGAGTTTCTAAACTATGCGCCATCCCTGCGCGGTCTACTTTTACCATAATATTATCCGTTAAGTAGGTACCCGCATCCCATAGCGCCGCAGTTGACGAAGTATCAGCTAGAATTGGGAAATCTAACATTTTTATCCCTCTCTGCTCTGTCAAAGGAACTTTACCCTCCCGATATCTATCAAACCAGTTGCGTGCCAATGCCTGCGCATCAGAATTACGCCATGCGTTCACTACATCTTGTGAATGCCTTAGAACTGATGAAACCTTTTGATTCTTCTTTAGCAATGAAGCTATGGAAAAAGCCAACCCCCAAGGCAGATTTTTAAAACATTTCGTCCGCCATATTTTCTGATATAGTTTATATTGTGAATAACCCAAAAAGAACTCGTCCCCACCGTCACCTGTTAGCGCAACTGTAACTTCCTTTTTCGCCAACTGGGATACTAGGTATGTTGGGATTTGGGAACTATCCGCAAATGGTTCATCCCAAATATCAGACAAACGCGGAATCAAATCCAGCGCTTCGGCTGGCTGAATAATATGTTCAACATGGTTAGTAGCTAAATGCTTTGCAACCGCTGCCGCATGTTTCGATTCATCCATATTTTTATCAGGCATGCCTATCGAAAATGTGGTCACTTTTGAGGAAGCCGCCAACTGCATCATAGCAACAACGATGGATGAATCTATACCACCAGATAAGAATGCGCCCACGGGAACATCTGCTACTGATTGTAACTGTACAGATTGACGTACCAGCACTTCCAGTTCATCCACCGCATCCGCGTAGCTTCCAGTGAACGGGCTCTCTAGACCGGAAGTTGCCACCTCACCCAGCGACCAATAATATTCTGGCGAAGGTATAGAGCGTAGTTGAACATCTCGCTGAGTCAATTTCAGAAACGTGCCTGGCACCAGTTTGTGTATACCCTGATATATTGTCGAAGGTGCAGGTATAAAATTAAAGCGAAGAAACGAACTTGCGGCATGCCAATTCATATCACCATTGAAACTAGGGTGCTCACGTAAAGATTTTAATTCCGATCCAAAAAGAAACGTATTGCCTTGCCAACCGTAGTAGAGCGGCTTTTCACCAATACGGTCACGCGCAAGAGTCAAACATTTTTCATAATTATCCCATATCGCTAGTGCGAACATCCCGACACAGGCCTGAAGTGTTTTTTTAATCCCCCAAGCAGAAAAACAAGCTAACAATGTCTCAGTATCAGAATGACCGCGCCATCCATTCGCAGGAAGATGATTTTGTTTTTCGAGCGTTTTACGCAACTCTAAGTAGTTATATATTTCACCATTAAAAACTATTACATATTTTCCACAGACACTCTCCATAGGCTGCCTGCCTGCAGATGTAAGCTCAAGAATTGAAAGACGACGATGTCCCAACCCAACACCATATTGATCATCACACCAAGTCCCACTATCGTCAGGGCCACGGTGGTAAATAGGCTTTAGCATCGCATTCAACTGTGATGAAAACGTTGAGCCAATCTTATCAACCCAAATAAAACCGGCGAGACCACACATTAAAGACTTATCCTTTTGAAATCAGATTTTGCGGCTAGCCACAAAAATCTAACATATATATGAACCAACCTTTTAGAGGGGCAATTAACATCAATGCACTCGCTAGCAATTTCTCGGAAAATTGCACAAAATCCCACTAAGCTATAACAAGTATTACTTAACCACCACACTCTAATTTAATTTCCATATTTAAAATTAAGAGGATGACTTTTTAAAATCCTTTTTAATATTTTGTGAAAAAGTGTATTAATTTCATAAAAAAAACCGTTTACAATGAATTCTTCTTGCAGCGTTGCGTAATCTTTGAGCTTTTCAAAGTTATCTGAACATGTCTCTATATAAAATTGACTCATCACATCGACATGCTCTTTCGACAGTTCATTCTTTTCAGAAACAGCCATTGCTATAAACTTCTTAATCAAACCTTGCACCGGTACCTTTTCAATATCTAAAGAACCCAAGTTATAATCAAAATCAGCGCAACTCGTAAAGTAACCATATGACTGTGGACTTTGTATTGACTCAACACCAACTATAGAACAAACACCAAGTGATGATGCCTCAATGATCGCCGTACCACTTCCAATAAAAAGATCATAATTCGTTATAATTTTGCCAAAATTGCTGTAAATTAGTTGGCCTTTCAGATGAATATTATCGACCAAATTGAGTCGTGATATTTTATCTTGTATTTCTTGATACAGGGGACCATCACCGTATATGTCGTATTCAACATCAACCCCATCAGCTATTAATGAGAAAATAACGTCAATCATCCATAAGTTATAAGTCTTAAACTCAACTAGCCGCCCAACAGAGCATATTCTTAATGTTTTACTATCTTTCTTATATCTCTTTTGGCTTCCATTTTGTACGTTAGCACCGCTAACAACTCCAATTCTAAAGGTGTTTGCTCCTACTAAGTTAACCCTGCCTTTTTTCTGATATAACTCAATAATACTACCACTAAAAACTAGAATATTTTCTTTCGGGAGAACATCAAAGACAAACTTTCTGTGGATTTTTTCGAAATACGGAATATAGTTATTCCCCCACAAAAACTCTAACGAGTGATAAAAACCAACCGTTAACAATAAATTGACATTACTTAATTTGACAAGCCGATTAGCCAACATCGCATTCCGACCATTCGCAACATGAATTTGTTCGATTCCAGATAACATATCATCTAATTCTTTTTTTCTTACAGGTGTTAATAGAGTAATGCAAAACAAAAATATCGGGACGCGAAAGAATACGTCATCTTTGAAATATATCGTTGCATAGCGACTCATTTTCTTTAATAACTCAGGATCACTTGCCCCCCTATCTGACAAAAGGAGAACTTTTGTTGTCAACCCTTTTTTACTTCTTTCTTCCGCTAACCTGACAAAAAATGTTTCGATGCCACCTAATGGCAATGCCCCGTGAATTAGCAACATAACTTATATCTCGTTCATTCTATAGGTTTTCAAATACGACAGCGATTTAACAACTCTATCTTTATAGACAAACAAGCTTAGGGCGAATAATAAAAGCCAAATGACAAAATAATAATCAATTTTTGCCTTAGTTATAACCATTACAATAGTGGCAACAAGATAAGCTATAGTCATTATGTATATTTTTACCCGCGGAAATTCTCTCCATAAGTATGCGCTAGACTCCGTTCTTATCATAAAAAATATAAAAAATGCTAACGCTGTAGCCATAGCCGCGCCAGATGCACCATAAGGTACTATAAGAAAATAATTCAATACTGCATTTACAATAAATGCTACAACCGAAGCCAGCATCGAAAAAGATGTCCTTCTCATTACCCCAATACCAACGACAGTAGTTTCGGATAACATATATAATAATGGAGCAGCCGCACAAGCAACAATTAGGTATTCAATCGATAGATAACTCGAAGGGAGGAGGTAGGGTATCAACCATGAGAAGGTACCTAGTATTGTCCAAATAAAGGTGACGCCCAAAAACATATTTTCAATAACTACTTGTACTTTTTCGTGCTCCACTCCCTTTTTTATCCATTTAAATACGATTGGATGCCACAAATTTGAAAAAATAGTCGAAAATACAGCTGCTACTCCAGCAAAACTAACGGCAACGGCATATAAGCCCAGTTCTTCAAAGCTTGTTAACGCGCGCAAAAAGAAACGATCCATCGTTGTCAAACCCCAATATGCTAGTCCACCTGCAACTAATGGGAGGCTAAACCTAAGCATTTTGAGAAGTAAATCTCGATCTATTTTTGCGGTTATAGCCGGCAACCAACTAGCTTTACAAAACCAAGAAAAACCAATTAATGATGCATACGTTGCCGCAGTCATAGCCAAAATCAGGTTTTCAAAATCACATTCAAAGTTTAGCGAAATGATGATGACAACGGCACCTAAAAACAGCGTTTTAGGGATCACCTGTGTTGCCGAAAACGCCAAACCTCGTTCTTGCATTCGTAGAACATGGGTTAAAAAATTGATAAGAAAAGCCGCTAAAATACTTAAAAAAAGCATAGATGAAATTAATGTTGACTCAACATCAAACGCAAGATTAGAAATAGAAAATGGCGATAGACCAATAATAAAGACCACCATCATTAACAGCACCAATCCCGGCAGTACTGCCATCTTTAACAACCCAGCTTTATCATCGACCTCAAAATACTCTCTAACATAAGCTTGATGCATACCCAAACTAAAAATCGTCACACTAAAACTAATATATACCTGCAACATGGCCAGCCGGCCAATGTCCTCAATTGAGAAAAACCAAGAAATTATTGGTAAGGTAATAAAACTTAGTGCGGCTGCACCAATTGGCCCTATTGAAAACTGTAAAATATTTTTTCCGTTCAATTAAAAAAACCTACTACCGATTCAACTACAGATTCGATACTCTTCTGCTCCATTCCATAATATAACGGCAGACGCACTAATTGTTCGCTGTTTTTTGTCGTGTAATTATCTTCCCCGAAAAATATACCAAACTTTTTCCCGGCAGGCGCCGAATGTAAAGGTACATAGTGAAACACCGACATAATATTATAAACCTTAAGGTAATCAATTAATGCTGTCCGTTGACTTAGGTCTCTAAGCTTCAGGTAAAACATGTGCGCATTATGTTTACAGGCGTGCGGAATAGTCGGCAAAACCAGCTTGCCTGCGACTTCAAGATGTTTTAATGCATGACAATATACTTCCCAGGACTTTAGTCGATTTTGATTAATTTCATCCACCTTTTCTAACTGGCCCCATAAATAAGCCGCTTGTAATTCACTCGGCAAATAGCTGCTTCCAACATCAATCCATGAATATTTATCCACCATGCCACGGAAAAACTGGCTACGATTGGTACCTTTTTCACGGATAATTTCGGCACGCTCGCAAAACTGTTCGCCATTAATAATTAATAAGCCACCTTCCCCACCACTGGTGTAGTTCTTTGTTTCGTGAAAACTATAGGCGCCTAAATGACCAATGGTGCCTAGCTTTTTTCCCTTGTAGGCCGCCATCATTCCCTGGGCTGCATCCTCAATAACATACAAACCATGGCGATCGGCTATAGCCATAATCGCATCCATCTCACACGCTACCCCTGCGTAGTGAACAGGTACGATAGCTTTTGTCTTGGACGTAATAGCTGCCTCTATAAGTCGCTCATCGATATTCATAGTGTCTGGTCGAATATCAACAAATACAATTTCTGCGCCTCGCAAGACGAAAGCATTGGCTGTGCTGACAAAAGTATAACTTGGCATAATAACTTCATCGCCTGCCCTGATACCAATTAGCAACGCAGCCATTTCCAATGCCTGCGTACAAGATGGCGTCAATAAAGCTTTAGCACACCCCAATTGCACCTCAAAATATTTCTGACATTTCAGGCTATACTCACCATCGCCTGATATTTTACCACTACGCATGGCCGAAAGAACGTGTTGGTCTTCATTGCCAAGATAAGGTGGACGATTAAATGGAATATCGTAACTCATTTTCTATTTTCAAACCTAGATCTAAATGGGACTTTCTCTACCAAAGCATGATCCTCATATGAACGAATTTCGGTTACCTTCAAAAGACCTTCGGCACATATAACAACAAGATTGTCATCTTTTGAAAAAATTACTTTCCCTATTGACGAAACTCTGTTTTCTACTATCACATCATCTAATGGTTCCACTTTGAGGAGTCGAACAATTTTACCGTTCAAGAATGTAAGTGCACCACGATAAGGTGATCCAACAGCATCTACGAGTCTCTGTATTTTATGTGAGTTTTCAAGCCAGTTCACAAAATAATCAGTCTCATCTCGCCATAAACTATAGCTTGCCAAGCTTTCATCCTGTGGAAATACATTCAAGTCACCATCCGATTTTATATCTTCTGCTATTTTTATTGCTAGCTCAGTATACAAGGGGATGATTTTTTCTATTGCGTCCGATATTTTTAGTGGGTATGTTATTTTTTTTCTTGACTGATAAATGATTGCACCCTTGTCATATTCATCTGAAGCAATCAGTGCAGTAACCCCTATTTCATCACAACCATCTATCAGCATATTCACTAACGGTGAAAACCCTCTGTATTTAGGTAGTAAAGAATCATGAAAAACTACTAAATTGGCAGGCTCTTTAATCAACCAACGCCATCCTATGGCGAAGTTAAAATCCGAATTAGGTAGAGAATCATTATTAAATTCATTTCTTGTGAAAGAATTTAACCCATTCGCATGATTCATTTTGATTATTTCGCTGTACCAATCATTCTCAATACTGCCGTCTCGCGCCGCAACCACAAATGCCACAGAGTCTGATCCAAAATATTTTACAAACTCACATAACGCGACGTATCCTTTTTTACCCAGAATGTAAAATCCAATATTCATTCTAGTACCCGAGAATATTGGAGTAGTGATTAATCAAGTTTTTTTTGGAAAACAGCACCTTGACCTTTCTATTGTTTGCCTTCTTTGTCATACCGCCCTGCCATTTGGATCAGCCCCCTTTTCAACCTGTCCACTATAACCATACCTCAGTTCTTTCAACATCTCTCTGAGTGATGCTCTCCAGTGTCGGCTGGCAAAACTATTCCCTACACAATCAAGCATTTCAAAAAGAGATGATTTATCTAAAACGACTGAACTCGGCCTTGGCGCAGGGAGTGGATATGATGTACTCGGTATAGGCACAATATCAATGGGCTTATCCAACAATCCAATCATCAATGCCTCTTCCTGAATAGCAACAGCGAAATCGTACCAACTCGCCACCCCGGCATCCGCCCAGTGAAATATCCCTCGAACGTTCGGTTTTGCCATTATCTTCCATATGATATGAGCCAAGCCATTAGCCCAAGTGGGTGTCCCAATTTGGTCAACCACCACATTAAGCTCTGTTCGTTCTTTAAACAGGCGCAACATGGTTTTCACAAAGTTATTTCCATGAGCGGAGTAAACCCATGCTGTGCGTATAATAATAGCTTGGCCATGAGTAAATTTGTTAACTTGTTTTTCACCCTCTAACTTGCTGGCCCCATAAACGCTTAGCGGGTTAGGCAGATCACCTGGCAAATAAGATTTTGCCTGGGTGCCATCAAACACGAAGTCCGTCGATATATGAATAAGGCGCACGCCCTGACCATGGCAGGCTTTGGCGAGATAACCTGCCCCCGCCGCATTTACTGCAAAGGCGAGTTCAGGCTCCCGCTCTGCTTTATCGACGGCGGTATAGGCTGCTGCATTAATGACTATATCTGGAGATAACTCAGCTATAATTTTATTAATTTGATCCTGCTCACGGATATCCATAGAATTCCGATCCTGTGCAATGACCTCAATGCCTGCAAGCGCAGTTTTCTGTAATTCCCACCCGACTTGGCCATTTGCACCTGTTATTAACACTCTTTTCGGTGCAAAGGAATGATCCGGCAATAAAGCATCACTCATACTCATGCAAAATACTCCGCATCCTTAAAAGCTCCCGCCATCGCATCTTTTTCTGACAAGTTGAGGCTGTCTACTTTGTCGAGGGGCCAGTCAATGGAAATTTCCTCATCATTCCAGACAATAGATCTTTCATGTTCTGGCGCGTAGTAATCTGTGGTTTTATAGAGAAATTCTACGTGTTCAGAAAGAACCAGAAACCCATGGGCAAAACCCTCAGGCACCCACATCTGCTTTTTGTTCTGCGCTGACAGGCGCTCGCCAACCCATTGTCCAAATGTTGGTGAATCTTTTCTTAAGTCTACCGCCACATCAAACACTTCGCCCTCGGTGACGCGCACTAACTTCCCTTGAGGTTGTTTGATTTGGTAATGCAATCCACGCAGTACGTTTCGTGCTGAACGCGAATGATTATCTTGCACAAAGTTAGGCTTTATCCCAGTCAACTCGGTGAACATTTTTTCATTGTAGCTTTCAAAGAAAAAACCACGTTCGTCTCCGAACACGGTTGGCTCGATAACAATAACATCGGGTATTGCGGTGGGTGTGGCTTTCATCGAATGATTATTAATAGACGGTTTCTTCGAGGATACGCAGTAGATACTGGCCATAACCATTTTTCTTCAGCGGCTGTGCGAGTTCGTGTAACGCTTCCGCGGTGATGTAGCCTTTCCGATAGGCGATTTCCTCGGGACAGGCGATTTTTAGCCCCTGTCGCTTTTCGATGGTTTCGACAAAGGCAGCAGCTTCGAGCAGTGAGTCATGGGTACCGGTATCCAGCCAGGCCATGCCTCGCCCCAGGTTTTCAACAGACAAGCTTCCCATTTCCAGATAGCGTTTGTTGACGTCGGTTATTTCAAGCTCACCCCGTGCCGAAGGGGTGATTGTCGCGGCGATATCAACGACTTGATTGTCATAAAAATAAAGACCGGTCACGGCATAACGTGATTTTGGCTCTTCCGGTTTTTCTTCAAGACTGATCGCCTTTCCATTGCTGTCAAATTCAACGACACCATAACGCTCCGGATCACTCACGGGATAAGCGAACACGGTAGCACCGGCGGTTTTTTGCGCGGCAGCTTCCACCAGGCCAGCAAGATTGTGGCCATAGAAAATATTGTCACCCAACACCAATGCACAAGAATCGTTACCGATAAATTCTTTGCCAATAATAAAAGCCTGCGCAAGCCCATCCGGTGAAGGCTGTACCGCATAGTTCATGTTCAGCCCCCAGTGACGGCCATCGCCAAACAATTGTTCAAACCGGGGAGTGTCCTGGGGGGTGGAAATCAGCAAGATATCTTTAATGCCCGCTAGCATTAATGTGGTCAATGGGTAGTAGACCATTGGCTTGTCATAGACCGGGAGCAATTGTTTGGACACCGTCTGGGTCGTGGGATAAAGCCGGGTGCCGGAGCCGCCCGCGAGGATAATGCCTTTCATTGTGTCGCCCCCAGCGTTAAACCAAGTCGCTCACCCGCATAACTTCCATCTTGCACGTGTGAACACCATGTCCGGTTTTCAAGATACCACTGAACGGTTTTTTTCAGGCCGGTGGTGAACGTTTCATCCGGTGTCCAGTCGAGTTTACTGTCAATCCTGCTGGCATCAATTGCATAGCGTTGATCATGACCGGGACGGTCATCAACAAACGTGATCAGGTTCGCGTGGGGGCGGTGTTCAGAGTCTGGCAGAAGTTCATCCAGTATTTCGCAAATGCCATGAACTACATCCAAGTTGGTTTTCTCGTTGTGGCCGCCGATGTTGTAGGTCTCACCGATTTTCCCGCTGTCCAACACGCGACGCAATGCCCGCGCGTGATCATCCACATAAAGCCAATCCCGCACATTGTCGCCCTTGCCATAAATCGGGATCGGCTTACCCTGCTTCGCGTTGAGAATCACCAGGGGAATAAGCTTCTCAGGAAACTGGTAAGGCCCATAGTTGTTTGAGCAATTGGTCATCACAATGGGCAAGCCGTAGGTGTGATGCCAGGCGCGCACCAAATGATCGGACGATGCCTTACTGGCAGAGTACGGGGAGTTTGGCTGGTAAGGCGAGGTTTCCGTGAACAAGCCCTCCTCCCCCAGGGAACCGAAGACTTCATCGGTGGAGATGTGGTGAAAAATAAAATATTCACCGTCATTCGTGGTCGATGTTTGGCGACGTTCTTGCCAATACTGCCGAGCGACTTCAAGCAAAGTGTAAGTACCCATGATATTGGTTTCGATAAATTCTGCGGGGCCGTCGATGGAACGATCCACATGACTTTCCGCTGCCAGGTGCATGACCGCATCGGGTTGATGTTCTTGAAAGATGCGTTTCATCGCAGCCTTGTCGCAGATATCGGCATGCTCAAAACAGTAACGGGGATGATCCGATACCGACGCTAAAGATTCCAGGTTGCCCGCATAGGTGAGTGCATCGACATTAACGACGCTGACGTCCGTTTCGTTGATGAACTGTCTTACCACGGCGGAGCCGATGAAGCCGGCTCCGCCGGTGACTATTACTGTATTTATATTTCGCATGCTCATTCTATTCTGATCTGTTCACTAGTTTACTCAAAACCCTGGATCCCGGCATTTACCCTCTGGGGCACAAGCGCCGGGATGACGGACCAGGGCAATAGCCGATGTACAGGAATATGTGGCGGTGTACTACAATGCCATTCGCCTGCATTCGACATTAGGTTACAAGACGCCAATGGATTATAAAAAGGGACTTAACAAAATATCTGGTATTGGTTGACCACAACACTATCTGCTTAATTCTGCTTCATAGCTTGTTATGATATTCCTTGCCTTTGGTATCAGCACATCCTTAACAATTTCCTTTATTCTGACGACCACAGATTCCTCCAGCCGATATTCGCCACAATCCTAGCAGACCTAGGCGGGAACATCCCGGACAAGTACAACAATCTCTCCCATTTAACGGGCAACCGGGGCTTTTCCGGATTCCATCACACCTTGCTCGCATCTATCACAGTCCATTGTTATTCCCTTTTTTTGGTTTTAGCCTTCCTCACCCAGTCGCGAGTGTATTTCATTGAGCATGTTATTCGTTACTTGCTCTAATGTCGGAACGTAATTGTGGCCCGCTTGCAGGGCACTCACGAGGATGAGTGGATCTTCTATATACTCATGCACCATTTGATTCCTTAAATTACGGATACTCATCCATTCATCTGCTGAATCGACATATCCCAGTCTTTCCGCTCTATCAAGGTTGTCTATAAATACCGCAGTCCGCTCACCCAGGGCAGTGAGTAGCATGGGTAAAAGTTTGTCTCCTAACGTATCCTGCAAGCGACCAAATCGCCCAACAAACGCTTCAACACGTTCAGCCAAATCAACATCGTCATCCATTTGTTTTACACGCCCAATATCAAACGGCAGACTAAACAGGCGCTGATCTGTAACAAGCAGGTGATCCCGCTCTTTTGCCACCACGCGTGATAAGAATTGGATGCGCAGCCGGGTTTTATTATCTATTTTCACAGAAGCTTTCCTTCCCTATGTCCGATTTCATGAATCGGTAGCTTCTTGAGATTAGGAGCACTTATAAGTACATCCACCTTGCGCCCATACATTTTTCGCGACACTTTTGTTGACATGCGCGCCGCGAGCATTGCCGGGTTTTCTACCGGCTCTGACAATTCCAGCAATAGGTCAAGGTCGCCCCCTTTCGCAGTATCGTCCAGACGGGAACCAAATACACGGACTTGCGCACGATCTCCGGCCAACTGTGTTGTCAGTTGTCGAATAAAATCAATTTGGTTCGCTGTTAATCGCATAATCAGATTTTTTGGTGCCGTTGTTTTATTTTAGGGGCAATGGGATCTTTTGACATAACTTATGTTTCAGGCTACAAGTTTCAGGCTACAAATAGGTAAAAGGGACAAAAGGGGACGCTACCCTTTTCCAAACCTCCCTGCATAAGTGAGCACATCAATATTAATAAGGGTGATATCCGTTTCGTTCATCAAGTACCGACCACTAAACCTGAGCGGACGTTACTGCCTCTCTGATTAGTATACGGGAAAGCCAGCAGAACGATGTCACCGAGGTTTAGCATTGAAAAAATCCTCCCAATCTACATTGTTGTCTTCGTTACCCTCGAAAAAACTTGCTGATCCTATTGATTGGAAATCCTGTTCGGAGCTGGCCTGTTGCGGTTGATACATTTTTGTCTGCGCCGTTACTTGCTCATCTTTATCGAGAACAATGATAAAAAGCTCTGCTTCATCTACCCCTTGAATTGGTGTCAGAAGCTGAATATTTCCTTTTTTGTACAGGGCTTTTACGGTTTGCATGATTTTAGTCTTTAGTCTGATGACTCACGACTCACAACTCACAACTCACAACTCAAATATTTCATTAATCCAGTTAGCATTTTAGAGATCTCTTCTGTTTCTGAAATCCACTCTTTTCCTATGATTTTGTTAATGTATCCAACTTTAATACCAACATAGATTTGTGTACGTAATTCTGCACAGGAGCCTTTGCTATAATTTATAAAATTACGTTTTTCTTTGTCGCCTGATCTGCCAAAGCCTTCTGCGATATTGCTCTGTATTGACAAGCCAGAACGGGTGATTTGATCTTTAAAACCATAATCTTTTAAGTTCGACAACTCTTTGTATATTGAAACTGATAGCTGCGATGAGCGTTTCCATACTTCTAAATCTTCAAATCTCACTTCGTTAGTCTTTTGACTGATGACTAACAACTAACAACTGATAACTGATAACTGATAACTGATAACTGATAACTGATAACTGATAACTGATATTGTTCAATCTGTTGTATACAAGTCTTTCTCATATTGCCCTCATAGGCAATAAGGGTAGCGCCCCCTTTTCTCTTTAAACCTATATTGATTCTTAGAAAAAAGCCGTTTCACCTATATTTATAGTGTTTTCAAAATCATCGCCAACAACTGAAGTAAAAATATTGGTATAAAATAAGTGCATACATAATTGATTTATAAGGAAAATATCCTTAAGGAAGTGCCATTCGGGTCAGGTCTTGTTTCTTGCATCATTTGCTAAAGGGCTTACCTGCCTGTAATGAAAAAAATAAGGCTTTCATATTTCAGTTTTCAGTTCCGGGAAACGTTGCACTATTTTCTTGCCAATTTCGTCAAATATATCAGATATTCTGCGCGCTGATTGAATTGCCAACGTGATCCTGGCAAACCTTTCCTCGGCCGTTTCAGGATATTCATGGGTGAAGTTATTGCGTATCTTGCGTAAACCCATCCATTCCTCTGCAGACGGTAGCCATTCGAGTTGCTCTAGGCGATTGAGACGATCAATCACTGGCATCGCTGCGATATCTTCTCCCAGGGCAAGCAATACCGATTTCAGTAGTCTGTTCCCCATATCGTCCTGTAGTCGTATATAGCGATAGGCAAATTGATCCAGTAGCCTGCGCTGTTCCTTGTCAAGGTTTTGTAACATTTTCTCCGTCAAATCACTTTGATCCAGATCGACCAAAGCCTCGCAAAGCGCTTCCTGGTGCATACGGCAAGTTGAGTAGGACTGCTGCAATGCCAGAATTTCCGGCTTGTCTGTCATAACTGGATCCCTTGTTTGTGCGCTATGCGTACTATCGGGCGTTGGTCATCAGGAGCCTCGATAACGACATCAACCTTACGCTCCCCCAGCAATCGTTCGAGTTTTGTGAGAAAGCGAATTTTCCGTAACAATATTTCTCGCGCTGAAGCACCCTCAGGTTGAACCAATAGGTCGATATCGCCCCCCCGTTTATTGTCATCAACGCGGGAGCCAAACAGCCATACACTGGCCTGAGTGCCGAACACTTCGGTCGTTGCTCGCTGAATGGCTTTGACTTGTGAGGGAGTAAGGCGCATGGATAGTTCAGTTGTTGGCATTTCTAGCCATCCCTTCAATCATGCATAAATCCCAGTGAGCATTAGCCTCTTCGTTCGTTTTATATCGATAAATCCCTTTCGGGAAATAAGTAACGGCTCCCGTTGGCAACCGATGAATTTCATCATTAAAAACAGCACCCTGTTTTAACAGGGCACCGGAAGCTTTCTCCGCTATTGAACGAATTTGTCGTTTGCCAATTATACGCATTGTTTATACCCGATCACTACTGCCCCGTTAGCTCCGCATTGTCACTCCTGGCTTGCACCCATCGGGCAGGATCACCCGGTATCCAGAAATCGTTGGAACCACTGGATTCCAGCCCTCGTACCCAGTCGGTATTGATGGGGTGCGCATACAGACGGCCCCAACTATAAACCAGATGTTTGCCCTCACGGGCAACAATGTCCAGCGTTTGCAGAAAACGACTCAGCGGCAAATTTCGGCTCATAATCTCACCCCCACGCGCAGAGCCTCTTCATGCACGGGTTGACGTGTTGTTTCAGTGCCATTCGGGACGCTACCCTTTTCCGCCTTGTATGATGTGCATTTCATAATACTGT
>CAYNYJ010000033.1:0-36389 GCA_964401355.1 uncultured Ectothiorhodospiraceae bacterium | reverse complement strand
TTTCTTGGCCTATGCTTAACCCTGTTGGGGACATTACGTCGGTGTTGTGTGCACGTCCGTGCTTCGGAAAGCCTGATACGTCGACTGTTGTTCCCACTTTATCGCTCCGGATCCAAGAGCGACGATGCAACCGGCACCTGTGGGGGACGCCTCTTTTTTTGGTGATGTCCCTTATTTATTCCTCTGATAGACTTGCTCTGTAATGCGCAGCTTGGCTTCACGTCAGCAGCAGCGCCTACAATTGCGACAGGCGCGGCGTGCTCTCACTCCTCACGAATATGCCCGGCGCAGTGAAGCTGTCGCGCAGCGGTTGGCAAACCATCGCTTGTTTCGTGCCGCACAGCACATTGCCTGCTATCTGCCCAACGACGGTGAGCTGGATCTCAGCGGAGTGATGGGGCGGGCCTGGGCCATGGGCAAAACCGTGTACTTACCCGTGCTCAGCACCATCCATCATAACCACCTGCATTTTTTACCCTACGCGCCTGGCGATACCCTGGTGGCCAATCGTTTTGGTATTCCGGAACCGGTGATGCATTCGCGCCATGTCATACAGCTTATGCGTCTGGATTTGGTGCTGACGCCTCTGGTCGGTTTTGATGCCGCCGGTAACCGGCTGGGTATGGGTGGTGGTTTTTATGACCGCACGTTCAGTTTTTTGCGCCGTCGCCAGTGCTGGCGTAAACCGCGTATGTTGGGGGTGGCGTTTGATCTGCAATGCTGTGCGGAAGGTCTGCTGAGCCAGAGCTGGGATGTGTCCCTGGACGGGGTGGTGACGGAGTCCGGGCTGCGTATTTTTTAACAATTGTAGGGTGGGCACGTTTTGTGTGCCCACGCGTTGCGGTGTCCCGAATTCCCGCGTGGGCAAAAAAACATGTCCACCCTATCAGGCTATTGACGATTCAACGAATGGGGTTGAAGGCGGTGAGGCTCATCATGTGGGCATCGGTGCCTAGATCGTTGTCGGGGAACAAGCTGCGGTAAGTGGTGCGGTAGTCACTGCCATGCAGGGCCAGGTAATTCATCACCACCGTATCTACCAGCAGGTTGACGTTGTTGGCGGCCACGCTGGAGGCGGTTTCCACTGAGCCGTCGGAGCGAAACCAGCCGAGTTGCTGGTGGCGTTCCGCACCCAGGTTGTCGCCGCTGAACAGTGTGGCCTGACCGCCATTGGCTGCCGGGTTGTAAATCAGAAAAAAGGCACCGGCAGTGGAAGAATTGTCGCCGGTCCACTCTCCTTTGCCGCGTCCGTCTATGGAATTGTCAAGGGCACCATTGCTGGCCACGGAGCCGTCACTGAACACGTACAGCATCAGTGGTTGACCGCGCAGTGCGGCGTATTCCAGGCACGCGCCCATGCACCGGCCCGCGCGTTCATCACGCAATTCGCCGGTGAAACGATCGCCGGTGTGGTAGTCGTAGCCACCCATGGTGATGGTGCCGGCTCCGGCATGGCCGTCGATGACCATTTTCATCACCGAGGCGGTTTTGCGGAATTCGCGGTTGCTGTCAAATTCGGCTTGGCTGAAAATGCCGCTGGCGCCGACGATGTCTGTGTCTCCGGCGGGATCCACATCCACGCCGATAAAACGGTCGGCAATATCGGCGGCGCTGAGGTAGCCACAGTTCACCAGATCCTTGATTACGGTGTCTGCGGTGATGCGCCCGATCTTCTTTTCACTGAGGCGTGCTACGGATTCCATCACCGCCTTGGCGTCATCTTCGGTCAATACCGCAGTGAGGTCGCCGGTATCCACCATGCCGGTGACATCGGAGGGACGATCGACCTTGGTGGGGCGAATGGCGGGGTCGATGCTCAAGGCCGGGGCCATGGAGTTGCCGCCTGACTCGGAATTGCGCGAGCCGATCAGGGTCACCACATCACCGTTGGAACCGGTGCGGGCGATGCCGTACATGGGGTTGTGCGGGTTGTTGCCAGTGTCGTTGTCGGAACGGGCGGGGATCACTGCGCCGTTAATGAAAGGCGCGGTGCCGGTGAGATTGATCTTGTCCAGAATGCCGCGCAGGAAACCGCTGTCAGTGTGGAAGGGCAGGCCGAGGGTGGTGTCGGTGTAGTCGCCATTGCTGGTGCCGGTGGCCGAGAATCCGGCGGGTTCAACGCCGCCGGGCACCATGTCGCCGGGGATGCCCATTTTACGATAGCCCGCGACACTGATGGGGTCGTTAAGGTAACCACTTTGCCCGCCCGCCAGGACGTTGGAACCGATGGTGTTGGCACCACCGGCCAGATCAAAACAGATAAAGGGAATGTTGGCACCGGTAGCACCGAGGGTGCAGTTGCCGAGACTGGCAGCGAGGGTGCTTAGATCCGATGATAGCGCCGCTTGTGCGGCACGTGGATGGGCAAACAGGCTGAACAGGGAGCCGCCGATAGCGACGCCGGTGCCGGAGATAAACCCCTGGCGCAGAAAATCGCGGCGTGTCACGGGGCGTGCGTGATCCCGATGAAAGAGCGGGTCGTCAGGCAACCTCGTCTGACGTTTTGTCCCGTATTTAGCGCTTCGTTTACCCATTGCGTTGTCCTCAATTCATCTCGTGTGTGGTACCGGTGTTTGTGTCGACGTTAGTATCGGCCTTACTGAATCAACATCTGTGCGCTGCCCAGGGTGCTGGTGCACAGCGCCTTGACCACGGAACGGGTGCGGGCAGCGTCATTGTTGCAGCCTGTATCTGCCGTACAGATGCTCAGCAGGCGGTCGAACAGGTTGCCGGGATGCCCTGCCACGGCGGCCGGGTCATCGGGACCGATCAATTCGATTTTGATCTCCGCGCGGGTCGGCGTTTCCGCCAGGTCGGTACCGCCGATGGCGATCATGTTGTCATACAGGGCATTGACGATTTGATTTTTGGCGGTCGAATCACCGCTGCCAAAGGCCGTGGCCACATCCGAGTTGAAACCAAAGCCTGCGCCAAAGAAGTTGTCCCGTAGCGTGCTGTCATCCACTAAGGCATCGCAGTAGGCGATGGCAAGCTGGGCGATGGCCATTTGGTGGGCTGCCAGGAAACCGCCCAGATTTTCTACCGTGGGCAATTGTTGCTTGATGCCGGTGTTGGTGACGGCGTCGAAGTAGGTGTTGAGCACCTTCGGGAATTGCACGGTCTGATAAGGGTCGACGCCGGTCATGGCGGACATGGAGGCGAGGATTTCCTCAAAAGTGCGCAGTCCATTGGCCGCAGGTGAGGGGGTGATATCCACCGCAGTGCTGGCGCAGGTGAGGGTGGTGCCACACACTGCTGCGACGCGCGCATTCAGGTTGCCATCGAAGTTTTCGAAGGTCAGGAAAAATTCGTCACTGCCCGCGCCTTTTTCCAGGGCGATGATGGTGCCGAGTTGAGACAATGTTTGGGTGCCCGTTGTGCTGTCGAAATCGGTGGCGTTAATGGTGGCGTCGAGGTTGATGTAAGCTTGGCCGGTGGAGGGTTCCTTACCGTTAAGTCCGATGCGCATAGCTCTGATCATTGTGCCGTTGGGGGTAAAGGCAGGATTGAGGCTGACGAAAGTGGGCTGGGTGAACAGATAGCTGTAATTATCGAACTGGCTGGCGACGACAAAGATGAAACACTGGTCGCCATCAGGGTTGTCGGTCGTTACGGCGGAGGCCAGGAAGCAGTTCGGATCGTTCATGAGTGCGCTGACACTGAACAGCAGGAAGAATTTTTGTCCCACTCCAGCTTCGAAATTCTGGGTGATTTGAGTCGCGCTCATGGCACGGTTATGAATCGCCACCAGACGCAATCTGCCCTCCCAGGGCTTATTGAAATCGGCTTCGTTGCCCATGCTGAAGGCGTAGGTCTGATCCCAGTTCGCCAGGTTTCCAGCGGGGATCAGTGTGTCAGTCGCGCCCATGTCGTTGCCAATGGTGGCCACATCGACGCCATTCACATACGCCTTGCGACCGGTGCTGAGGTCAAAGGTGACCACCACATGTTGCTGGGTGGATTGCAGGTCTTCATCCATGTCATCGGTAATGAATGACGGTGCGGCATTGGCGTCGGTTACCGAAGTGCGGTTCATGAATTCATAGCGGTATTCGGCCTGACCGAGGGTGAAGTTGCGCTCGTTGGAACCGCCCGAGTAATTGATGATGCGTGCGGGATCACCGGCGGTACCTTGTGCCACGTTAGCGGGCACCACCCAGGCTTCGATGGAATATTCACCACTGCCGAGGATTTGTGTCAGCAATTTGCGACTGTTCTGGGTGGTTGCTTGTGCTTTTGCATTACCTGTGAGGAACTCAATGCCCCAGCCGCCCACCCACCGGTAGTCAGTGCCTTCGGTGCCAAAAAGTTTGAGATCCAGCGGCACGCCGACACCACTGCTGTCCTGAATGTTGGTACCAGCACCCGCCTTGAATTCGTAAAGGGCGATAGTGCTGGAATCGTCGCGGGTGCCGCCACTGGCCACAGTGCCGTCGAGCAGGCTCATGGCCTTGCTGATGATCCAGCTGGAATCCACGGCAGTGGTGGTAATGGGGTCAGCGAAGGCGACAATAGCCTGTTCCATGAGGACTGCGCAGTCCTTGCGGGATTCGGTCATGGCCTGTTCGAGGGTGCTGTCCAGCGCCCAGCAGTTATGGCCTTCGTCCATGCGGGCCACCAAACGCGACTCGCGGGGGATGTCCAGGTTAATTTTCTGGCTGCTGACAACGGCGCTGTAGGCGATGGTGACGTCGGCATCGGCAAAGAAGGGTGTTTGTGCAACGGCGGCTGACTCTTGGTGACAATTGGCGCAGTAGTCTTTTAACAGGGTATGCACACCATCAAAGCCAGTGGGTGGCGTGTCTGGAAAGTTTTTGCTAGAGCCGGTGTCCCTGATTCTGGGTGGGGTGAGGGTGATCTCGTTGGTGCCGCTGCCGGTGCCTGCGCCTGCGACGCCCCCGTCGCGCCAATTGGTGATATAGGTGATGGCGTTGGTGGCCAGGGCGCTACAGGTGCTGGAGCTGCCGCAGTTGTGGCCCGTGTTGATTTTGGCAACGATGGCAGAGTTGGCGGGATTGGTGAAATCCGCCAAGTTCCGGCTGATCATCTGGCCGTATGCGGTGTTGATGTCCGCGGTGTCCATAAAATAGGGTTCCTGACTGCCAGATTCAGTGCTGTGGCAGGTTTCGCAGTTGCTAACATCAAGCATCTTGGCCCAGAATTCGGTCTGGAAATTACAGATTTGTTCGACCACCAGCGGGTCGGTGGATGCTGCGTTACAGGCATCACCCGTGTAGAGCGAGGCAGTACTGCCGCTGCCGCCACCGCCGGTGATGGTGGGCTCGTTGGGGACGCTATCGCAAGCGCTCAATAGCAACAAGCTACCGAGCAGGGTGAATAGCAGCAACCAGGGCCGGTGTTTGGTGTCAGTTGTGTTGCGGCATGGGATGTTCATTGTGGCGCTCCAAAAAAAACCTTTTTGTGAATCTGAGAAATAACCCTGACTCGATGATTGTTCCGTTTAGCTGCCCTTACAGAATACGGCGGACTCAGCGAAGACCTGTTTTAGTTTGTAGCTACTGGTCTTGAAGGAGGCGATCATGGTGTCAATCTGGCCTCGGTCGGTGGCGTCGGCGGGTGCGCGCAGACACACGGCCTTAAAGACTTTTTTCACCTGGCAGCGAGCGAAGGCTTCGCTGTTGGCAAGCTCGGCACCCATGGAACTGGCACCGGCACCGCTGCTGGAAATGCCGAGGCCGTTGGTATCCCAGCCCAGTGCGCTATTGCTGCCGGTGCGCCAGTAATTGTTCCAGCTATCGTCCAGGGTGACGTAACCGAATTCAAAGTTATTACTGTTTTGCAGGTATTTGGGTTGTACCACGCCAGCGCTGTAAACCAGTTGGCCATTCTCTGCTTCGGGGTCAGTGTCGGGGTCGTATTGATAATCGTAATAGGCGAAGGCCTGGGTCATGGGGTCCATGTTGTTATGGCAGCCGACACAGGCGTTCATGAAGATGCGGCTGTCACCGCCGGGGCTGCGCGAGACGTCCTGACGAATACGATCCGGTGTATAGCTGATGTCTTTCACCTGTTCCAGGTCACTGCATAAATGATTGAGCAGGGTGAAGCGGAACATGGCGCGATTGGTGCCGTCCACGAAAAATGCCTTGGCGGCAGCGCGGGTGCTGAAGATACCGGCCGGTGCATTGGCAGGCAGGCCGAGCGTGCTGCCGGAGGTCTGGGTGGTTCGGATCAGGTCTGTCTGTAAATCGACGCCCTGCTGATCCATTTCGGTGTAATGATTATTGTCCGTGGTGGAATAAGGCGTTAAGCCCGCAGTGCTGCCGGTGTAAAGGATGTTGCCGTTATAGGTGGGGCCGCTGAGAATTTCCCGAAAATCGATGTCATCACGAATAATGCCAATCACTGTTGCGGTGTAATCATTGAGCGGTGCGAATACGGTTTGTGCTTCGTTGGTCCAGGGGGTGATGAAATTTTTCAGTGTCACCCGGTAGAAATCAGGATGATCCATGGCCCGGAATGCTGCCGCGTTGGCATTTCCTCCAGCGATATCGGCTTGCATGGCGGTGAGTACAGCATCGCTGGGAGGCACCCCGGTCAGCCGGTCATGAATGCGTTTGGCTTGTTCGCGATCGCCAGCCATCACGGGGCCAATGAGCGCCGCCGATAAAACAGTCAGTAAAATACCGGCCAGCACAGAACAGGTTATTTTACGTGGAGAATTTTTGGCACTCTTGTTGACACTCATTAGTCGGCATCCTTGTTTCTCAGACCGGTACACTACTGTCGGCCGTGTCTACAGTGGTCAGTGTGGCAAAACTCACACTTTGTGGTTTTTCCTGCTTAAGCGTAGCCCGCCTCAGTCAGATGCTCCGGAAAAAGCGCTCCAAACACTGTGATAGCGGTCACAAGCCCAGCACAAGCCAAGTGAAATGGCGCATAGCGGAGGGGTTTGTTATTGATATCGCAGCGATTTTTTATCGCATCAAACACTATAACGCCGTGGGGAGCGGCCGGGTTCCTTGATTTCAGTAACAATTTTCAGAAAAGCAAGTGAACTATGGGTTGATGAAGGAGCAGCCAGAGGCCTTTTTTGTCCGTGATTTTTAGACGATGCCTCTAAAAATTGGGGATCTAAAACGGAATATTCAACGCTTAGACGTGCAATCTGGCGTGAGACCTGATGAAGAAGAGTATTTATATCTTTTTTTCGTATTCTCACGACAAAATTCGCGGTGTTGTGCAGAGTATTTTTTGGGCGGGCCCACTCTTGTGTATTGTTCAATGACTGATTTTTTGGCGAAGCACCTCCAACTGGACGTCGATGTGCCACTGGCGCTGCTCGTTGCAGAAGATCAGTAGTGGCAGCAGTTGTTCGACCATGATATTGATGTGGGGGCTGAGTTTTTCGGCATCACCTTTGGCGAGAATGCGCAGAGCGGCATCGATGCTAATACGTTTTTTGGGTACTTGACTAGGTTCTTGGCCGGATGTGGCCGCCAGCAGGCGATTACCGCCGGCCGCTTGTGCCTTGGTTAGATAGTTTTCCGCCAGGGTGAGAAAATCTTCAATGTTCTCGGCCGTGTCGATGCCGCGCTGACTGAGACCGAGACTGATGCTGAGGACAATCTGCGCGTCTCCATCGGAGACAACATCGTCTGCAATCAGTTGGCGAATGCGATTGCAGACGATACCGGCTTCGGCGCTACTGAGTGTCGGTGCGAGGATCGCGAAGCGGGCCTCGCCACAGCGGGCCAGGGTATCTTCCTTGCGAACAGCCTTGCTTAGACTGGTGCCGATGGACACCAAAATGCGGTCAATCGTGGCAGCGGAATGCTGCGCTTTTAAATTGTCAAAGTCGTCAATACCGATTACAAAGATCGATAAATCCTGTTGATGACGGCGGGTGTAGGCCAGGTCTTGTTCGCCACGACGCAGGAAATAACGCCGACTGCGGACGCCGGTGAGCGCGTCGTCGGTGGCGTGTTCGATTAGCGCTTCGGAGGTTTCGGCCAGATCCCGCGTGGTCTGATCCATGCGCGCCTGGGCGCGCACCCGTGCCAGCAATTGCACTTTGTCAAAGGGTTTGGTGATGAAATCTGTGGCTCCCAGCCCCAGGGCCCTCTGGCGTGCGGCCTCATCGTCGGCGGCGGTGACCATATTGACGGGGATACTGTTGATGCGCGTATCGCCGTGGGCGCGGATGCGGGCGATCAGCTCGTAACCATTGAGGCGCGGCATGTCTGCGTCGGTCAGCACTACCTGAATCTGCGGATCCGCCACTAGCGCCTCCCAACCGGCCTCGCCGTCTTCGGCCTCGATGATGTTGAACTCGCTTCCGAGCACTTTTTTGAGCGACACCCGCACCACCCGCGAATCATCAATGATCAATACGCGCGCTGGTGTGAGTCCAGAGTTTTCATCCATATTCGACCTGCCTATTGCGTGGGGCCCCCTGTTTTGAGTGATGGGAGCGGCCATTAAGCGTTGTTATTGATGGCTGATTCTAGGGTGATAGCGGCAGGAAACAGAGAAAATTCAATCGGCTAGCAGGTCGTGTGCGAGTTAAAAGACGCCGCTGCCTGCAGGGTTTTCCCGAACCATGCGCCCGAGGAATTCGTCGAAGGGCAGTCCCCACTGTTCAGTCCGGCCCGCAACGCGTTGTTGCAGTTGAGCCATGTCGGAGAATACCGGGCGCTGGGCAAAGGCGAAAATCAGGATGTTACGGTGTTGCGGTACCGAAAGACACAGGGTTCGGGCCTCAAATGCGCCTCGAATAGCGGCCAGCTGGTGGGTGAATTCGGCGGCGTCTCTCGGCATCAGGTTTATCACCAATACGCCGTGGGCAGATAGTTGTTGACGGCAGTGGCCGAGAAATGCGCTGTCGCTGACCCAGTCGGGGCTGTGTTGCTGTTCGGCAATATCCAACATCATGCAGTCGATGTGCTGCCCATCCGGCAGGGTGGCTTGGGCAATATAGTCTCGTGCGTCTGCCACGTGCAGCCCCCAGGCTGTGGGAAAGTCGAAAAACTGTTGGGCGATGTCCGCCACGGCGGGTGAAAGCTCCACGGCATCACCGTGGCAATCGGGCTGCCGGTGGGCCATGTAACGGGCAATGGCCCCGCCGCCCAGTCCCAGCAGTAACATTCTGCGGGGAGCGGGGAGGAACAGCAGCCCCGTCAACATGGCCTGATGCACCGGCGCGATTAAATCTTGTGGCCGTTGCAAATTGATGATGCTCTGCACCACGTCATCGCCAAATTCCAGCCAGCGCCGTGAGCCCCCTTCATGGACATAAATGTGCAGTGTGTCTTCTTGCTGGTGGTGAATCTGTGTGTGTTTTTGTGAATGTGGGATCATTGTGAATGGTCGTTATGCCTTTGCGGGTCATGCTGTGAATCCTCAAGGTTCTTATCCGAGATTATCCCCAAGAATTCAAGCTTCTGAAGCCATCTGTCGCTACTGGATTGCGGCATAAAAATTGCACTTTATTGCTTGTTAAGTGCAAAAAACAGGCAATACATTCACCAGCCTAGCATTTTCGTCGTTTTTTTGGCGGAAAATTGTGTGTCAATCAAGCTCTTGGCGCCGAAACCGCGAAAACAGGTGAATTGAAAAACTGGGCAGCTTGAAGTGGAACTTCAAATATATGATGAAAAATAAAAGGAATGTCACGCGACGTGATTACGCAACAAGTTAATCTGTTTCAGCCCATCTTCCGCAAGGAACGCAAGCTATTGTCGTTCCGCGTTATGTTGCAGGCCTGCGCGGCAGTATTGGTGGTGTTGATGATGATGTATGGCTGGGGTGTGCGCCAGACCCAGCAGATGAATGTCGAAGTAGAGCAATTGAGAAATCAACAGGCGCGGTTTGCCATTCAGCTGAGCGATATCAGTGCCCGTCTGGCGGGAATGAAAACCGATACCGCTCCGCAGCTGGCCTTGTCCGAGCTGGAACGCGAGCTGGTGGCCCGTCGCAAAGTGGTTAACGCTTTGACCCGGGTGCGCGACAGCTACACCCAGGGGGTTTCGGCTTATCTGGAAAGTTTTTCCCGTCAGTCTCCCAAAGGCGTCTGGCTCACCGGGTTCACGGTGCAGGCTGGTGGCGAGGGGTTGGTGATTCGGGGTCGTTCACTTAAGCCGGAACTGGTGCCCACTTTTCTGCAACAACTCTCGACAGA
This sequence comes from uncultured Ectothiorhodospiraceae bacterium, assembly GCA_964401355.1. Lineage (GTDB taxonomy): Bacteria > Pseudomonadota > Gammaproteobacteria > SZUA-152 > SZUA-152 > SZUA-152. Next base: position 26,248 of record CAYNYJ010000033.1, on the reverse strand, counting down.
AAAAGCCTTGAAGGGTACTGAATTTGGCTTGTTGCAAATTCAGCGTGAAACCGTCGATGCCCGGTTTGTGGGTTTCACGGTGTACACCGGCACCGTTGCCCCGGCGGCGAGTCGCTTGTTGGAGTCAGACTTATGAAGGATCGCATTAACGCCTGGGCCGAGCGCTTTGAGGCGTTTTCCCTGCGTGAGCGCGCGATGATGAGCCTAGCGGTGATCGCGTTGATGTTCATGCTGTGGGACGCAAGCTTGATGAGCCCGGAAGAAGTGAAGCAAAAACAGATCGTGGCAAAGATGCACGACACGAATCAGCAGTCTGAAATGCTCAATTTACAAATTCGGGAAATGAGCGCTGCCCTTGAAGGGGGGCAGGCCCGGCACATTAATTCACGCGTCACGGAGCTGCGCAAGCTGTTGGCAGAACTCAAGCAGAAACAAAAAGAGTTGACCGTGGAATTTATTCAGCCAGCGCAGATGGCGGGTGTGTTGCGTGACATGTTGGCTGCGGACAGCGATCTGGTGTTGACCCGGTTGGAAAGCCTGGGTGCGGAACCGTTATTTCCGCCGTCAGAAAATGAAGCGGGTGAAGTGGAAGGTTTGCACCAACCTGGAATTTTTAAACATGGCATGCGCATTGTATTTGAGGGCGATTATTTCAGTACCTTGAAATATTTGCAGGCGCTGGAGGCCATGCCGTGGCGTCTGTATTGGGACAACGTGGAATATCACGTGTTGGAGTATCCCCGAGCGCGGGTGGCGATTACGGTTCACACCTTGAGTTTGCACGAGGGCTGGATCGGTGTTTAAAACATTAATTGCAAAAGGAGTGATGTTGCTGATTGCGCTGTGTGTGCTGTGGTTACCCCCCGTGCAGTCAATGGATGACCCCACACGTCCGCCCACAGCGGAGGTGCAACGCAGTCCGGTGGTGAGCAAAAAATCGAAACGGGTTCGCTGGATCTTGAATTCAACCTTGATATCCAGCGTACGACGCACCGCAGTGATCAATGATCGGGTGGTGAGTAAGGGCGACCGTATCAATGGTGCGACTGTGGTGAGCATTCAGCCCTCTGTGGTGCGATTGCGTGAGCGGGGCCGTGAAGTCACGTTAATGATGTTGAAAAAGAATATTAAATCGTTGTCTCGCACGACGACGTTGGGACAAGGGAAGTGACTATGAGTCAGCAAGGTTGTCAATTGGGATTTAAAAAAAGACAAAATCCGTGGCATCAAAAGCGCGGCTGGTTTTCCGTCAGGGTGCTGTTTGTCAGTGTGTTAACGGGCCTGTTGTTAACCTCCTGCGCCAGTCATCCGCCACGGGGCGGAAGTGTTGCAGATGATATTAATAACAGCTTGAAGGAGAGCGCAGCAGAATCGGCGGCGTTTATGAGCCGGCCCATGACGCCGCCGGCGGAAGTCGCTGCGGCGTTGATGCCGCCGTTAAATGTGGAATTGTCCGGGGTGGTGCAGGCAACCATCGAACGGCGTTTCGATATCACCGTCAACCGCGCCAAGGCAAAAACGTTTTTCATGAGTCTGGTGAAAGATACGCTGCATAATATGGTGGTTCATCCGGCGATTAAGGGGAAAATTTCCTTAAGTCTAAAAAATGTCACCATCGACGAAGTGATGGAAACCGTGCGCAATGTGTATGGCTATGAATACACACGGAGTCGTAACGGTTACGAAGTGTTGCCGATTGAATTGCAGTCACAAGTGTTCACGGTTGATTATCTCAACGTCAAACGTTCGGGTCTGTCCAATGTGCGGGTGAGTTCGGGGCAGGTTTCATCGACAAAGAAGAACAGAAGCCGTTCAAACTCTGGAAGTGGAGGTTCCGCGACAAGTGGTTCGGCTAACCGCAGCGAAGTTTCTGGCAGCCAGGTGACGACTCAGTCTGAATCTGATTTTTGGGTGGAGCTGACAGTGGCCTTGCAAGCGATTATTGGCAGTGATGATGATCGTCAGGTGGTGGTCAGTGCCCATTCGGGGATCGTGGTGGTGCGCGCGATGCCAGCGGAGTTGCGTGCAGTGTCCGAATATCTGCGGGCCACGCAGAACATCATTGGGCGGCAAGTCATCCTGGAAGCAAAAATTCTGGAAGTGGAATTGAGCGATGAATTTCAGTCGGGAGTGAACTGGTCTGCCTTGGGCAAAGGCAAAAATGGTAACAGCATTATTGCCGGGCAGTTTGGTGGCTCGACAATCTTCAATACCGGGGTGAGTAATCTGCAAGGGCAGGTCGACGCACTTAACCCCGCTAACCTGCTCGGCATTCGCTCAGATGTGGCATCGGCCTTTGGTGGCATGTTTGCCTTGAGCCTGGATATCGGTGATTTCAGCGGCTTTCTGGAATTTCTGGAAACGCAAGGTGATGTGCATGTGTTATCCAGTCCTCGGGTATCAACGGTGAATAATCAAAAGGCGGTGATCAAGGTCGGGACCGATGAATTTTTTGTCACCGATGTGGACACGAATCGAAACACTGCGGCCGGCGGTACCAGCGCCAGCCAATCCGTGGATATTGAGTTGACGCCCTTTTTCTCCGGGGTGGCCCTGGACGTGATTCCGCAGATCAGTGCCGATGGCGTGGTGACTCTGCATATTCATCCCTCGGTGAGTGAGGTCAGCGAACGCATCAAGCAGATTAATTTGACCAGCACCAACCAGTTGAGCATCCCTCTGGCGCTGAGCACGATTCGGGAGTCCGACAGCATTGTGCGCGTGCGCAGTGGTCAGGTGGTGGTGATCGGTGGATTGATGCAGAACCAAACTCGGAATGTGATCTCATCGGTACCGTTGTTAGGTGACCTGCCTTTGATTGGTGGTTTATTCCGACATACACAAAAAATGACTCGTAAGAGCGAATTGGTTATTTTGCTGCGGCCTATCGTGGTCGATAGTGATCAAACCTGGGCGGATGAAGTGCGGAAGGCGACCAGTAGCTTTGGCGGTATTACCAAACTGAATCAGTAAATCTGCATTTATCAATCAGGATTGATTAGCAAGCGGAGCGGAAAATGTATTTAGAACATTTTGACATGCGGGAAATGCCTTTCGCGCTCACCCCGGACACCAGTTATTTTTATAGTTACGGGGGCTATCAGGAAGCCTTGAACGTGCTGTTAGTGGCGCTGCGCAGTGGTGAAGGATTTCTCAAGATAAGCGGTGAAGTCGGCACGGGAAAAACCTTGTTGTGTCGGAAATTACTGAACACGCTGGACGATGATTTCGTTACCGCATTTTTACCCAACCCCTGTTTAACGCCGGCCGGCCTGCGCATGGCGTTGGCCGATGAACTGGAAATTAACTACGCCCGCAACATGGGGCAGCATCGTATTTTAAAATTGATCAATGATCGTTTGATTGAGTTAAATGCAGAAGGCAGGCAGGTAGTGTTGTTGCTGGATGAGGCGCAAGCCCTTCCGGATGACAGTATGGAAGCTCTGCGTCTGCTAACTAATCTTGAAACTGAAAAAACAAAACTGTTGCAAGTGGTGTTGTTTGGCCAACCAGAATTAGACGAACGCCTTGCGCAAAGCAAGCTGCGCCAGTTACGCCAACGTATTACCTTTTCCTATGATTTGAATGCGATTGATCGTGTTGGCATAGAAGGCTATCTCGCACACCGTTTATTGGTGGCCGGATATCACGGCAGGCCTTTGTTCGGTAGTGACGCCATGGATGCCTTGCATCAATGCAGTCAGGGTGTGCCAAGAGTGATCAATGTGCTGGCCAACAAGGCGTTGATGGTGGCTTATGGAAAAGGCGCTTACAGTATCACTGCCCAACATATTGGTATTGCCGCAGAAGATACCGAAGCGGTGAAGTTCATTCCGCTGCCCCGGCTGTCACGCAGTTTGATGCGCATGAGTGCTGCGATTATTTCTGCAGTGGGCGCAGCGGCAGCCGCGATAAGTTTTGGGAGCTGACGCGTGAGTCTGGTTAATCAAATGTTGCAGGATCTGGAGCAGCGTCGTAGCGCGGAAGCCGGGATGTCACCACTCGGTGGTCTCAGTGCTAGCGGTGAAGGTGTGTCAAAAACTGTATCAGCGGCACAGTCGATAAATTATGTCCTGCTGGGCGCGACCCTCATGATGCTAATAGTGGTTGTACTGGTTTTGGTTTATTGGTTTGGAGTCAGCCAGTCAGCACCACTCAAACCACTTTTATTAGCGCAGCTGCCATCAACAATGCAACAAATACCTGTTGTTAAGCAGAGTATGGTTAAGCAGAGTATGGCTAAACAGGAAGCAGTTGAACCGCAAGTGCATGAGCCGTTGACGAAACCGAAACAAGCAGCAGTGGCGACTGTTGTACAAAATAAAACTCAAAATACCGTTCAAGAAAAGAAACAGGCAAACACTCCAACCAACAACGTTGTAGTCGCGAATATTAAAGCATCTGTTGTCGAGCTGAAATCAGACCAACATAAAATGGCCGCCCTTGCGGTGGCCGCTGTATCAGAGACACGCGGGGATGATGACGCAGAATCTATGCCGATAACGGCGGTGAAAGCTGATATGTCCGTTGAAAAAATAATCACTCCGTTACCCGCAAAGTTTTCTGCGGTTCAGCATTCAAACGATGCTGATCAAGCTGACAGAGAACACATTAACAAAACCATCCGTCCGCTCACTGGAGAGCAACAAGCGCAGTTGGCTTTTCAGCGTGCAGTGAAATTATTGGGTCGTGATGACCAACAGGCGGCCCAACTCGCGTTGCAGCAATCGTTGTCATTTGACCCCACATACGTGCGTGCGCGCGAAACCTTGTCTGCGTTGTTGTTGAACACGGGGCGGGTGAGCGAGGCAATGGATAGGTTGTCCGAGGGCTTGCGGTTGCAACCGCAAGCAACACCATTGGCAAAATTATATGCACGTATTTTGGTGGGTCAGGGTGATGCGGGTATTGCAATTGGCATCATGGAGCGCGCGCGACCGGCGATTTCGGCGGATCCTGACTATTATGCCTTGCTGGCAGTTTTATATCGGGGCGCTGGAAAAAATGCACAGGCCGCTCAGGTTTATCAACAAATTCTGTTGGTGAGGCCAGGTGTGGCGGCGTGGTGGTTGGGTCTGGGGTTGTCGCAAGATGCGATGGGCGAATCGGATCAGGCTTTGGATGCGTATGGTCGGGCGAATCGTGCCGGTGGATTAAAACCCGCAGTGTTGCAATATGTGCAAGAGCGCATTCAGGCGCTGACTCCGGTCATATCTAATGCCAGGACCCGGTTTGTTACCGATGATGCAGATGGGTTTGAGGACTAATTATGTCAGAGCGGCCAAAACGTATTCGTCTGGGTGACTTGCTGGTTGAGCACAAACTGATTTCGGAAACGCAACTTTTAGCGGCACTCGATGAACAGAAAAAATCAGGGCACAAACTCGGCCGGGTGCTCATCGAAAATGGTTACGTCAAAGAAGACGAGGTATTAAATCTGCTGTCACGACAGCTCAATGTCCCCTTTGTCGATTTAAGTACTTTTCAGTTTAAACCCGATGTTGTTAGCAAATTGCCGGAAATGGCTGCTCGTCGTTTTCGTGCTGTTGCGCTGGAAGACACCCCCGATGGTTTGTTAGTGGGTATGGCTGACCCGACCAATATCTTTGCTTACGACGATTTGGTGCGGGTGGTGAAAGGCCCTATCAAAATGGCCGTGGTCAAGGAAGGTGATCTGGCTGCCGCGATTGATCGAATTTATCAACACGGTGCAGAAATACAGAATCTCGCCACGGAAATTGGTGAAGACCTGGCCGAAAACGTTTTTGATCTGGATGCGCTGAACCAGTCAGTGAGTCAATCGGATGCACCGGTGGTGCGTTTGATCGAAACGGTGTTTGAAGATGCCGTGGCTGCCAAGGCATCGGATATCCATATCGAGCCGGATGAAAAGGTGCTGCGCATTCGGCGCCGTATCGATGGCGTGTTGCACGAGCAGGTGATGGATGAAAAGGCTATCGTGCCGGCCCTGGTGTCGCGGCTGAAATTAATGGCGGGTTTGGATATCGCCGAGCGTCGTTTGCCTCAAGATGGTCGCTTCAATATCAAACTGAAAAATAAATCCATTGATGTGCGTTTTTCCACTTTGCCGACACAATACGGTGAAGCCGTGGTGATGCGTTTGTTGGACCATTCGGATGGTGTGCAGGGGCTTGACCATATCGGTCTGTCGGATGAAATAAAGACGCGCATGAAAAGAGCGATCCATCGCCCGCATGGCTTGCTATTGGTAACAGGCCCGACCGGCAGCGGTAAAACGACCACCCTGTATGCGGCATTGAATGAGTTAAACACACCGGAAAAAAAGATCATCACCGTGGAAGATCCGGTGGAATATCGTTTGCCGCGTATCAATCAGGTACAGATTAATCAAAAGGTCGGGCTGGATTTTGCACGAGTACTGCGTACCACTTTGCGGCAGGATCCCGATATTATTTTAGTCGGTGAGATTCGTGATCAGGAAACCGCGGAGATTGCTTTGCGTGCTTCGATTACCGGTCACTTGGTGATGTCGACACTGCACACCAATGATGCGATCAGCACTGCGCTGCGACTCATCGACATGGGTGTGGAAGGTTTTCTGGTGGCCTCTGCAGTGCATGCCATTGTTGCGCAACGGTTGGTGCGGTGTATTTGTGACAAGTGCGTGACCGCGCATGAGCTGGATGCGGGTCAAATGAGTTGGTTGATCAATACGGTGGGTGATGAGCGGGCAGCAACAATGACGTTTCAGCATGGGGCCGGTTGTCCTGCTTGCGGCCACAGCGGTTATAGCGGGCGTACTGCGGTACACGAAATGTTAGACATCACCAGTGATCTTGCCGATGCCTTGCGCGATAAGGACTACGTGGCCTTTAAGGAGCGGGCTTTGGCGCAAGCGCAATTTATTCCGTTAGTGGAAAGTGGTTTGACTTTGGCGCAGCAAGGCGTGACGTCGATTGATGAAGTGATTCGCATCAGCGGCTGGGTTGATTAGGTAAATTAACATATGCCACTGTTTAAATATAAAGCACGAGGCCGCCGAGGGGATGCCATTGAAGGCAACATCGAGGCGGTGAGTTCCGATGCCGTTGCGACTCAGCTATTGGAAAGTGGCATCACGCCCATTGAGATTGAAGTGGCGAAGATGGGCGTTTCCGCTGAGTTTGATTTTAGTAAATTATTTGTCGAGAAAGTTACCGACACGGATGTGATTCAATTTTCCCGACAAATGTACAGCCTCACCAAGGCCGGTGTCCCCATGTTGAGTGCCATGCACGGGCTGTCGCAATCCACCAAAAATGCCACTTTATCGGAGGCGATTAGCAACGTCACAGCCAGTCTGGAAGCGGGCCGGGATTTGGCGACGGCTTTTAGCGAACACCCGGAAATTTTTTCACTGTTTTATGTGTCGATGATTCGCATCGGCGAGACCACCGGTCAGCTGGATGAAATATTTATACAGCTGGCGCGTTATATGGAACGCGATAAACGCACTCGTGATCAAATTAAATCCGCGCTGCGCTACCCCAGTTTTGTGCTTATTGCTATTTCCATTGCGATAGCGATTATCAATCTGTTTGTGATACCGACCTTCGCCAGTGTATTTGCAAAGTTTGGTTCAGAGTTGCCCCTGGCAACACGGATATTGTTGGAGACATCCAATTTTACGGTGGCGAATTGGCCGATCCTGTTGGGCATTATCGGTGTTGTATTTTTTGGAGTGAGTCGTTACATCAAAACCGATGAAGGCCGTTATCGTTGGGACAAGCTAAAACTCAAGCTACCCATCGTGGGCGATATTATTTACCGCGCGACTCTGGCGCGTTTTTCCCGATTGTTTGCCATGTCGACCAAGGCTGGAGTGCCCTTGATCACGGCGCTTACAGTGGTGGCCAAGGCGCTGGATAACACCTACGTGGAAGAACGAATCCTGGGAATGCAAACCGGTATTGAACGAGGCGAATCCATCACCCGCACCGCAGCGGCCACTGGCCTGTTCGATGGACTGGTGATGCAGATGATGGCGGTGGGCGAGGAGACCGGCTCCATTGATACGCTGCTGGCCGAGGTTGCTGAATTTTATGAAGCTGAGGTGGAAAATGACATCGACAAGCTTAGTTCCCGTATTGAGCCGATATTGACGGTCTTTATCGCCGGCATTGTGTTGGTGTTGGCCCTGGGTGTGTTTTTGCCCATGTGGAATTTAGCAGAAGTGGCGATTAAATAAACGACGAAGTCATTTCGGAAGATAACGGGTGAAAATATAAAGTTTTTCTAGAAAAGACCGATAGCTACTAAGGAATGGGACATATCCAAAGCGGTAATCGGGTCAAGCCGTCCTGCATGAAGATATTATGATAGGAAGTCTGGAGATAGAAAAATGAAGAATCAAAGCGGTTTTACTCTGATTGAGCTGGTGATGGTGATCGTTATTTTGGGAATTTTGGCGGCAACGGCCTTGCCGAAATTTGCAGACCTTTCTACGAACGCTAATCAGGCGGCTTTGAACGGCGCGAGAGGTGCAGTGTCTTCGGCATCATCCATTGGACATGCGACATTTTTGGTTAACCAGGCAGCACTACCGGTTGCCATTGAAGGTGTGGCCGTGGTCTGGGTTAATGGTTATCCCGACGCGACGACTATCCCAGGTTTGGCAGGCTTGGATACGGCGAATGATTTTACTGCTGTCGTTGCGGGTAGCGTCGTGACGGTGAGCAAGGCGGGTACTACCTGTGATTTTACTTACACCGAAGCTGTTGCACCTGCGGCACCGGTCATTGGCCCGGTTCAAAACTGTTAATCAAATACGTGTTGATCCACAGTGGTAGTGCCTTAAGTATTATTGCTGATGGATAAAGTGTGAATAAACAGGCCGGGTAGCGCAAGCGACCTGGCCTGTTTTTTTGCATTGCTGGATTGCGAGGATATCGGTGACTAAAAAATTTTACAGCTTGATCCAGGAGATACCGAGCATCCACAGAATTTTTTTGACACTCCTGTTTAAGTTGCGTGGTCCGTGACGGATCGGATTTTTGTGGTCAAAGCAGTTATGCGAAATCAAGAATTGATAAAAAAACTGCGCGCATTGTTGATGTCAGCGGCAAGTTTTTTGTTTTTGCAATTTTTTCCACTTCTTCTTATTGCCGCCCCGGGCGATGTAATTTTCAACGATGATTTTGAACGTGCCACGTTGGGCGCTGACTGGACGGTCGATAATAGCGGTGGCGGCGATACCGGGATTAGCGCACAAACGGCAAACTCAGGTACCCGTTCACTTTATACGCGCTGGAATATTGTCTCCGTTACCAGTAAAAGTTTTGATCTTTCCGCAGTCGCCGGTGCGGAACTGGCTATTTGGGTGCGCCGTGGGGATGATGCCTTTAGTGAAGATCCGGACAACAACGAGGACATCACCGTTGAATATCTCAATAACGTGGGTAGCTGGCAGCAGTTGGCGCGTTATGTGGGTAATGATACGCCGGGGCAGATCTTTACCCCCACTTTTTATCTTCCTGCCGGTGCACTGCATTCGGGTTTTCAAATTCGATTCAGCCAAACGGGTGGTAGTGGTTCAAATTGGGATTACTGGCATGTCGATGATGTCATATTGACCGAGACAGCTGGTTTGCCGACCCTCGTTTTCCCCTTTTGTGACGACTTTGAAAGTGGCATGAATAATTGGCAGGTGCTTACCGCTGGCGGGGATGCGGGAACAGGGACTTATACCTTTAACTCAGCAAGCAATAGCCTTTACTTGCGCTGGGGTGTTGTGAACGTTACCTCTTTTGATATTGACCTTTCTGCCGTTCCCACCGCTTATCTCAATTTTTGGCTGCGCCGCGGCGCTGACAGTTTCAGTGAGGATCCAGACAATAATGAGGACTTCAGTGTTGAATATTTCAATAACTCAGGTGTATGGACAAACCTTGAGACATTCAATGGCAATGGTTCGGCAGGTGAAATATTTAACAGGAGTTATTTGTTGCCTGCGAGTGCTTTGCATAGCGCGTTCAAAGTACGTTTTTCGATGAGTGGTGGCAGCGGGTCAGATTGGGATTATTGGCACGTGGATGATGTCTGTGTTGAAGGGCCGCCTGCTCCAGCGACCCCATTGGCGCTTTATCATCTTGATGAAGCAAGCTGGGGTTCGGTGACTGATAGCAGTGGTAACGGCAATGATGGTGCCGTAGTGGGTGGTGCGGTGCCCGACAATACCAGTCCGGCCGTAGCCGGTAATCCTGGCACCTGTGGTTATGCCGATATTCCTTTTAATGATTCTGATAACACTTACGATGCCATTGACACGGGCATTGATGTGGATAGCGGTATTGGCAATACCGGCACCATCGATTTTTGGTACAAAAGCAATGCGAACTGGAATGGTAACAATGGAGATCGTCAGTTGCTGGACGCTTCAACAACATCTTCTGGGCAGAAATATTTTTTCCTCACTCTGCAAAATAATAGCCGCCTGCGATTTGGACTGGAAGACAGTTCCGATGGTGATTATTCATTTCAAGGTGGCAACAACAACTTTGCTGCTGATGCTTGGGTGCATGTCGCGGTAACCTGGGATTTACCCAACGATGTTTTACAAATATATATCAATGGCAGCCTGGATAACCAGCAAACATTTTCCACCAATGGTGTGTTGGGAAATATGGATACCCTCTATCTGGGCGACAATCGCAGCACCTATCAAGTCGGTGGCATGACCGGTAACTCGGCCAATGGCTCCATTGATGAGGTGCGTATTTATGATTTTGTTTTATCTCAGGCAGAAATTCAAACCGATATGAATACCACACATCCCTGTGGTTCACTGCTGGATCATTTTGTGATTACCCATGATGGTTTGGGTATCAATTGTCTGGCAGAAAGGATAACCGTCACAGCAAGCCAATTGGATGGCAGCACTTACACGGGTTACACTGGCAGCATCGTGCTGGATACGCAAAGCACCAACGGCACCTGGACACTTAATACCGGCGCGGCACTCAATTTTGCCGATGTCATGGCAGATGATGGATTGGCGACTTACACTTTTGATGCTGCTGATAATGGCGTGGCCATTTTTGACCTCGATTACCAAAGTGGTACAGCTAGTATCGATGTCGATGTTTACGATGGCGTGATTCGTGATGATGATGTTGAGGGTAATCTGGTGTTCTCGCCCAGTGGTTTCACGGTCACCGCGACGGCGCTGAGCAATCCGCCTCCTGGTGTTATTGATACCTCAATCCCCGCGCAAACCGCAGCCAGTGATTTCCAGTTATACCTGGCGGCCTATGGCGCAACGCCCACTGATCCAACCTGCGGCATTATTGAATCCTATACTGGGCCGCAAAACATAAAATTCTGGTCTGTGTTCAATAATCCGGCGACAGGCAGCCTGCAAGTGGCTGTGGATGGCGGCAATGTAGCTGCTACTGAGGCTGCATCGGTTGCACAAGCGGTGACTTTCACCAGCGGCCAGGCATCCATCACCGTCAATTATCCAGACGTAGGCGAAATCAGGTTGGAGATGAAAGATGACACAACCAGTAATCCTGATTTCCTTTTAAATGGCAGAGCGGGCATAGATGGGCAGAGTAGTTTGTTTGTGGTTAAACCCGCCGGGTTTGTGTTGGATTCCATCGTCGGCAATCCCGGTACAGCCACGGATGAGAATGGTGCAATGTTCACGGCGGCGGGCAGCAATTTCCCGGTAACCGTTACGGCGGTAAACAGTTTGAGTAATGCTACGCCAAACTATGGCCAGGAAAGTACGCCTGAATCGGTGTTATTAACGCCTACGCTGGTTGCCGCAGGTGCGGCTAATAATCCACCTATCGGTTTTACCACCGGCTTCGATGGTTTTGTTGCTGGTGTGGATACGGGTACGGATTTTCACTGGGATGAGGTGGGCATCATCACGCTGACGCCCAGTGTAGGCGATGGTGATTACCTTGGTGCGGGCGATGTGAACGGCACGGTGAGCGCCAACGTGGGGCGCTTTTATCCTGATCATTTTGCGACGAATATCGACAGTGACGGCAGTTTCGCTAATATATGCGTCACGGCAATAGCATTTACGTATTTAGGCGAGAGTTTCGGTTATCTGACTGATCCGACAGTGACGGTCTCGGCCATGAGTGCCCATGCTCATATGCCCGACTTACCATTGGCCAATTACACTGGAGTCTGGGCCAAGCTGGGTGTTGGTGGTGTGGGCCTCACGTATCCTGCGGCCGACAATTCGCAGTTAGATGAAAATGGGGTGTTGACGATTGGCGTCATTTCAACAGTAGGCACACTTGGTCGGGTCGACAATGCCGACGGTACGCTGACCTTCACCCTCGGTAGTGCCGGTGCCGACAGCTTTGTTTATGTTCGTGATGCTGGACAGGTAGCACCGTTCACCAGTGACTTGACGATTGCGTTGACGGTGGTGGACGACGGCGAGGCCACCGCCAACGACACGCCACGCAACATCACTCTTGTGGGCAATCAGCAACGTTTCGGGCGCGGCTATGCGCAGGATGTGTACGGCACCATGAGTCAAGTGGATGATAGTCTGATTGTGCCGATTGGTAGCTGGTATTTTAATGCGAGCGGTGGCTGGACGCAGAACACCGATGATACCTGTTCTATTTACAATTACGCTAAAGTCGATACCAACATTGCCGCAACAGCTGCCCCCGCAAGCCCGGTGACATTGGCTAGCGGTGTGGGTGATCTAACCTTGACCCTTACCGATGGAGGTAGTCCTGGTGGCAATAGTGTTGTCACAACGGTTTGGCCTGCCTGGTTGCAGTACGATTACGATGGTGATGACCAGCCAACACCGTTAGGAGATGGCAATTTCTACGACGACAACCCATCCGCCACCGCCACCTTCGGCATTTTTCGCGGTGACGATCGTTACCTGTACTGGCGTGAGGCGCCGTAGTGTTTGGGTGCTTGAACAAGCAGCAGCAATCGGGATTTACCCTGGTCGAACTGGTCATGGTGATCGTCATCATGGGCGTGCTTTCGGCGATGGCCGTTAACAAATTCAATCGTAATGCGTTTGATGTGGTCGCCGCATCGGGTGAACTGGTGCAGGCCATTCGGTATGCACAGGATCAGTCCATGAATCACTCCGGCGCGGCCGATTATCAGATTGCAATTAGCGTTTCGGGTTACACCGTGACTCAGGGTGGCGTGGCGATCAATCATCCCGTGGACGGCACTTTGGGTTATAGCAAAACCTGGCCCGATATTATCCTGGATACGAGCGTGACGATCAGCTTTGACAGTTACGGTAACCCGGGGTTGGGGGCGCCGCTGACAATTACCCTGAGTAAAGGCTTGGATAGTGACAGTGTAACGGTGGAACATGTCACGGGATTTACGCGATGAAGCGGCACCGTCAACAAACGGGATTTACCTTGGTCGAAACGATTATCGTCATTGTCTTGGTGGGTGCCATGATGGCGGGCATGACTTCGCTGTTTATGAGTAGTGTGGGCAACAGTCATCGACCGTTTTTGCGACAAAAAGCTTTGGCGGTCATCAATGCTTTCATGGACGAAATTTCTCATAAACGCTGGAACGAGGCAACGCCACTAGGGGGCGGTTGTGTCAACACGGGAGCTTCGTGTGCGACCGGGCCGGTAGCAATAGCGATTGGCAGTGACGGCGAGTTGCGTGCAACGTACGATGACATTGATGATTACCACGGGCTTAGCCAGAGTCCACCGCAGGATTCGTCGGGTACTGATATGCCGGGTTATGCCGGTTATACGGTGACTGTTAGCGTAGTGCAGCCGGGAGCAAACTGGAACTCCATTGCGGCCGAAGATGTGCGCCTAATTACCGTTAGCGTCACTTCCTCCAGTAATGAAAGCATCGAGATTTCAGCTTATCGGGTGAATTTTTGATGCTGCCCCGGCAAACCAAAAAAAAGGGCTTCACACTGATCGAAATGGTCACGGTGATTGTCTTACTGGGTATTATCGCCGGGATACTGACACCGTTTATCGCCAAGGCCATGCAGGCGTACACGCACAGCAAGGCGCGGGCAACGTTGGTGGACAAAGGCCGGCTGGCGCTGGAGCGGTTGGCGCGTGAGGTGCGTCAAGCCGTGCCCAATAGTTTGTCGGTATTGTCGGGTGGCGCGGGTATTGAGTTTGCGCGCAGCCGTGCCGGCGGGCGCTATGTGGAACGCTTCGATAATTTTGGTACGGAGTTTTCACGCATCAATCGTCGCTTTCGTAAAAATGCCAACCTCACTAATGTGTACGTGGTGGGCAATAGTCTGAGTTTTGCCGCGAATGACGTGCTAGTGATCGGAAACACTTCGCCTGCCGAATTACAGGCGGGCAATACCGCGACGGCATTGTCGAACATTAGTGCGACGGTGGTGGCGACAGATGGTACTAGCAACGGGCAGATTCTGGCGTTCACGGCAAAGCAATTTACGGTCGAATCTCCGGGAAAACATTTTTTCATTGTGGATCAAACCGTGGAAGTGGGCTTGAGCGGTAGTGACCTGCGCTGGTTTACCGCCACGGGACTGAGCAATTACGACGGCGCTGTGGATTGGAGTAGCACTGACCCTTCGCTCAGCAATGGTGTTGCAGGCGTAACCTTCACTTATGCACCAGGTGTTCCGCAATCTACCGGGGTGCTGCGTGTGGACTTGCAGCTTGCCGATGCCGGTACGGGGCAGTCGATACGCTTGTATCGGGAGATTCAAGTGAGGAATACACCATGACTATTTCAATCACTACATCGATAAAGCCAGGTGTCTTTTTGCCGCTAATAAGTAGACAGCAGCGGAATCGCCAACGTGGGGCAGCCTTAATTGCGGTGATTTTTGTGATCACCGCGCTGGCGGCACTGGGTGGTTTGATGACACAGCTTTTAGTGCTGGGTTCAGTGGAGACCATTGATGAATGGTATTCCTCGCAAGCACTTTATGCCGCAGAGAGCGGTGTTGAATGGAGTGTGTATAACAATGGTGCATCGGGCGCCGAGCAGCCAGTGATTACCGATAGCGTCTGGTTTGATGTGAGCGTCACAACCACAAATTTTGGTGGTGGTAAGATTTTGTACATCATCACCAGTACCGGTAAGGCTGGCGGGACGTCGGGAAATCCACGGACACAACGGCAAATAGTGGTTCAGTACATGCCGTGATGTTGGTGTTATTTTCCAGATTTAAACATTGATTTTGAATAACGGGGCTTGGCTTATGTTTTCGTTGATGGGAAAAAATAAAAAGCAGCCGATGGCGGCTATGGTGGCAGGAGAAATGGGTGTTGCGGTGGCGACCTTGGCTGCTGGTGCTGATAAACCACGATTAACGATTTGCGATTTTTCACTTTGGGAAGAGGGGATCGAGCATGAAAAACTGCTGGCTCAGAAAGCCAAGGAATTTTCGTTGGCCAAACATGATTGCATCACCGTCATGGGCCTGGGTGAATACAGTGTACTCAGTGTTGATGCGCCAGACGTGCCGCCCAATGAATTGCGTGCCGCAGTGCGTTGGCAGGTGAAAGATCTGATCGATTTTCATATTGATGATGCGGTGATTGATGTATTTGATGCGCCGGCCAGTGGTGCGCAGGGGCAGCAAAACAAGTTGTACGTGGTGGTTTCACGTACCGCGACAGTGCGTAACCGGGTAGATCAGTTGCAAGATGCCGAGGCGAATCTTACCACTATTGATATTCCCGAAATGGTGTTGCGCAATATCGCCGCGCGGCTACCTGAGAACGATGCCGGTGTGGCGATGGTGTATCTTACCCGTGAACGCGGTTTGATCGTGGTGGCCCGACAATCCACGTTGTATTTTGCGCGCACCTTGGATATTGGTTATCAGTATCTCAATCAGGGCGTGAGCGATGGTTCAGAATTAAGCCTGGAAAGCAATGCAGCTTTTGATAAGCTGGTATTGGAAGTGCAGCGTTCGCTGGATTATTACGACCGTTATTTTTTACAACCTCAAGTAGCAGGTCTGGTTCTGGTGCCCACCGAAGAGCCAGTTTCGGGCTTGGATGAGTATCTTAGTCAGGCTTTGGGCTTATCCGTGCGCCACCTGGATTTGAGTGAAATCGTGGAATGTGAACCCCCGCTTTCTACTGCACGGCAAGCACATTGTCTGCCCGCCATTGGCGCGGTTTTACGTGAGGAGCAGACCTCGCTTTAACCGGCTATTTTTAGCCTGATTTTGAAATATTGTTTCAATCTGTGACCCCCGTCACAATTCTCTTATTTTGACTTTCAGCCCTTTCCGGGTTCGCCGTTAAACAGCCTGGAGGCCCTTTAACTGCATGTGGATTTTCCGCGCAGGAGCATGGGAGAAAAACATGAAAAAGAATTCGCGTGGATTCAGCTTTATTGAGTTGATGATTGGCGTGGTGGTGTTGGGTGTTGTCGCTTCGGTATCTATTCCAGGTTATGTAAATACGGCGCAGCAGGAATTGGATGATGCATTATGGGCGCAAAGTGTGTCGGTGAAAAATATCCATGATCTTGTCATGAGTCACGGTGCTTCGCCTTCAGTGTCGTATCTGGCCGCCGGGATGTTGGTGAGCATCAATTCCAGCGCCGTTGCCAGCGGTGTACAAGTGTTGGTGTCCGGCGTGTCGTATGTGGTGCCCACGTACACCAATGCGTTATGCACGGAGCCCACCAAAAATGTCAGTGACAAGGTGCAGTGTGTGGGGGCGATTGCCAGTTAATGGAGAGTGCTGAGTGCTGAGTGCTAAGTGCTGTGTAAAGTAATCTGGGAACAAGCTGCATTTAACGATCCGGATTCCACTTCGTTCATCCAGGCTACATTTGTTTTTTCAGCACTCAGCACTTACTAAGCAAGTCACTAATAATGAATACTACTCATGTTACTTAAATCCACCGTCATACCGGGATTTTAAAAAGAAGCAGTATCCTTTTCAGGCGACTGGGTAGTAAATTACGCCGTCGGTTCTTCCATTTCCAGTTCTTTGATCTTCCGGGTCAGTGTATTGCGTCCCCAGCCCAGTAGCTTGGCGGCATCCTGTCGTCGTCCACCGGTATGTTTGAGCGCGACTTCAATCATGATGCGTTCAAAACGCGGCACGGCATCGTCCAGCAGGGAAGCTTCACCTTGAGAGAAACGGGTGTCGGCCCAGCGCCACAGACTGGCTTCCCAGTTGTCATTTTCGTTGCTCGTTTTGGCAGCCTGTTTTAATTCCGAAGGCAGGTCTTCCATGTGGATGATCTGGCCCGGTGACATAACGGTCAGCCAGCGACAGATGTTTTCCAATTCGCGTACGTTGCCTGGCCACGCCTGCTGTGTGAGATAATGGGCGGTTTCGGCATCCAGCTGCTTGGGCTCCATGTTGAGTTCGGTGGCGGCCTCGGCGAGAAAATGTTTGGCTAGCAACGGGATATCTTCCTGGCGGTCACGCAGTGGTGGCATGTGGACACGAATCACGTTGAGGCGATGGAATAGGTCTTCACGGAACTGACCCTCTTTGACGCGTTGTTCGAGATTTTGGTGAGTGGCGGCGATGATACGTACATCGACCTTGGTGGGACTATGGCCACCGACACGGTAAAACTCACCATCGGCCAGTACCCGCAGTAAACGCGTTTGCAATTCTGGTGGCATGTCACCAATTTCATCGAGAAACAGGGTGCCGCCGTCGGCTTGTTCGAAGCGACCAGTGCGGGCACTTTGGGCGCCGGTGAAGGAGCCGCGCTCGTGGCCGAACAATTCAGATTCCAACAAGTCACGCGGGATAGCTGCGGTGTTGAGCGCAATGAAAGGTTTGTTGACGCGTGGGCTGTGGCGATGCAGTGCCCGTGCCACCAGTTCTTTACCGGTACCGGATTCGCCATTAATTAACACGGTGATCTTGGAACGCGAGAGGCGACCGATGGCGCGAAACACCTCCTGCATGGAGGCGGCTTCACCGATGATCTCCGGTGTTTCGTCTTGTTGCGCGGTTTCGATGCGGCCAGGTTGCACACCTCTCAAAGTGCGGCTGTGCTGAATGGCACGATTGACCAGCTCGATAGCTTCGTCCACATCGAAAGGTTTGGGCAGGTATTCAAAGGCGCCGCCCTGATAGGCGGACACCGCACTGTCCAGGTCTGAGTGGGCGGTCATGATAATGACCGGCAGGTCCGGATGATGTTTGCCGAGCATCTCAAGCAGTTGCAGCCCATCCACGCCGGGCATGCGCACGTCGGAGACGATGGCATCGGGGCGTTCGGTTTTGAGCAGGTTGAGAATATTGTCGGCGTTATCAAACGTCCGCACCGTCATATCGGCCTGTTTGAGTGCGCGCTCCAGCACCCAGCGGATGGAACGGTCATCGTCGATAACCCAGATGTTACGTGTGTCGGTCATGCGCTGTGCCTCATTGGGTGTTGCCTGTTGTGGTTTTTGGCCTTGTTTGTGGCGTGATCCAGGGGCAGTAGCAGGCTGAAGCGAGTGCGGCCGGTGCGGCTTTCGCACTGAATCAGTCCGCCGTGTTGGTTGATCAGTGACTGGGCGATGGATAAGCCCAGCCCGGTGCCGTCGGCACGACCGGTGACCATGGGAAAAAAGATTTTTTCCATCATGTCTTCGGGGATGCCCGGGCCGTTATCGATGATCTCCACATGGCAGACCAAGCGGTGGCAGGTTTGGCCGATGGTGAACTGACGTTGAGCGCGGGTGCGCAGAATAATCTCGCCTTTGGTGCCAATGGCCTGTACGGCGTTACCGACGATATTGAGTACCGCCTGGATCAGTTGATCGCGGTCGCCGAGGATTTCCGGGATGCTGGGGTCGTAGTCGCTGACAAAGGTAATATCGCCACGTTTTTCGACGTTGACCAATTGCCGCACATGTTCCAGTACCTGATGAATATTGATGAGTTCTTTTTGCGGCAAGGCGCTAGGGCCGAGCAGTTGGTTGACCAGGTTCCGCAGGCGGTCAGCCTCGCCGATAATGATATTGGTGTATTCTTTTAACTCCGGATTGGGCAGCTCGCGTTCCAATAGCTGGGCGGCGCCTCGCAGGCCTCCCAGCGGATTTTTGATCTCGTGTGCCAGGCCGCGCACCAGTGAGCGCAGAGTTTCCTGTTGCGCCAGTTGCTGGCCTTCCCGAGAGATACGCAGTTGTCGATCCAGCTGTTGTAATTCCACTAGCAAGCTCGTATCGCCGGAGGCTGAGATTAGCGGCGTGATGGTGCAATCCACGGTCGCTTCCCGACGCCCCGGCAGGGTGATTTGCACCTCGTGTTCAGTGAAGGGATGACCGCTTTCCAGCCCTTTTTCGATGGCGGTTAACAGGTGACTATCGGCCGGTAATAGCACCGGTGCGCAGAGGCCGATGAGGCGCTTGGCACTGACGGCAAACAGCATCTCCCCCGCAGGGTTGATGTAATCCAGGCACAGGTCGCCATCGAACATCAACACCGAGTGGGTGAGGTTTTCCAGGATGCGCTGGTGTAGCACAGCACTTGAAGGCTTTTTTGTTTGCATAAGAAGTACGGTCTAGCAAGAACCAAACCAGAAAAAAGAGATTCTGGTAATGAGTAGTATTTTATTCGCGGGAACCTAAAAAAAGAAAGTTATTTCAAGGGTTTGCGTGAAGGCTGTGACCATGTACCCGCTCTGCCTCAGGCCGCAAACGCGCACTGCCTATGGACAGAATAGCGCAAACGGGAACCTTGCGCACCAAGTTAGTGCGCGTCAGGTGAGGCTTATTTGAAGCGGCCGGGTTATGGTCTGATGGAAGACCGTCGATGCAGAAAAACGGTGACCGCTTGAGAGGAGATGAGGGTTTTTCCTGTGCTGTCTTGTACTTGAATAGTCAGGATATGCGCGCCACGATCGACATTGTTGAGTTCAAAGAAGCCGGTAGTGGATTCGCCCTTTTTTTCACCATTATTCAACAGGACGATTTTGTGGCCAGGCTGAAGACTGGGAGTGACTGAGGTTTTGATAGTGAGCTTGCCGGTGTTATCGCGGATGGTCGCTTCATTGGCCGGGCTGGTAATGTTGGCTGCCGTGTACTGGGTGGTGCCCGCTGTTTTCTGGGGAGTGCTTCTGACGGGCGGCACTGGCGTGGGAGTAAAGGTGCTCATGGGACTCAGGATCACGGGTTTATCCTGGGTGCTGCGAGGGAAATCGGTAAATTCCACGCTGCCATCGGGATTGACGTGTTTGTAGAGTCCTGCAGCTACGCTGCCAACGGGAGTGACACTTAACAGAGCGCCGAAAAACAGGGCGATAACGAGGGCGTTAAAAAATGTGTACATGCTTCTACTGTAGCAAGAAGGCAGGGAAAAGGGGAAAGATAAGGGGGGCAGGAAAAAATAAGAGGTGGGGGCTATAAGAAATAGGGGAAAGAAATAGGAGTGGTTCCCCCTTTTCTCTTTCCCCTGTGCTCTTTTATCTGCCTTTTAACAAGAGTAGTACATGTCGAACTCAACCGGATGAGTGGTCATGCGCATGCGCGTGACTTCTTCCATTTTCAGGTCGATGTAGGCGCCGATCATGTCCTTGGTGAACACGTCACCGGCGGTCAGGTAAGCGTTGTCGTTATCCAGTGCTTCCAGCGCCTGGTCAAACGAATGACACACCGTTGGGATCTCGGCGGCTTCTTCGGGTGGCAGGTCGTACAGATCTTTGTCCATGGCTTCGCCGGGGTGAATCTTGTTTTGGATGCCGTCCAGGCCAGCCATCATCATTGCGGAGAAGGCCAGATAAGGGTTGGCGGTCGGATCAGGGAAGCGCACTTCGATACGACGACCTTTGGGATTGGTGACGTAAGGAATACGAATCGACGCAGAACGATTACGCGCGGAATAGGCCAGCATCACCGGTGCTTCGAAGCCCGGAACCAAACGCTTGTAGCTGTTGGTGGAGGCATTGGTGAAGGCGTTCAATGAGCGCGCATGTTTGATGATGCCGCCAATGTAGAACAGCGCGGTTTCACTCAGGCCACCATACAGGTCGCCAGCGAAGGTGTTTTTACCGTCTTTAAACAGCGACTGATGCACGTGCATACCGGAACCGTTGTCACCGACAATCGGTTTGGGCATAAAGGTCGCGGTTTTGCCATAGGCGTGGGCAACGTTGTGGATGCAGTACTTCATGATCTGGTTCCAGTCAGCGCGCTTGGTGAGGGTGCTGAAGAAGGTACCGATTTCGCATTGGCCGGCAGTGGCCACTTCGTGGTGATGGACTTCGGTGTCCACGCCCATTTCTTCCATGGCCAGACACATGGCAGAGCGGATGTCGTGCAGGCTATCGACAGGCGGTACTGGGAAGTAACCACCTTTGACGCCGGGACGGTGACCGATGTTGCCGTCTTCGTAGACTTTTTCAGAGTTCCACTCGGCTTCTTCGGAATCAATTTTGACGAAGCAGCCCGACATGTTTGCACCCCAACGTACGTCGTCGAGGATGAAAAACTCAGGCTCAGGGCCGAAGTAAGCAGTGTCGGCGATGCCGGTGCTTGTCAAATAGGCTTCGGCGCGCTTTGCCACGGAACGAGGATCGCGTTCGTAACCTTGGCCTGTCGTGGGCTCGATGACATCGCAGCGGATGTTGAGCATGGCTTCGTCGGAGAAGATGTCCATCACAGCACTTTCGGTATCGGGCATGAGGATCATGTCGGATTCGTTGATGCCCTTCCAGCCGCCGATGGATGAACCATCGAACATTTTACCGTCGGTAAGCATTTCTTCATCGGCGACATTGGCGGGCACAGTGACGTGCTGCTCTTTGCCGTGGGTATCGGTAAAGCGGAAGTCGACAAACTTCGCCTCGTTATCTTTGATCATTTTCAAAACGTCTTGTGCAGACATGATGGACTCTCCTGATTGCTGAATAAATCGTTGTTATAAATTAATGGTGCTCATTAAAATTTCTCACGTAAACTTCTTGTTACGTCGTCAAAGAAGCGGAACGAGTCCAGTGGAACATCGTTTTTGCGCCCGCTAAATGTAGTCGCTGGCTCTCATCCTCCCAGGGAATTATTTTCGGGTGGATATGTTGAGCGTAACAAACCCCTCGTTTTGCACGATCTTCGTTTCTGCATGAATTGTGCCACGAACCGAGTTCGTATAGGTCATGATTCATTGTGATTTTTAGCTATTTTCGTTACGCGCCCTCATAGTGCAGCACTATCACAGTGCGTCGGCACTTTCATTGCACCGTTATTGTGCGGCATGAGTGCAGTGCGGGCGTGTTTTTTTCGTCGGTAGTTTCTGCTCGGGTTTAAAAAAGACGGTTCAATAAAAACGCACGCGCACATCAATGATGTGCCCACGGTGTTTTGCATCGTTTGAGCCAGACTTGTCTTCCAGTGCCAGACGGCTCAGCTCACGCGCCGCCAACTTGGCGGCCGCCACATCGGCCATGCGGTCAAGCGGCAATAATACCTCTACATGAATTTTCCCGTCCAGATAGTGCAGCAAAGTTTCTTCGATGTGTTGGGCTGCTTCCAAATCCTTCCACTGGTCTTGCAGCGTGGCCAGTACCTCGTTGCGCAGGGGCAGGCCATGGCTGGGGGCGGCAATCTCGTCGTCTTCCGGGTCGATGTGTACCATAACGTCGGTGACGGCGTTTACTTTGCGCATAATTTGCGCGCGTACTGTATCGCCGATGCGGTGTCCTTCGGAGACACTGATATGTGAATTGACCAGGATGTGCACATCCACCAGGCCATTGCTGCCCATGCGCCGGGTGCGCAGCATGTGCAGGGCCCGCACCCCATCCACACTTTGAATAGCCTTGCGAATGATCTCGATTTGTTCCGGCTCCAAGGCGGTGTCGATCAGTTCCTGAGCGCTGTGCCAGGCCAGTTGGCCGCCGATTTTGGCGATCATGATGGCGACACCCACGGCGGCCAGGGCGTCAAGATATTCCAGTCCGCCCATGGAGCCCAGTACGCCAACCACCACGATCACCGAGGAAATGGCATCCGAGCGGCTGTGCCAGGCATTGGCGCGCAACAACTCGGAGCCGAGTCGCTCGGCGGCGCGCAGGGTGTAACGATAAATACCCTCTTTGGCGAAGATGGAAAGGGTCGCGACGACGAGCGCCAGCCAGCCGGGGTGCATCAGCAGCTCTGGCTGCATTAGCCGCAGCGTCGCGTCGTAGGCGATGCCGAGACTGACGGCGATCAACGACACCCCGAGAACGATGGTGGTAAGGGTCTCGATGCGGGCGTGGCCGTAGGGGTGTCGGTCATCGGCCTCGCGGGAGCCGTGTTTGACCGCGAACAGCACCAGGCCATCGGTGGCGAGATCCGATAGGGAGTGAATGCCGTCGGCGATCAATGCCTGAGAATCACCGATCACGCCGACAAAGATTTTGGTGACGCCCAGTACCAGATCCACCGCCGCACCCACCAGGGTGACCTTGCGCGCATCTTTGTAGCGGGCCATGGCGCGTCCGTCGTGGATCTCGTTGGGATCAGGTAGCGGTTCGGGCGCGTGGGAATGGCCGTGGTGATGCCCCATATGGATTACTCGCGGCGCACTTATGCGTTGCCTACGCGCACGGTAATGATGATCTCGTTGTCCTGTTCGCGGTGGCTCACGAATTCGTGGCCATTGATCCGGCACCAGGCGGGGATGTCGCTGAGTGCGCCGGGGTCGGTGCAGGTTACATCGAGGGTGTCGCCGGGCTGAAGTTCCAGCACCCGGTTTTGGGTTTTGATCACCGGCATCGGGCACAGCAGGCGGCGTGCATCTAATAGGTAGTGACTCATTTTTGTATCCCTAAAAAAACAGTAGTCTAAAGGTACCAGTCTACGGGGATTTCGTCATTGCGGAGCGGCACCACGTCCAGCTCGCGCATTTCCGCGCCCTTCTCGTGCAGCTCGACGCGTACCGTGTCAGCGGTTTTGCCCTGACTGAAACGGGCCGTGAGACGCGCCGCCAGTTGCAGGTCATTATCGTTGGCGGTGCCGTCCAGCAGTACCAGTGGGCCGGGGTGGCTGGTGGTGTACATGTGGGTGAATTGCTTACGATAGCCTTCGAGGAATTTGTTTTCACCCTCTTCGCGGCCGACGATAATCTTGAAATGCGGGCGCGGGCGCAAGTGGCGGCCGACCTTGAGCATCATGATGTCGTCAATCTCGTACTCGCGGGTGCCGCGTGAACTCCACAGATCAGCGAGTTTGTTGGAATAGGCCGCATCGGTAAGGAAGCAGCAGCCCCCGGCGGGCTGGGCAAAGTCGTCGATTCCCATCTTTGCGGCCAGCGCGATTTGCGGCTTGCGGCCACGGCCGGTGAAATCGTACAGCCGCTCGCGATCCACCCAGCCTTCGCGCTCGGGCAGGGTTTCGGGCAGGAATTTGGCGCACAGCGGACGCAGCAGGCGGTCTTCCGCGCCGGACTCACGCTGGATCACCGGCATGGTATCGCGCCGCTGTGACATGGGCCGCTGGCCGATCACCTCACCGGTAATGATGAAATCGAAATCGTGTTGCTGAATCCACTCGTGGGCCTTGCGCACCATGAAACACTTGCAGTCCAGGCAGGGATTGAGATTGCTGCCGTAGCCGTGTTTGGGGTTGATCACCACGTCCTTGTATTCGTCAATCACATCGATGATGTGCAGCTTGATGCCCAGCGTTTCCGCCACCCACAGCGCATTGTTGCGTTTCGGCTTGGCCTTGTCTTTTTTACGGATGGCGTGAGTGTGGCCCTCCACGCAAAAGCCGGTGTAAAAATTGATGCCCTCCACGTGGATGCCCTGGTCGAGCATGGTCTGAGTGGCGAGCATGGAATCGAGGCCGCCGGAGATCAGCGAAACGGCTTTGCGTTGCTTGGGCTTGGGCTGGGTCATGAGATTGTCACAGGTAAGGGATGCGAGTATTTGAATCGGAATGAACCGACGATTATAGCCGATTATGGTTGCCGAGGTCTTGTTTTCGGGGCCGGGAGCGGCTGGACGTACTCGCGTTGCCAGACTTTGCTAGAATCCGAGACTCAGTTAAATTCCGCAAATAACACAAGTGAACAATATGCCTCAGCCAGACATTCTTAGCGTCATTCAGCAGATTAAAAAAACTCAGGAGAATTTCATGATTAGTGTCGGGATTTTGGCCGGCACGATATTGCTGATCTATTTTTTCACCTACGGTGCGCTAGTGGATTCCGTGACCAGCTCACTCATCTGGTTTGAGGTGATAACCAGCGTAATGCTGCTGTTCGTGCTTCTGTTTCTACGGCGGATTTGTTATTTCCTGACGCGATTTAAACTGGGGCAGCGTGAGGGGTATGCGGAAGTGTTGGGGAAATTAGAGGCGGCCGATTTGTCCCTCAATGAAGAAGCACTGTTGGTTAAAATGGGTGAAGGGATGTAGTTGAAGGGATGTAGTAAAAGTTGTGCGGTGGGCAAATCTTTATGCCCACCCTGTCGGATTTTGGGGTATTTCCACCCTCAATATCCCGGCCACACCCCAATATTCCGGTTCAAATGAATTTTAAGAAACAAGCCTACCCTATTGAATATAGTAGAATTACAACAGCGACAGAAGAAAAAACAGCACAAACATTAATCACGTCGCCCGGAAACAGCCTTGCGTGATATACCCCAAAGTGTCGTATTTAACCGCCCAATACCCACGGAAATCAGTAATTTAATTTCTGCAATAAAACATAACTGTGACAAGTTATTGATTGTTTTGTGCATTTGGAGGAATGCTTACCAGAGCCGCAATAAGCGTGAAAATAATTCACGGAATATTGGGGTGGGGTAATACCCCATTTTGGGGTAGATTAACTGTTATGCGTAAAAGGAGCGACAGCAATGTCTAATAAGAAATGCCATCACTGCGGGGTGGTTGATAGTGTTCATGCCAAAGATGAAGGGAGAAGTAAATTAGTATGGGCATTTGGCCCAAACGATGATGATGGGCTACAGATGCACCTGATCTACTGCCGATCTTGTGGCTTCGTGAATATATATAAACCAGGCTGGTTTGGTAGCATAAAGTTCAATAGTTACATGGATGCAAGGGACGTATATAAAGCTTACCAAGATGGACAGATGAAGCGGGAAGAAATGGGTATGTTTGCAGGAAAAATACAGCAAGCCATGATAGAAGATGGAATTCTCCCAAAAGACTGGGCAATTATTTAGAGTGTGACTTCATATCAATGCTCGGGGTAATCACGCATAACAATGCGCTCGTTCGGACGCAAACTACGCTGCGCTTCGTTTGCGCCGCACAGCTTGGTCGTTAGGCTTAAAAATGAGAATGGATAGTGGAAATTGATCTTGGCAGAAAGCTAGA
>CAYNYJ010000032.1:0-37624 GCA_964401355.1 uncultured Ectothiorhodospiraceae bacterium | reverse complement strand
CCGTTAGCTCAGTTGGTAGAGCACCGGACTTTTAATCCGATGGTCCCGCGTTCGAGTCGCGGACGGCCCACCATTTTTTTCGTGATTGCCTGATTACAGGTGATTTCGAAGGTGGCACACAAGGCATGGCCCGCAAGAGCAGGGCTCCCGTCATTGAGTCAAGACTATGTCCGAGTTCCTGCAAGAAGTAGAACGTCGCCGGGCATTTGCCATCATTTCTCACCCGGATGCGGGTAAAACCACCCTCACCGAAAAGTTGTTGCTGTTCGGGCGTGCTATCCAACTCGCCGGTACCGTCAAAGGCCGTAAGGCGGCGCGTCACGCGACGTCTGACTGGATGGCGCTGGAACAACAGCGCGGTATTTCCATTACCACCTCGATCATGCAGTTTCCCTACCGGGATTCGATCATCAATCTGCTGGACACCCCGGGTCACGAGGATTTCTCGGAAGATACTTACCGCACCCTGACGGCGGCCGACTCGGCGCTGATGGTGATTGATTGCGCCAAGGGCGTGGAACAGCGCACCGTTAAATTGATGGAAGTGTGCAGGTTGCGCGATACGCCGATTATTACCTTCATCAACAAGCTCGACCGGGAAGGTCGTGATCCGCTGGAATTGTTGGACGAAGTGGAAGACGTGTTGAAAATTCAGTGTGCGCCCATGACCTGGCCCATCGGCATGGGCAAACGTTTCAAAGGCGTGTACGACCTGTACAGTGACAAAGTCCATCTGTTTAGTGCCACTCACGGCGGTAAAATCCAGCAAGGCGAAGTGATTGACGGTTTGAACAACTCGCGCCTGGACGAGTTATTCGGGTCGCTGGTCGAAGAATTCCGGGAGGAAGTGGAACTGGTGCGTGGCGCCAGTCACGAATTTGATCTGGAGTTGTTTCTGGCTGGCAAACTGACGCCGGTTTATTTCGGTTCCGCGATCAATAACTTTGGGGTGCGCGAATTGCTCGATGCGCTGGTAGATTTCGCCCCGCCACCGCCACCGCGGGTCACACTCACCCGTGAAGTTAAACCCGACGAAGAAAAATTCACCGGCTTCGTGTTTAAAATTCAGGCCAACATGGATCCGAAACATCGTGACCGCATCGCCTTCCTGCGTATCTGTTCCGGCAAATACACCAAGGGCATGAAAATGCGTCATGTGCGCATCGCCCGTGACGTAAAGATTCCCACTGCCATTACCTTTATGGCGGCAGATCGTGCGCACGTGGATGATGCCTATCCCGGTGACATTATCGGTCTGCATAATCACGGCACCATTCAGATTGGTGACACATTCACCGAAGGCGAAGAACTAAAATTCACCGGCATACCGCATTTTGCGCCGGAACTGTTTCGTCGTGCACGACTCAAAGATCCGCTGCGTATGAAATCCCTGCAAAAGGGTTTGCAGGAGCTGTGCGAAGAAGGTGCTTCACAACTGTTCCGACCGATGAACAACAACGACCTCATCGTTGGCGCTGTCGGGGTGTTGCAGTTTGACGTAGTGGTGCACCGGTTGAAGCACGAATACAACGTTGAATGCCTGTTTGAAAACGTCAACGTCGCCACCGCCCGCTGGGTGGAATGTAACGACGAAAAGAAACTGGATGAATTTAAACGCAAGGCATCTGACAACTTGGCGTTAGACGGTGACGGTAACCTTACCTACATTGCGCCTACCCGGGTGAATCTTGAATTGATCGTGGAACGCTGGCCGGAGATTGCGTTTCGATCTACCCGGGAACATTAATTTCACCATTTCTAAAATTAGGGTTTGCTGCGTTTACCACCCACCTGTTTTTTGTGAGGTGCGTTTCGCACCAACCGCACATACGCCCCCGTATCCGCCGCTGCGGAAACTGATTCACCCAGCAAAAAATTCACCTGCCAATAGACGCCATCTTTATTCACAAAACGCGTGGCTGACCAATAGGCTGCGGGAACGGTGTTGGGAAAAAGTTGAGTGTTGATGGCTGGCCGCAGGCAACGCAGTTCAACCAGTGAATTCAATTCACTGATCGTTGGCAATCGCCATCCCGTTTCGATGACCAGCGACACAATTGCAAAGGGCAGGGTGTGTGCTTCGCCCTGGCAGCTGTCCTTTTTCCACGTTTGTCCCAGGCTACAGCGTTTCCACTGCAAGCCGGTGAGTGTATCCATTACGATGCCGTTTGGATCGAGATTAAAGCGTGCGACGGGGGTCGATGTTTTTATCTTGGCGTTACAGGTTTGCGCCAACACTGTCTCGCCGCCGAGACACAAACCAATAATCAGCGGTAGCCAAATCCATTTCATGGTTGTTGTGCCGTTGTTGACAGGGTGCCCCGCACCAGCCGTACGTGCACGCGGTTGCTTTTGTAATAGGCGTAATCGAAGCCAAAAGCGAAGCCGATGCCCCAGGCTTCCGATGCCTCGGCAGCGGCAGTGTCGGCAGACCAGTAAAATTGTGCGACGGTGTTGGGAAAGGCGCGTGTGTTGATGGTCGGGCCGGGGTAGGGGATGCGGTAGTCTACCAAGCTGCGCAGTTCTTCGCGCCGGGGCAGACGCCAGTCCTGGGCGCTGCATAGTGTCTCTCGGTTGACGGCTTGTACAAAACGCCGGGTATCGCAGGCAGTGTCTCGGGCATGTTGATCATGCGATGGGTCGGAAGGTGTCGTGCGGCATGTTTTGCCGCCAGGTTCACCGGCTAGCCCTCCATTGCGCGCGGGCTTAGGATCAAACCAGCTGTAGGTGTTGAGGTGATAATGGAGGCCGGGCTGTCGGGATTTTACTTCCCAGGTAAGCCCGGTGTTGCGATCAAATACGCAGGGCCATACTTCGTTTTGTGGCAGTGTGGTGGTCGCAGCGGGTTGTCTCGCGTGATCTAGTGCTACAAAACGCGGCTCAGCAGCGTTTGTTACGGTACAAATCAGGCCCGTGATAATGCTGGGAAGAATGTAAAATAATGTAGGGCGCATGGTTTAGCACAAGTTTGGCATGGGTTTGGGGTAAGTTTACCGGTAGCATTGTAACTTTTCTGGCCCGGCTTGCAGTGGGGGCGAGTCGTCGGTACTGGTGATTGCTAGTCAATGCTGGTAATTTGTCACGCCGCTGTTTGTGAATGGCTTGAAAAATGCATTAAATTCAAGGATAAGCAAAGTTAAGAGAAAGCAGTTTCTAGTGGACGGTCGGAGTGTGTCGTTGGTGCGTCGCATCTAGACTGTGTCAAGAACAACGTCGTAAATGTGGCGTTTGTGGATTTTGCCACGGGGCGTTGGTGAAAATACGGTGGCTGGAATGAGTGAAAGGGTGGTGGGCAGTATGACCGTGGGACGCTGCGAGGCAGATAATGGCTGATTGGGGTGCTGGGCTATGGCCTCGCCTGATGGCCATGGGCCTGGATAAACGCCTGCCGGTGTTGGTCATGCTGTTGCTAACGGCACTGTTGGCGCAGAGTTTGGCGCTGGTAACCTGGGCACTACTGCCGGGGCAGCCGCCGCAGCCGCTGCTGATTGCGGCGTCTGTGGGCAGTGCATCGCGTGCGGCGGAGGTATCATCCACAGCGGATGTCGCCCAGATCAGTCAGTGGCATTTGTTCGGCGATGCCCAAAAAAAGTTTATTAAACCTGTCAGTAAAGTGACCGAGGCGCCCGATACACGTCTGAATCTAAAGTTGCGCGGTGTGTTGGCTTCATTCGACTCGGGGATGGCGCGTGCCATTATCGCCGATGGCAAGGGGCTAGAGGATGCTTATGCCATCGGCGAAAATTTGCCGGGTAATGCGGTGCTGCGCGAGATTTATGCGGATCGGGTAATACTTGAATACCGTGGTCGCATGGAGACCTTGCGTCTCCCCAGGGACGGGCTCACGAGTAATGCGGTGGCCAGAAAATCGGCAAGAGGCTCTCGTAGCCGCGTGCCGAAGCAAGCAAGCACGGCCGATAATTCGGCGTTGCTGCGCCGGTACCGCGATGCCCTAGTGAACAATCCGGCGAGCTTGATGACCTTGGTCAATGCGTCACCGGTGACGGACAAAAGTACCGGCAAGCTCAAGGGCTATCGTATTCGTCCCGGTAAAGATCGAAAACTGCTGGGGCGTTTTGGGCTTAAAAGTGGTGATGTGGTGACCGCTGTGAATGGGGTGATGCTGGACAATCCCATTAAGGCGCTGGAGATTCTGCGCGATTTATCGACGGCGAATGCTGTAACCCTGGAGATTGAGCGTAACGGGATGATGGAGTCTTTTGTCTTTCAGGTAGATTAGCCGCTGAATTAGAGGGTCGGAACGTAAAATAAACAGGCCACTATTTTCGTTTAAAGGATTGGCTGGGGAAATTAGAAGAATATGGATCAACTGTCGGAACAATTATTGGAATCACAAAAAGGGAAAACATCCTGGGTCGGGTGCTGGCGTTTGCTGCTGGCTGCGGGAGTTTTCGTGCTGTGGTTACCAATGGCCTCCGCTGCCGAAACCACTACTCTGAATTTCAAGGGGGCTGATCTGGGTGCGGTCATCAGTAGCATCGCCGAGGTGACGGGCAAAAATTTCATTGTTGATCCGCGCGTCAAAGGCAAGGTGACGCTGATTTCCAATCGTCCCATGAGCAAGGGCGAAATTTATAAAGTCTTTTTGTCGATTCTGGAAGTACACGGTTATACCGCGATTCCCAGCGGCAAGGCCATCAAAATTGTGCCAGATGCCGATGCGAAACACAGCGCCATGCCCTTTGCTTCACGGCGCAAACCGGGCATCGGCGATGAGGCCGTGACTCGCGTCATTCAAATTGAACATGTGACGGCCGCGCAACTGGTGCCGATCCTGCGTCCGCTGGTGCCACCGCAGGGACACCTTGCGGCTTATCCGCAGAGTAACGTGCTGATTATTTCGGATCGTTCCGCCAACATTGCGCGCCTGGTGAAAATCATCAAACGCATCGATCAGCCCACCAGTGGCGAGATCGAGATCGTGCCGCTGCAAAACGCCATTGCTTCGGACCTGGTGCGGGTATTGACCAGCCTGCAACAACAGGCCACTAAGAAAAGTCCCAAATCCAGCAAACCGATGTTGGTGGCGGACGAACGTACCAACAGTATTCTGATTGGCGGTGATCGTGCCGCGCGCCTGCAATTGCGCGCCATCATTTCGCATCTGGATACGCCGTCGGAAGTGGTGGGTGATACCCACGTCATCTATCTGCGCTATGCCAAGGCCAAGGATTTGGTGCCAGTGTTGACCGGGGTGGGCAAGACCAGAAAGGTGAAGGGTAAAAAAGCCAAGGCGGCTACATCAATGCAGCCCTTTGATATCCAGGCCGATGAGAGCACCAACGCACTGGTGATTACCGCTTCACCGACGATATTCCGTTCTCTGCAATCGGTGATTTCACAGCTGGATGTGCGCCGTGCGCAGGTGCTGGTGGAGGCGATTATTGCCGAAGTGTCGTCGGATCGGGCGGCCGAATTAGGCGTGCAGTGGTTGTTTGATGGCAGCGGCGGCGATAACCCGGTGGGCGCGATCAATTTTGGCGCGGGTAGCAGCAGTATTTCCGGTGTGGCCCAGGGTGCGGCGGCGGCCGTGGCGGCGGGGGCCGGCGGCACGGGGGCGGCGCTATCGGCTATTGGTGCCGGTGTCACCATCGGCCTGGGCCAATTCAGCAGTGGCACCTTTAATTTTGCCGGGCTGATTCGTGCGCTGGAGGGTGATGGCATCACTAACGTGCTATCGAC
This sequence comes from uncultured Ectothiorhodospiraceae bacterium, assembly GCA_964401355.1. Classification (GTDB taxonomy): domain Bacteria; phylum Pseudomonadota; class Gammaproteobacteria; order SZUA-152; family SZUA-152; genus SZUA-152. Next base: position 31,921 of record CAYNYJ010000032.1, on the reverse strand, counting down.
CCCGAGCCTGGTGACCCTGGATAACGAAGAGGCCGAAATTTTTGTCGGCCAGGAATTGTCGATCCCCACCGGCTCGTTTGCCAGCACCGGCTCATCGACGTCTTCCGTCAATCCGTTTACCACCTTTGAGCGCAAGCAGGTCGGTATTCGTTTGAAGGTGAAACCACAGATTAATGAAGGCGATGCGATTCGTTTGGACATCGAACAAACGGTGGACGGCATTGCGGGAGGTTCAGCCGGCGCTGGAAATATTGTTACCAGCGAACGCTCGATCAGAACCAGCGTGTTGGTGGACGATGGTCAGCTATTGGTGCTGGGTGGTTTGATCAAAGATGACCTGGTGGAGACCGAACAGAAGGTGCCGTTGCTGGGTGACATCCCCCTGTTGGGCGCATTGTTCCGTTACACCACGGTGCAGAAAGTGAAAACCAATTTGATGGTATTCCTGCGCCCCACCATTTTGCGTACCAAGGCCGACAGCCTCAACCTCACCCGCAGTAAATACAATTTTATTCGCTCCAAGCAACTTGCGTTGGATAAAATTGGTGTGAGTCTGTTGTCGAATGAAACGCATCCATTATTGCCTGCGCCGGAAGGCTTCCTGGAATTGCCAGCGCCTTTCAGTCAGCAGCAGCAACAGGAGATACAGCCGCAAGGACGGCGTAGCCCATCGGCTGCACCGCAGGCTGTCACTGCCAACAGTCTTTCGGTGGCATCGTTTGTTGACTGGGACGACGATACTGATGATGAGTTTTAAACTCATACTTTCAGTTAGACATCAGGTATGAATAACGTCACCGATATTGCGCAGAACACTATGCAAAGTAACACGCAAAGTCATACGCAGAACCATGCACCCGAGGCAGCGCCCGCCGAAAGTGTATCGTTGATTGGGTCGTCAGCATCGGCTATTCCTTTTGTGTTTGCCAAACGTAACGGTGTGTTGGTGAGTGAAAGACTTGCTGAACATGTCGTGGTGTTGATGCGGCCGGGGGTCAGCAGTAATACCCTGGCCGAAGTGCGGCGTTTTTTAGCGAGGCCGGTGTTTTTCGAAAGCATTGCTGCGGACGAGTTCGATGCCCGCTTGCAAAAGGCCTATGAACAGCAGTCAGGTGAGGCCATGCAAATGATGGATGACCTCGATGAAGAGGCTGATCTGTTTGCCGTGGCACAAGCCATGCCCGAACCGGAAGACCTGCTGGAAAGCGAAGATGACGCGCCGATTATTCGCTTGATCAATGCACTGCTCACGCAGGCCATTAAAGAAGACGCCTCGGATATTCACATTGAACCCTATGAGACGCGGCTGGTGGTGCGTTTCCGTGTTGACGGTATGTTGCGTGAAGTGCTGACGCCCCGCCGGGTGCTGGCACCATTGCTAGTGTCGCGAATCAAGGTGATGGCGAAGCTGGATATTGCCGAAAAGCGTTTGCCGCAGGATGGCCGTATCGGTTTGCGTGTTGCGGGTCGTGCAGTGGACGTGCGGGTTTCCACCATTCCCACTGGTCAGGGCGAGCGCGTGGTGATGCGTTTGCTGGACAAGCAGGCGGGGCGACTCGATCTTTCGCACCTAGGCATGGATGAACAAACCCATCACGGCATGAATGCGGTGATCCGCAAACCGCACGGCATTATTCTGGTCACCGGGCCGACCGGCTCGGGCAAAACCACCACTCTGTACGCGGTGTTGACCCAGCTCAATGACAATAAACGCAATATCATGACCATTGAAGATCCGGTGGAATATGACCTCGACGGTATCAGCCAAACCAATGTGAATGCCAAGGTGGACATGAGTTTCGCACGTGGTTTGCGCGCGATTCTGCGCCAGGATCCGGACGTGGTGATGGTGGGCGAAATTCGTGATCTGGAGACCGCTGAAATTGCGATTCAGTCGTCGCTCACCGGTCACCTGGTGTTATCAACCTTGCATACCAACAGTGCAGTGGGGTCGGTTACCCGTTTACGCGATATGGGCGTGGAACCTTTTTTATTGTCATCAACCTTGCTGGGCGTGTTGGCGCAACGCCTGGTACGTCTGCTCTGCAAAGAATGCAAACAGCCTTACACTGCGAACAGTGTGGACTGCGAACGTTTCAGCCTGGATGCCGATAAGCTTCCGACTTTTTACAAAGCTGAAGGCTGCAAGCATTGCAATTATCAGGGCTATCGGGGGCGAACCGGCATTTACGAATTGGTGGAAATCGATGAGGAATTGCGCAACATGATTCACGACGGTAGCAGTGAACACGAGATTGAGCGTTATGCGCGTTGCCACAGTCCGGGGATTCGACAAGATGGTTTGCGTCGCGTCTTGGCTGGCGATACCAGCATCGAAGAGATCTTGCGCGTAACGAGGGAAGGATGAAAATAGTGCTGAGTGCTCAGTACTCAGTGCTAAATCGTGCTGCTGTCGGAATTTCTTACTTAGCACTCAGCACTCAGCACTCAGCACTTTTCTGAGATGGCAGCCTTTGAATACACCGCGCTGGATGATCGCGGTCGTGAAAAAAGCGGTGTGCTGGAAGGGGATGCCGCAAGACAGATTCGTCAACAGTTGCGCGAGCAGGGGCTCACGCCCCTGTCCGTTGAAGCGGTGCAACAGCGTGAGGCCCGCAGTAAGCGTTCGCTGTTTCAGCGTCGAATCAGTTCCACCGATCTGGCCCTGATCACCCGTCAATGGGCCACGCTGGTGCGTTCCGGCATGCCCATCGATGAAACCCTTTCCACGGTTTCCAAACAAACCGAAAAGGCCCGCCTGAAAAGCATGATGGCGGCGGTGCGCTCGCGGGTCATGGAAGGTCATGCGTTGGCCGACGCGCTGGCCGACTTTCCGCACGTGTTCTCTGATCTATTTCGTTCCACGGTGGCGGCGGGTGAACAGTCCGGGCATCTCGAAGTGGTGTTGGAGCGTCTGGCCGATTACACTGAATCACGGCAGCAGTTGTCGCAGAAGATGATGTTGGCGCTGATCTATCCAGCCTTGCTGACCTTGGTAGCAATTGCCGTGGTGATTTTGTTACTGGCGTATGTGGTACCGCAGGTGGTGCAGGTGTTCGAGAATATCGGTCAGGAATTACCGTTACTGACTCGCGGTCTGATTGCCAGTAGCGAATTTGTGCAAAGCTACGGTATTGGTATTTTTGTTATTTTATTGATTGCCGGTGTGGGTTTCGCTTATTCGCTAAAGTCCCATGCCGTGCGCTTCCGGTTTCACCAGCTATTATTAGTTATGCCATTGATTGGACGTTTGGTGAAAGGGTTGGAGACTGCGCGCTTTGCCCGCACTTTTAGTATTCTGGTGGCCAGTGGTGTGCCGGTACTGGACGGCATGAAAATTTCCGCACAGGTGATGAGTAATCTGCCGATGCGCGAAGCGGTGGATGCCGCTGCCAAGCGGGTGCGCGAAGGTTCGGGTATCCATTTGGCGTTAGAATCCTGCGGTTATTTTCCACCTATGACGGTGCATCTGATCGCCAGTGGTGAAGCCAGTGGTAATCTTGAAGACATGCTGGAGCGCGCCGCCGGTGGTCAGGAACGGGAAATGGAAACCCTGATTGCTGGACTGATGGGCCTGTTCGAGCCGCTGCTGATTCTGAGTATGGGAGGGATTGTGCTGGTGATTGTGCTGGCGATTCTGTTGCCGATCTTTGATCTGAATCAGTTGGTGCAGTAGCCATTACAGTAACGGCGGAGTGATTGCTGGCGCACGGAAAATTTCGTTGAGTTACTACCCAGTCGCCTGAAAAGGATACTGCTTCTTTTTAAAATCCCGGTCGTCATGCCGGCGAATGCCGGCATCCAGGGAGGGTGGCAATACATGCAAGGCTGTATTTTAGGTTAATGTTGACAGGGTAACGGGCTTTGATATGTTTATATCCAGCTCCTGGATACCGGCATTCGCCGGTATGACGGTGGATTTAAGTAACATGAGTAGTATTCATTATTAGTGACATGTTAGTAAGTGCAGAGGTCTGTAAATTACTGAGACTTAATTTAGCGTCATTTGGAATGCACCCCTATACATGAGGCATGACACTAACCTGCCTGGACTTCACCTCATATAATTAGGAGGGTGCGTCCCCTCATTGTGGTATTTCTTCAGAGTAGCTTTCGCCTTGATTGCCGCGCTTCGGAGAACCCGTTGTACACCCGACAGTCCTGGCGGCCCCGATCGGGGCCGCCAGGGAGGAAGGCTTAGTCTTCGAACTGCACTTCTCCGTCGCTGGTCGGGGTCGCGAACAGGGTGCCACCGTTGAAGCTGCCCTCTGCCTTGACGCGCTCGAATGGTGGGTCGTTGTTGGCAAGCCTCATGAAGAAGGCGCTGCGCCCGATTACAATGTCGTTCTCGTTTTCGAAGTCTGCGTCCGCCAAATCCGTCGTATCAACGATGATGTCGAGTACCCGGTAGGTGGGATCGCTGATATCGCTCACCGCTGCGGGCGGACCCTGAAGGGTAAAGCCATCGAGATCGATACTGCTCTCACGCTCCAGCTGTGTGGCGACGACATTGCCGCTGGCATCCAGGAAGCCGTGTATTTCAATGGCGTCGCCGATGCCTAGATCATTGAGGGTGAGGATGCGCTCGGGACTGACGGAGTTGTCCTCCATCAGTGTGGTGCTGTTCACCTGGATAACGATGCCCATTAGGGTGATGGTGTCGGCGACCACATCGACGTTTTCTAATATGGCCTCGATGCGCACGTTGTCCTCATGCTCGAACTCCACCTCTTCGGCTAGGAGAATCTCGTTGACGATCTGGCCCTCGACCTCGATTCTGACGCCGTTTTCGAGGTTGTCGGCGGTGCCGTGCATGAAGCTGGCGCTCGAGGCATCAACGCGCTGGCCGTTGACCCTGAAATCAGTGATGCTATTGAAATCAGTGATTGGCCCCTCGATTTCGATTTCGACCCCGCTGCTCGCGTCGATGCCTTCCTGCTCGGGCGCAATTTCGGTGGCTAGTAGCGTGGTCCCATCCAAACACGGGGCGGACTCGCACTCGACTTCGACAAACAAGCCCTGCCAGTCGCTGGTGTCTGCCGGCATGTCGCTGATGTCGGCGTTACTCCAATTCACTGTCAGGTCACCGATTAGCAGCGTACTGGCATCGACGTCTACCGTGTCAATTGTGCCCTTGAGCTCGATTTCACCGCCGGTCGCGAGGAAGGCACTCAGGCTGGCTGCCTCGAATTCGATGCGAGTGGCATCAATGCCGTCCATTGCGTTGGGGAAGCCGCTGACCTCTACCACCATTCCTTCTTGCAAATCCGCGAACGTGGCGATGCCGTCATCGAAGATCGCGCCCGTGGCGTTGATCATTTGCCCCAGCACCGTGAAGGTCTGCGCGTCCGGATCGATGCTTCCTGTGGTGATAGGCCCCGTCAGGTCGTTGTCATAGTGCATGCTGGAGGCGGTGCGGATGCCGTCGATCAAGGTGCCGGAGCTGGAGATGGTAACGATCATTCCCACCGCCAGGTCGCTTTCCGACCCGGGATTGTCATCCGTAGAGATGGAGGCGCTGTCGATGTGATAGCTTACGCCGTTTACCCGTGCGGTCCGATAGTTCACGCCGTTTATCCAGACGTTGCCAAAGCTTGTAATTACACCCTTGCTGGCGATCGGGGCGCTACTCGTGGGTGGGGCTTCGCTGCTCGTTGGCGGTTCTTCGCCGCCACAGGCGGCAAGGCCTAGCAGGCCTGCCGCCAGAAGGGGGGTAAGAAATCTTCTTGTGAATCTCCTTGAATCCATGGCCATTCTCCTTTTTGTGCGCTTATGGCCGTTACAGCCATGGCGTGTTGGTCAGTTTGGGGATGTACCCCTAAATGTGCTAATTTTTTAGCCCGCCTCCTCGCAGCTCGTTGTTAAACTGACCGCTTACAAAACATAGAGGCGACTAACCACACCATGCTAATGTGAAATTGATTTTCATTCTATCCAAGTTTCGGAGGCTAACAGCACATCAAGCTGGGGTTTGAATGACAATTCTCAGTATTTACCCCTTCTCTCCCATGTCTCACTGAAATTACGCCGGTATTACATGAAGGAAGTTTTGATCAATTAACGCGAACAGCTGTATTCAAGCGTATTTATGATTTTATATTCCAATGTTTGGAAAACATCTCGTATTCAGGGTGATTTGTTGACCTGTTTTTTCATTGCCCTCCCATTTTCGGATGTAACGGCAAACGTATGACGCACGCTTCCTATTGCGGGGCGCAATAGCTGCCGTCGCGCCATGTATAAATTGACCCGTCCGCCGTTTACAAACAAATGATTTGCATTCTTGCCCAAACCTCGGCAATGCACTTTGTTAAAACTAAAAATGCGATTTGAGAATTAAAAAGGGATGTTCGATTTTCGCCCGCACCTTCCCAGCACTTTCGCCTGGGTTATTTTTCTGACAGAGTCTTCGTTGCTCAGCGGACGATTGCTCGTTGAATCTCGGCCAGCGTGGCGCGAGACGTTTCCAAATTCGGCCCGCCTAAGGCCACCGCACGTTGCCCGTGTTTTTGCGCTTCATCGAATTGTCCTCGTTCCATTAACACCTGCGCCAAATTGTTGTGTGCCGCTGCCGCATCGGGGTGGGCGTTTGTCGCATTGCGAAAGGCCTGTGTCGCCGCAGATAAATCACCCAATTGATAGGCGCTGTTGCCCAGCCCCATTTGTGCGATAAGGTTGCTTGGCCAGCGTGTCAGCGCGGTGCGATAGGCGCTGTTGGCCAATTGCCAGCGGCCTTTCTGTTGGGTGCTTTCCAAGTTTACGACGCTGTGCAGATAACGTTCGGCAGTCGCCGTGGCCGGTAATTGGTCCAGCGCCAGTATCACGATGCCCCAGTATTGACTGCGTGCCCAGGTCAGTTCGAAGGTGTCCATTGCGGTGCGATGCCTCGCTTCCTGTCCGGAGCGCAGAATGATTTCACGCTGTACCAAATCGAAACCGATGGCCACGGCGTAGTGCCATTGCGGTGCCCAGCTCAGCCCCAGGTTTTGTAACACCAGTACCGGGTTGCCGGCAGCAATTTCGGTGAGCAGTGCCGATATTTTTGGTGAGATACGATAGGGCAGGCGACCGTGGCGTCGGCTACTGGCGAGAATCTCGATTTGCAAGGAGCCGAGCCGGGAGGGCAGATAAATTTCATCGATGAGTGCGCTGGCATCGATATCAACACCGGAATGTTTGAGGGCCGTGGCCAGTGCCGCGGGCCCGCATTGATAACGCTGTTGCGGGAAAAAGGGCGTGTGGGTAATTTCTTGGTGGCTGGGGAGACCGTGAGGGGCTTGCAGAAGTTGCTGGGTTTGCGGCCCGCTGGCACAGCCTGCAAGGAATACGAGCAGGCTGCCAACCAGCAAGCGGAGCAGAAAATACGGGCCACTCCAACGCAATGCTGTGGCCCGTAGTGCGTTTATCGGGCGGTCTTTTTAACGAAGGGAAATATCTCGGTGTAACCCAAGATGTCGGTGGCGAGCAACACCAGGAAGATGAGTACCGCGGTGCCCAGGATGCCGCTACCTGCGGGCAATTGGTCCAGTTGTTCGGTGAGGGTGGCCACTTCCTGATCGGTGAGGGTGGCAATGCGGGCTTGCAGTTGTTGTGTGTCAACGCCGGCCTGTTCCAGTTGGGCGGTCAGGTCGGTTCGTTGCAGCAGGGCTGTGAGTCGCGCACGGTCTTGTTGAGCTTGTTCGCTGTTGATCAGCTGTGGAGTCCCAATCATTGCCGCTTGGCTCATGGGGATAAAGCCGCTAATGGATATAAACATGAGTAACAGTAATTTTGCGGTTGCTCGAGTGATGCTGGGGCTTTTCACGTTATTCACCTCTTTGTTTGGTATTGAATGATGATTGGGCCGCACCATATGATGGTTTTTCAGCGTAACAGTTTATGTCACATTCCGTGATCACATGACAAGGCTTATTTGTTGTGAAGTGAGCCCGCAATACTCAACCGTTAGATGTTGGTGGGTAAGTATGGTTTTCGATGGTGCCTGGCTGTGATAAACTATCCCTAATATAGGTAGCCAAAATGACGTCCCCGCGAAAAGCAGAGGGAATATTTATGCTTGCCCGGATGAAACCTATGGATTAGTGTTGTGTATACAGGTTTCGAATTCTGATTTGATCGGTGAGGTGTGCTATCGATGAATCGTGTGTTGTGAATGCGTCGATGCGTAAAAGTGGGTAGATCGTTTAAATAAACAGGTGGTACAGTGTTGGGTCGTAAGATTACTTGGCAGTTTGGGCCATGAGTGGTGGAAGTGCGTGTCAAAACGCCTGAGGTTTAGAGGCAAAACGTGATGGAGAATAAGGAGCGGGACGTTCAAAATTCGTCCGTGCTAAAGAAGGTTCTGACGTTGCTGGAGGATCTTAAACGCTCACCGTCGGGCGCCATCATCCACGGGCACATCGAACAGATGCTGTCTGAGATGGAAAGTGAGCATCGTAAAACGGAAGAGGCTTACGCGAGTTTTCTGGATATGTTGATGGAAGCTTGTATCTCCTTGATACCGGCTGACTCCCCCTTACACACACATCTGCGTCTGGTGCAATTGCGCCTGATGCCACCGTTATCCGTTTCCGAATTGGGTGCGTTGAACCGTTCTGTTGAGGCCATTGCCGACGAGCTGGTGCAGTCAGGCAGTTTCCGTGGGCAGGATCTGGCCCCCGCTCTGAATTTGGTGATTGAACGCTTTGGTGGGCCGACACAGGCGATCGCCACTCCCATTGCTCCCGTCGTACCTTCTCAACCGGTGGAAAAGCGTGGTGCGCAACAGCGCGCGGTTGTTGAGCAATCGGCGGGCGGCGCTAATTCGGTCACGGAGCTCAAGGTCAACACGGCTTACCGGGTGCACCTCAATGAAAAACGTGAGGAGATGCAAAAATTGCAGGCCGCTTTTGTGGCGCAAATGGGCGAGGCGGTGGCTGAAAGTGATGTTTTTGGCGTGTTGCTCACCGATACCCTGGCGGCCTTGCAACAGGCAACCACCCTTGAAAACCTGGAAGTCCAGCGCCAAAATCTGACGCAGGCTCTGGAGAGTATGATCGTAGGTCATCAGGCGCTGGGTGAGAAATTTACTCGCGCGCAGGAATATCTCAGCATCATCGAAGATGATAATCAGCAGCTCAGTGAAGAACTGGATCGTGTGCGTTTGCTGAGTCTGACTGACGAACTCACACATTTGCCAAACCGCCGCGCCTTCAAGCGCCGTCTCGAAGACGAAGTGAGCCGGGTGCAGCGCCATGGTTTTCCGTTGAGCCTGGTGTTGATAGATCTGGATTTTTTTAAACGCATTAATGATTTGAGTGGTCATTCGGCCGGTGATGAGGTGTTGCGTTGTTATTCCGAAGAGGTGCTTTCGATTTTCCGTCACCATGATTTGGTGGCGCGTTACGGCGGTGAAGAATTTGCCGTGCTACTGCCTAACACGGCACAGGATGGCGTGGTCTGCGCGTTGGAAAAGGTGCGTCGGCGGGTTTCAGAGGTGACCGAAAGACGGGGGCCGGACGCCGTGGCGTTGCCGACTTTTTCTGCCGGTGTGGCGCAGTTTCAGACCGGTGAAACCCCTGGCAGCCTGATTGACCGTGCCGATGCGGCTTTGTATGCGGCCAAGCGCAAAGGGCGGGATCGTATCGAAGTGAGTGGTTTCGATGTCGACCAGGATACCTCTGATCAGGAAAATCTTACTCAGAAAAACCAGCCCTGCTAATTGTTGGCGGGTGTTTTCTCTACCGCTTCCTGAAGTTTTCTCTTTAAACCACATTGTCGTGCCACAGGTTCTCATTGGGTGACCGGATGCGAGGCATGGGTTAGGCTTTCCCGATGACGATTTCTCAAATCCAGGCCCATTTTCCCGAGTATGCGCAACGCCTGGGAGAGGCCTTGTTGGCGCGTGGCTGGCAGCTTGCCACAGCCGAATCCTGCACCGGAGGTGGCATTGCCGCTGCGCTCACGGATATCGCGGGGAGTTCGCGCTGGTTCGAGCGCGGTTTTGTCACTTATTCCAATCAAGCCAAGCAAGACATGTTGGGTGTCCCCGATGCTGTGCTTGCGGTGCACGGTGCGGTGAGCGAAGCTGCTGTTATCGAAATGGTAACCGGAGCATTGACACACAGTGAGGCGCAAGTGGCAGTTGCGGTGAGTGGTATCGCTGGGCCCGGTGGCGGCAGTGTGGAAAAACCGGTGGGCATGGTGTGCCTGGCCTGGCAGATGGAGGGAAACGACGCGGTGACGCAGACCCAGTATTTCGACGGCGATCGTGCCGCGGTGCGGGCATTGACGGTGGAGTGTGCGTTACGGGGTTTGTTGGACATGTTGGATGTGCCCGCCAGAACCTGAGACCGGGGGAGCGCCCCAGCGACTTTTTTTTGCCCTTTGGCCGGATCAGGCGACGCGGCAGCGGTTGGCTCATTATTGCAAGTGGCTGATCCGTTCGAAAAATCAGAGCCTGCGCGGGCGCCCCGTGCCGGCCGATAATCTGCATATTACCCTGGCCTTTTTGGGTAACATCGATGCCCGCCAACGCGCCTGCGTTGAGCTTATTGCCGCGAGTATCCGCGAAGATGTCTCATGTCCCACTTTTGAACTAAGGCTTGATCAAAGCGGTCATTGGTCTCGTTCACGGGTGTTGTGGCTGAGGCCCAGCGAAACGCCTGAGTCACTGGCCAGATTAGCGGGCAGATTACAGAGCGGTGCCAGGCAATGTGGCTTGTCGCTGGATATTCGTCCCTACCGGCCACACCTTACTGTCGCCCGCAAGGTATCGATGGGCAGGTTTTCAAAGGACAAGGTTTCAAAGGACAGGATTTCGAAAGACAAAGATCCGCAGTCAGTGGAAAACATGTGCGCAGAACGGCTGCGCTGGGCGGTATCGAGTTTCGTGCTAGTGCGTTCCATCCCTCTGCCGCAGGGGGTACGTTATGAGGTGCTGCGGGAATGGCAGTTGAAGGGCTGACCTTATTCATGAGTAAGCCTCGCCTGAAACGGGAACAACCTTTAGCATCGTAAAAAAGAGTGTGTGTGCTGTCACTGAGGCATGATACTATTTTTCATAGTCTTAGGTTCCGCAGTTGAACGACCTGTAGAGTGTGCTTCGTTTTGTGACTGGCAAGGCGCGATGAGGTGTAATAGCGTGCCTATTGCGACGATTCGCAACACCGCCAGACGCAAAATGGAGTGTGCTATACAGGTTGTAGCGGCTTACTTATAACAGGTGAATTCGTTAATTCCTCGGAATATGATACATATCAATACATTGGTTTATCCTCATAGTGGTCAACTGCGGAATCTGGGATTATGATTCGAGGCACATTGAACCCGCAGAGTTGCCTGACCCGTGCGCTGACATTGATGGTGTTAGCGGCACTGGTTTTCGCTATCTGGCATGTGTCGTTGCACGACCTGGATGTTGCCAGTGATGCCAACGGTCACGGCGAATGCCAGGTGTGTCGTTTAAATCATGTACCGGTCACTGATTTACCGGTGTCTTCCTGGATAGTGCCGCTGTTTGTCATCAGCCTGCTGCTGATTGTTCCCGTATTTCAACGTCCCACCCAATCCTACCGTTACCGCCTGCGCGCACGTGCGCCCCCCTTGTTCTGATTCGCTGTCAGTTTTATCCCCTGTTTTTAGTTTCATCTTTTTAAAGAGATAAAGCGCACTGAATATGCGCGCCATTCCTATCTGGAGTGGCGTTGTGTGTTCCGCGAATACGTTCAAGGAGTTTGTTATGTTTTTTACCCGTCACTCGTTGCTGGTGGTGATTGCCGTCAGTGGGATTTTTTTATTGAATGCAATGGTCGTGCAAGCGGCTGAGCCAAACAAAGATATTGATCAGCAATTATTGGATCTGCGTTTACAGCTGCAAGACCAGCAGCAAGCGCATCAGGCGCAGATGGAGGCGTTGGAAAAACGCCTGGATGAAGCCCCCCAAGCTTTCGCGTCTATTAGCAAAATGCCTATCAGCAAAGCGCCAAGCAGCAGCCCGTTGCAAATTGGCCTCTCAGGGCTGTTTGCGGCAGGGGGTTCCAGTGTCAGCACTGAGGCCTTGCGTGACTTGCAAGCCGGTGGCCACGACCCAAGCAATACCGGGTTTACGGTGCAGAATATCGAGCTGTCCATCGGCGCGACCGTTGATCCCTATTTGGATGGGCAGGCCAATTTTATCTTTCTGATTGATGCCGATGGTGAAACCGTGGTGGAACTGGAAGAGGCCTTTTTCATTACCCGCAACCTGCCGGGCGGGCTGCAAATCAAGGGCGGCCAGTACTTCACCGAATTTGGTCGGCAGAATAAACAGCATCCCCACACCTGGGCCTTCGCGGATCAGCCGGTGGTGCTGTCGCGATTTTTTGGCGGCGATGGTCTGCGTAGTCAGGGGCTGCGCGCCTCCTGGTTGATGCCCATCGCTTGGTATTCGGAATTGTATCTCGGTGCGCAAAATGCCCGGGGTGAAACTGTCACCAGTTTTCTGAACGCGCCGGGCGAAGACATTGGCGGTCATACCTTGATTGACCGAAGCATCCGCGGTGCGGGGGATCTGCTGTATTCCGCCCGCTGGCTCAACGGGGTGGATATTTCGGACACCCTGAGCATGAACCTGGGTGTCTCCGGCCTGTGGGGCCCCAATGCCAGTGGCACCACTACCGATACTCAAATCCTCGGCGTCGATCTCTATCTCAAGTGGCAACCGGTCACCAGTCAGCGCGGTTTCCCCTTTGTGGCCTGGCATAGCGAAATCCTGCAGCGCCGTTACGAAGCCGCCGACCCCGGCGATGCGGCACGCGAAACCCTGAAAGATTGGGGGCTGTTTACTCAGGCGCTGTGGGGCTTCAAGCCTGGCTGGGTGGCAGGACTGCGCGGGGAGTACGCCACTGCCGAGGGTGATACGGCGGCCGACTCGCTGCGCGATACCCGCAAACGCCTGTCGCCCAATCTGACTTGGTATCCCAGCGAATACAGCAAAGTGCGCCTGCAATACAACCGGGACTGGGCACAACACTTGTCGCAAAAAACCGCCAATTCATTTTCGTTGCAAGTGGAGTTCAGTCTTGGCGCGCACATGGCGCATACGTTTTAGGAGCATGACATGAAATTATCCAAAGCTTTTTTGGGTGTGCTGGTGTTGATGCCACAGTTCATGCTTATTTCCAGTTATGCCCATGCAGCGTTGCGGGTCGAAACCACCACCCAGGATTCGGCAGCACTGGCGAGGGTGATTGGTGGTCAGCACGTCGAGGTGCATAGCCTCACCCTCGGCACGCGTGATCCGCATTTCGCGGTGGCCAAACCGAGCATGATTCGGCGCGTGTATCGCGCCGATTTATTGCTGGTGATTGGTGCGGACATGGAAATAGGCTGGCTGCCCCCGTTGCTGCAATCCGCACGAAACAGTCGCGTGCAACCCGGCAACCCAGGTTATCTCGATCTGTCGCTGACGATTCCGCTGCTGGGGAAATCGCAGCGCCCGGTTAGCCGGGCGATGGGCGATGTGCATGCCAAGGGTAATCCCCATTACTGGTTAGATCCGCGTAATGGTGTGCGTATGGCGAAGGCAATAGCTGTGCGACTTGCCCAACTTGACCCGCAACACGCCAGCGATTATCAGGCCAATTTTATCGGCTTTGAAAAAATGCTCAACGGCAAGTTGCTGGAATGGCGCAATGCCTTGCAGCCGCTCGATGACACGGCGGTCATCGCTTATCACCGCTCCTTTGTGTATCTGGCCGATGCCTTTGGTTTTCGTATTGTCGATGAAGTGGAGCCCCAGCCCGGCATCGCCCCCGGGGCGGCATCGCTGGGAAAACTGGTCGCGCGGATTAAAAATGACAATATTGATGTGCTGATCATGGAGCCGTATTACGAGCGTCGTTCGACACGTTACCTGAATGAACAAACCGGTATTCAGGTCGTGGTGCTGCCGCAGTCGGTCGGTGCCCGGCCCGATATTCAGCGTTATGCGGATTTGTTTGATGGCATCGTCAAGGCACTGAGGCCCGTGTTGAAACCCTCTCTGAAACCCTCTCTGAAACCAGAGGGAGCCAAATAATATGGATGCCTGGCTGATCTTGCTTCCGGCTTTCGTGATGATGGCCTTGATGATCATCACTCACACCTACCTTGGGTTGCATGTGCTGGCGCGCGGTATTATTTTTGTGGATTTGGCTCTGGCGCAAATAGCTGCGCTGGGTGCCAGTGTGGCGTTTTTGCTCGGTAAAGAAGCGCATGGATGGGAGGCGCAGGCTTATGCGTTTATTGCCACCCTGATTGCTGCGCTGGCCTTTACCGGCTTGCATAAAATTCCCAGCAAGACCGCGCGCGAGGTTACCATCGGCACGGTCTATGTGGTGGCGACGGCCTTGTCGTTGGTGATTCTCAGCCGTACCACTCAGGGGATGGAAGAACTGAAGTCGCTGTTCAATGGCAACATCCTGTGGGTGCGCTGGGAGGAGATTGGCTTTATCGCCATCGCCTATGGCCTGCTGGTGGTGTTGCACGGCCTTCAGAGAAAACGGTTTTTTGCGCTGTCATTTGCCACAAAGGAAAACCTCAGCCCAGGGTGGCTTTGGGAATTTCTGTTTTTTGCGTCCTTCGCTGTGGTCATCACATTGGCGGTGAATATTGCCGGTATTCTGTTGGTGTTTGCCTTTTTGATCATCCCTGGTTTCAGCGCATCGATACTCGTTGGCTCATTCGGGAAACGGCTTTTATTGGGCTGGGCATTGGGACTGGTTGGTAGCGCGGTCGGGCTTTGGTTGGCGTTTGTTGCTGATCTGCCGGTCGGCGCCACTGTGGTGTCGCTGTTGGGGTTGTTACCCATTGTTGCCGTGGTGCTAAATGCAGTGTTACGAAAATTTGTGGATAAAGAGAAGGGAGACGTGAAGGTAATCTGACTATAAATAGACTTCAAGAAAATGCCCAGCCCGCAAAGGCTTCGATTTCATCCCGGTTAAGGATGATTAGCTGGTAAGCGTTGGGGTTCATGCTGTGGTCGGCGGTGGTATCCACTGCCAGGCGTTGCAACACGTAGGCGATCAGTGCGCGCCGAACTTGCAGCTCGATGCGGCCCTCTTCGTGGTGATAATCAATCAGCAGGTGGGCGCGTTTTTGCGCGTCGAGTTGAGGATGGGGTGCGAGTTGCAGGGTGACGATCTCGCTCCAGTCATCATCGTACTGGGCGCTGGATTCGGCGGCTTCGGACAGCATCTTTGCAGCGGCAAACCGCGACAGCACAAAATCCCGGAAATCATAAGTCTCTTCATTGTAGGCGCGCAGGTGCCAGCGCAGGCCGGTATTGGCCAGTGCGTGGGGTTCAAGTATGCGCTGCAATTCGTGACCGGATGTGTCTTCCCTGTCAGAAAGTGAGTGGTAACTTACTTGCAACTTTCGGCCCTGCTTGATGGCGCGCAGGATCTGCGCCAGCACCTCGCGTGTCGGCAGACGTGCGGGCAGGGGCAGGGATTCGGCAGGAATGCCGTACAGGGGCTGATCGCCGTAGGGGCCGCTGGCGCTGGCCAGGTTGGCGGCAATCATTGGCAACACGTCGGCTGGATTCAATTGGCTGAATTGGGGTTGGAAATTCCCGCTAGGCACAAAGCCGAATACAGAGTGGCGGTAGATCAGATTGTCTGGCGCCAGCTCATTGTAGAGTTTGAGGTCTTTGGTGGCCGCCGGATCGGAAATGCCGAAGGCCCGGGCGAGGTCGCTGCGGGTAATAACGCCGGTGTAATAGGCCATGACCTCGATATGCTGGAGTCGTTGCCGGGTGCCCCATTTAATGTCAGTAAACATCTTGGCCATTGAAATTGCTGCCTTTTGTACGTTCGTTACAACTTCTGGGCAGTATACCGGGGATTGTGGAACCTGTCTCACTATAAAATATAAGATGGTAAAAAATACAAAGGTGGTAAAAAATATTGACAGCATTAAATGTACAGTCTACAGTTCGCTCCAGTTACCGGCTCTTCGCAGTTGTAAGCAGTAAAAAAACATAGCGAAGAGCGCAAAAATGAATCAGCGGCACTCGTACTTAGAAGCCGTTAATCGGGAGGAGAAGGTCATGGCAGCAGCAGACGACAAGAAAAAGGCATTAAGCGCAGCACTGGGGCAAATCGAGAAGCAGTTCGGTAAGGGTTCGGTGATGCGCATGGGCGACGCCGGTGCAATCCCCGATATTGAAGCCGTGTCCACGGGTTCGTTGGGGTTGGATCTGGCGCTGGGTATCGGCGGTCTGCCACGGGGTCGGGTGGTGGAAATTTACGGCCCGGAGTCTTCCGGTAAAACTACGCTGACCCTGCATGTGATTGCGGAAATGC
Source organism: uncultured Ectothiorhodospiraceae bacterium (assembly GCA_964401355.1). Taxonomy (GTDB): domain Bacteria; phylum Pseudomonadota; class Gammaproteobacteria; order SZUA-152; family SZUA-152; genus SZUA-152. Next base: position 15,617 of record CAYNYJ010000032.1, on the reverse strand, counting down.
AAAAACTGGGCGGCACCGCGGCCTTCGTGGACGCCGAGCACGCGCTGGACCCGAGTTACGCCGCCAAACTGGGGGTGGATGTGGACGAGTTATTGGTGTCGCAGCCGGATACCGGCGAGCAGGCGCTGGAAATTACTGACATGCTGGTGCGTTCCGGTGCGGTGGATATTATCGTCATCGACTCTGTCGCCGCGTTGACTCCCAAAGCGGAAATTGAGGGTGACATGGGTGATCACCACGTGGGTTTGCAGGCGCGGCTGATGTCACAGGCGCTGCGTAAGTTGACGGCAAATATCAAACGCGCCAATACCCTGGTGATTTTTATTAACCAGATCCGCATGAAAATCGGTGTGATGTTTGGCAACCCCGAGACTACCACCGGCGGCAATGCGCTGAAGTTTTATGCCTCGGTGCGCTTGGATATTCGCCGTATCGGCGCGGTGAAGAAGGGTGAGGAGATTGTCGGCAACGAGACCCGCGTCAAGGTGGTGAAAAACAAGGTGGCACCGCCCTTCAAAAAGGTCGAGTTTGATATCCTTTACGGTGAAGGCATTTCCCGCGAGGGCGAGATCATTACCCTTGGCGTGCAGGAAGGGATTATCGACAAGAGTGGTGCTTGGTACAGTTACAATGGTGACCGTATTGGCCAAGGCAAGGACAAGGTGCGGGTCTTCCTGCGGGAGAACCCGGAAATTGCGCAGGATATTGAAGTACAAGTGCGTGCCAAATTGTTACCGGATACGGCAGCGAAACCGGAGGACAAGGCCGCTGACAAGGGCGGCGATGCAGCCTCTGAGGCTGAGGCCGCTGAATCTAAGGCCTAAGGCGGTGAGTCGGACGCAGGCAGAAGGCGCGGTGGTAGTGGGTGAGCTGCTGTCGCCGCCGGAGCCGCAGGCGGCAACGCAGAAGGCTGTGCGCAAAAAAGCGCTGGACTTGTTGATGCGCCGTGAGCATGCCGTGGCTGAATTGCAAAAAAAGCTCAATGCCAGGGATTACGATGAGGGTGTCGTGGCCGAGGTGGTTGCGCAGTTGGCGCAGGAAAGTCTGGTGAGCGATGCCCGCTTTACCGAGGCCTTCGTGCGTTATCGGCGCAATAATGGCCAAGGCCCGCAACGTATTCAGGCGGAATTGCGCGAACGCGGCGTCAATGAGAAAATACGGGCCGCTCACCTCGACATGAGCGACCCCCAGTGGTTTGAGCAGGCCGCGCAAGTGCGCAGCAAGCGCTTTGGGGATGCGTTACCGGAAGATTTCAAAGAGCGGGCCCGTCAGGCCCGTTTTCTTGCATACCGGGGATTTACCAGCGACCAGATCCGCGAGGTGCTGGATGACAGTTGATGAATAACAAACATTAAATGACAGGACAGGCTGAAAGTACACGATGAAAAGCGCAGAAATTCGCACACTGTTTTTAGATTATTTCCATCAGCACGGTCATCAGCTGGTGGCCAGTAGCTCACTGGTGCCCGCCAATGATCCCACCCTGTTGTTCACCAACGCGGGCATGGTGCAGTTCAAAGAGGTGTTTACTGGTCAGGATACGCGTAGTTATAAATGCGCCGCCAGTTCCCAGCGCTGTGTGCGGGCTGGCGGCAAGCACAATGATCTGGAAAATGTGGGTTACACCGCGCGTCATCACACCTTCTTCGAGATGCTCGGCAATTTCAGTTTTGGTGATTATTTCAAACGTGAAGCGATTCAGTTTGCTTGGCAGTTTCTCACCGAAGTCGCAAAACTGCCCGCCGACCGTCTGTGGATTACGGTCTATTCCGAAGATGACGAAGCCGCTGATATTTGGTTGAACGAGATCGGCGTCGATCCCGCGCGCCTGACCCGCATCGGCGACAAACCTGGCGGTAAAAAACACGAAAGCGATAATTTCTGGGCCATGGGCGATACCGGCCCTTGCGGCCCCTGTTCGGAAATTTTTTATGACCACGGGCCGGATGTGGCCGGTGGCCCGCCGGGTACACCGGAAGAAGACGGCGACCGTTACATCGAAATCTGGAACCTGGTGTTCATGCAGTTCGAGCGTGATGCTGCGGGTAATATGAACCCGCTGCCGCATCCTTCTGTCGATACCGGCATGGGTCTGGAGCGCCTCGCCGCGGTGTTGCAAGGCGTGCACAATAATTACGACATTGATTTGTTTCAACATCTCATCAAGGCCATCGCCACCCTGGCCGACCAGAAAGATTTCACTAATACATCATTGCGCGTGATCGCGGATCATATTCGCGCTTGCGCATTTTTGGTGGTCGATGGCGTGGTGCCATCCAATGAAGGGCGCGGTTATGTGCTGCGGCGCATTATTCGGCGCGCTATTCGCCACGGTCATAAGTTGGGCCTGCGTGAAGCCTTTTTCTTCAAATTAGTTACAGCATTGTGCGAAGTGATGGGCGATGCCTATCCGGAATTAGTCAAAGCTCAACCGCAAGTAGAGCGCGTTCTGAAACAGGAAGAAGAACGCTTTGCGGAGACCTTGGATAAAGGTATGGCTATTCTTGAAGAGACAGTCAAAAACCTTGCGGGCAAAGAGATTGCAGGCGAAATAGTCTTCAAGCTGTACGACACTTACGGCTTTCCGGTTGATCTCACCGCCGACATCGCTCGCGAGCGTGGGCTCACGTTGGATATGCCGGGCTTTGAGGCGGCGATGGATGAGCAACGCGAACGTGCCCGTGCGGCCAGTAATTTTGGAAAGGAATATACCAGCGAGCTCGTGGTAAGTGCTGAATCTGAGTTTGTTGGCTATGAGAATCTGAGTGAACAATCCAAAGTTGTAGGGTTGTTTAATTTGAATAAGGTAGCTGTTTCCTCATTGGCTGAAGGTGAGCCAGGTCTCGTGGTTCTTGATAAGACACCATTTTATGCAGAGTCTGGTGGGCAGGTAGGTGATAGTGGCGAATTGAATGTTGGTAATGATATTGAATTTGTCGTTATCGACACGCAAAAGGCAGGTGGTGTAAACACTTTGGTGGGAAGTATGGCGAGAGGTCGTTTGCAGATTGGTGTAACGGTATCTTCGAAGGTTAATGCAGGGGATCGTTCTGCAATTGCAGTTAATCATTCCGCCACCCATTTGCTGCACGCTGCGCTACGGCAGGTGTTGGGCGAGCACGTGCAGCAGAAAGGCTCGTTGGTGAATGCCGAGCGGCTGCGTTTTGATTTTTCCCATTTTGAGGCAATCACGCCGGAGCAGTTGGCGAAAATCGAGGCACTGGTGAATCGAGAGATTCGTGGCAATGTGCCCGTGGAGACTCAATTGATGTCGCAGGAAGAGGCCCAGACCTCCGGCGCTATAGCGCTGTTCGGCGAAAAATATGGTGACGTGGTACGAGTGTTGCGCATGGGTGAGTTTTCCGTGGAGCTGTGCGGGGGCACGCACGTTAAACGCACCGGCGACATTGGCCTGTTCAAAATCACCTCCGAAGGTGGGGTGGCCGCCGGTGTGCGGCGCATTGTGGCTGTGGCCGGTGAAAACGCGTTGCGTTATATCGACGCGACAGAAGAAATTTTGGAACAGATTGCCAGTATGTTGAAGGTGGATGGTGACACCGCAGAGATCAAGGTGCGGCAGCTCATCGAGCGCAGTCGTTGTCTGGAAAAAGAACTGGAGCAGCTCAAAGCCAAATTGGCGAGTAGCCAAGGCGGTGATCTGGCGGCACAAGCCGTGGAGATCGACGGCATTAAAGTGCTGGCGGCAAAGCTGGAGGGCGGCGATGCCAAGTCTTTGCGCGATACGGTCGACCAGTTGAAAAACAAACTGGGTGCCGCGGTGGTGGTGCTAGCGGCGGTGGACGGTGACAAGGTGAGTCTGGTGGCGGGCGTCACCAAGGCGGAAACCCAGCGGGTGCGGGCTGGTGATCTGGTCAACAACGTGGCCCAGCAGGTAGGTGGTAAGGGGGGAGGTCGTCCTGATCTGGCTATGGCCGGCGGTAAAGATCCCTCAGGTCTGGACGCGGCCTTGCGGGCGGTGCCGGATTGGGTGAAATCGCAACTGGCTTCGAATTGAGGGTTTTTTATGAATTCCTTTTTATCAGTGATGAGGCAACAATTGCACCAAAATTGTTCGTGTTCACGAACTTCTTGTTTGTTGTGTAGGAAATGTCCTACAATACCCTCAGATGGGTACGAAGTTGTGTTCAACTTACATCTTTATAATGGGCAACTAATATGACGTTGGTTGTCCAAAAGTATGGCGGCACGTCGCTGGGCTCGGTGGAGCGTATCGAATATGTGGCGGCAAAGATTGCGTCTTTTCATGCGCGAGGACATCAAGTGGTTGTGGTGGTGTCCGCCATGAGCGGAGAGACCAATCGACTCACTGAACTTGCGATGTCGATCCAATCGCCGCCGGATTGCCGCGAAATGGATGTGTTGCTGTCCACTGGTGAGCAGGTGACTATCGCCCTGCTAACCATGGCGCTGAAAAAGCACGGTGTTGCAGCTCGTTCATTTACGGGTGGGCAGGTGCGTATCCTCACGGATATGGCGCACAACAAGGCGCGCATTGTCGATATTGACAAGCAGCGTGTGAGCGACGCACTGGCCGCCGGTGAAGTGGTCGTGGTTGCGGGATTTCAGGGTGTCGATGAGCACGGTAATATCACCACCCTGGGTCGTGGTGGATCGGATACCACCGCAGTGGCATTAGCCGCTGTACTGAAGGCTGATGAGTGCCAGATTTATACCGACGTGGACGGGGTGTACACCACGGATCCGCGAGTGGAACCCAAGGCGCGACGGCTGGATCGAATCACTTTTGAAGAGATGCTGGAAATGGCCAGCCTGGGTTCCAAAGTGTTGCAGATACGCGCCGTGGAATTTGCCGGTAAGTACAATGTTCCGCTGCGGGTGTTGTCTACTTTTGAAGAGAACGTGGATGGACAGACCGGGACGTTGATCAGTTACGAGGAAGATGGCATGGAACAGGCGCGGATTTCAGGCATCGCTTTTAACAAAGACGAGGCCAAATTGACGGTGCTGGGTGTGCCTGATCATCCCGGCGTAGCGCATCAGATTCTCGGCCCGGTGGGCGAGGAAAATATCGAAGTGGATATGATTATCCAGAACGTGGGCGCCGATGGCACCACGGACTTTACCTTCACCGTGCATCGCAGTGATTTTCAGCGGACACAAACCGTACTGGAGCAAGTTGCCAAGGGTTTGGGTGCGCGCGAAGTGAGCGCCGACGACAAAATCGTCAAAATTTCACTGGTGGGAGTGGGGATGCGCTCACACGCGGGAATTGCCAGCCAGATGTTTGAAATTCTGGCCAAAGAAGGCATTAATATTCGTATGATTTCCACCTCCGAGATTAAAATTTCGGTGGTAGTGGATGAAAAGTATCTGGAGCTGGGTGTGCGAGCATTGCACAGCGGTTTTGGTTTGGAGCAGTCTATTGAGCTGTCGCAGTAACTAAAAAGTAGTCGCCGACACAGGGATTGTGTGTAATGCGGTGCGCGAAAATGCGAAATTAGATTGTAGTTTTAAATGTAAGTGCCGATAACTTTTTCAACGCGGGCCAACAGGGTCGTGATGGAGAATTTGCTGTAAACAAGGAGATAAATGATGTTAATTTTGACGCGACGTGTGGGTGAATCCCTGATTATTGGAGATGACGTCACCGTGACTGTCCTGGGCGTCAAAGGCAACCAGGTTCGTATCGGGGTTAATGCCCCTAAAGAAATATCCGTACATCGTGAAGAAATTTACGAGCGTATTCAAAATGAAAAAAATGTGCAAGAATCAACGGGCTGAATAAAGCTGCTTGATATTGACTACCTGACCTCAATTATCAGGACGGGATAAAAAGTGTCAAGCAACGTTGTTCGTATCGTTTTTTCGTGTTGCGCTTCGTGAAGTGACCGCAGTATCCATACTCCGCAGTTTGAGTTCGTTGCCGTCAGTTTTGTGCGGCATCATCGCCTGAATTCGGTAAACACTGTGACGAAACTGTCGCTGGCAGTGGTTTTGTTTTCCATATGAGTTGGAAATGGGTTTTCTATTGCCAACAATTCTGGGAGAATAGCGCCCCTGCCAAGTTCGCACAGAGAGGCGAACGGTGATTGGGAGAGCTGGCCGAGCGGCTGAAGGCGCGCCCCTGCTAAGGGTGTATGGGTTAATAGCCCATTGAGGGTTCGAATCCCTCGCTCTCCGCCATTTATGTACATTGTTAAGTACAGCAGAAGTCTTGCAAAAATCTTCTATCGCGAATATGCATTGTGTAGCGCTCGTAGTAATTGACAGGCCATGAGCACATCCGCATAATCTCACCTCGATTTTTCACGCGCCCGTAGCTCAGTTGGATAGAGTACCTGGCTACGAACCAGGCGGTCGGGAGTTCGAATCTCTCCGGGCGCGCCATTTTTTAGTGACAAATACAGTCGGTTACGAGAGATTCTCTAGCCGACTTTTCTTTTGATTAAAGTCAGCGTGGGCGTTTCGTGGGCACCCCGTTGATCTTTAGTCAAACAAAGTCGATTTACCGCTTCAAGTAGTTCTGCGACTTCAGCAGCCGAATAGTCGGTCGTGATGTCACCGTTTGTGTGCCCTAGCAGCACTCTCCTTGTTTCGTTGGATACACCAGCGGATCGGAGCCGTCTTCCAAAAGTGTGCTTTAGATTGTGTACTCCTCTAAGCACATTTCTACTGACTGGAAGCTTAGCTTCCCTCCAAGCTCGCTTCCAACCTGTGTTATTCATTTTCCCCACGCGATAACCCTTATAGGTAAAGACGTAGGTAAATGCACAGTTACACTTACCGCCGGTGTGTATGCAGCACCTTTCTAGATGTTTCGTTGGACGCTGTTCCCGTTTTCTGTCAATTACCGAAGTGGCGATTTTATTTAGTACGTGTAATCGGTCTTCTCGGTTCTTAACAAGTCCTTCTCCATCGTCCAGCCAGCCAGGTACGAGAAAAACGAAAGTATTTAATTCAGGTACTTCTACTTCCCAATCCCAGCTAAGCTGACAGACCTCCTGCTCGCGTGCCCCTGTATTAACTTTATATAGAGACATCTCAGCAAGGTGATCCGGCAACTTTTTCAAGAGCGTTCTTTGCTCTTGCCAGCTCAAAGGGTAGGGTTTTGCTCTATCCCCTTGAATAGGCAGCATTGTGATTTTCGGAACAGCCCCCAACCAAGTTAGTCCATTTTCGTCATGCCAACTACCGGCTGCTAAATTGAGAATTCGACGAACTACTCCAAGTGCATTATTTATGCTCTTAGGTCGTATCCCCTTAGCAAGCCGCCCTTTCACAAAGGGTTCAAGCGTTCCGTTATGTACTTTACTTATTGGTAGACTTCCGATATGCGACATCATCTGATCCAGATGAGTCCCATCATCATCAATACTTGCCTTATGCTGGTTATCTATCAGGTATTTGGTGGCGGCCTGTTCAAATGGTCGATCAGGACGAACACCAAATTCTACTGCTTTCCTAGCTTCTTCAAGCTTATGAATCAGGAGTTCTTCGGCCTTCTCTTGTTCTTCCTCACGGAAGCTAGTGCTTTGCCGAAGTCGCCCTCCTGGAAAATATTTACTCCTTTTGTCGATATGCCAGCGTCCGTAACGAAGCCGGAGTCCTGACATGGTTTTTTTAGCCATAATGTCCCTCCATCTTTTGGCGGGACACCCATTGCAGCTTTATAATTATCGGCCCACCGATCCAAGTCAAGTCTGTCGTATGCTTTTCCCTGTTTAGAAATAGGGATTGTGGTAAGTGAGGGTGCGACTAACGTTCTGAAAAGATTACGATTCATTCCCAAATAGGCGGGAGCCTGGTTTGCTCTGATGAATCGTGGAAGCATCGGAAACTCACTCATCTTTTATCCGGTCACTTGATAGTATCTTTTTCAATGTAATTCCAAGTCGCCTTCGATATGTAGTACCTGACTAGGTTGATTTTATTCGCTTCAGGGCTATTTAACTCCCCGATTAACTTCCCTCTTGGGGGCACTTTTCCATGCTTTATTGGGCTGTATTTGGGTGGTTGCCACGTTTTTCAAAGAAACTTCTTGAAAAATGCCATATGAAGTCGCGTAGTGATGCCAACTGCCAGCAAAAAAGGGGGAATGAGGTATTTGGGGTCTAGCGGGATAGGTGGGACGAGATAGAAGAGCCAGAGAAGAAGAAATGACCACGCCAGTCCACGCTTGGCTCGGTGATAGATGAAACCAGATTCGCGCTCGCCGCCTGTGCGGCGTAAAAACCACCCCACAAATCCATCGGCCATGGCAGTTACCGTGACTAACACTAAAAATGGCAACGCCAGAATCAACACGCCAATGCGTAGAGCGAATAACTGTAGCCCGACCATGGCGGTTTCTATAATTGGCCGTAGCGTTTCTGTGAAATCGAGCGCGGTTTGTTGGCTTTGGTCGGTAGGCGGTAAGCTGCTTGAGTAGCGCATCATGCCGTCGATCCCACTGGATACGAATACGGTGCTGTGAAACGACTGGATGACTTCGGCAAGAAACGTGATGTCGGACTGAGGTAGCCCTAGCAGTGCTATCTCTTGGTGTAATACGTTCTTTAAATGCCATACTCCATTGGGTGACCACAGTACAAACACACAGAAAATATCGATGATCAAGACCAATAGTGCGATGAGGACAAACCACTTAACCAACCACAGCAAGCCCGTCAGGCGACGCTTCTCAGCCATGGTCGGCACCGTAATGCGATAACCGTTCACGACTGATTTCTTCAATATCCTTCGGCAACAATGGATCATAACCAGGAAGTGGCAGGCGAAGCTTGTAAAGCTGGCCACCTTCCAACAATGCAAACGCCTGGCCTTTAGGTAATTGAATGAGATCGGCGGGGATGAGCATGTCCATCTCAGTTTCAGTTACGCGGTCTTCGCTGCGTGTGGTGAAATCGATATCCGTGCCTGGGTCGTTGTTATCGGTGACTTGTGTTGCCGCCAGTTTGGTATAGATACGAGCTTTGGGAATCTGGTCAGTGAGAATTCGAGCGGTGATCTCATTCTTCACCCGCAGCATGATCAGCGTATTGAGGTTGCCGGTGATTTGACCCGCTTTGGCGAGATCGCCGATACCGGCTTCGATATCACTGGCTGTCTGTGTGTAAGCGGTCACTTGAAAACCAGCACCACCGGCTTTATTGAGCAGAGGGATGAATTCATTGCCAATCAGTTCATTGAACTCATCGGCGTGAATCGTTTTCTGCACCGTCTTATGTTCAGAGAGAGCAGGAAGCCCTTGGGTATCACCCTGTTTGTAGAGCTGGCCTGCAATAGAAGTCAGGTCGGCAAACATCGAGTTGCCCACAGCACCAGCGACCTCGGAATCGGTCAGTGCATCCAGGCCGACATAGACGATGCCATGTTCCCGGATAATACGCATCCAGTCGAGAATGGGGCGGTGATCCGTGTTGTCGGCATAATCGGGAGAGAGTAGCTTGCCGATTCGCCCCGTGGTCAGTTTTTCGAGCAACGGAAGCAGACTGGCGGTGAGCTTATCAAAATAAGTTTTGTCATACTCAAAGGCACTACGCAGGCCATCCGCTACTGGATCGAATAGACCATGTTCCTTCGCGTAGCGTGTCAGGGCGATAGCGTGAAAATCTCGTCCACGTAAGGCCATAGGCAGCGTTTTTTCATTCAACGCCCCCTCGACCCGTTGTACGGCTTGCTTCCAACCCTCAGGGCCTTCAGCATCTAACCATAGATGGTAATAATCGGTCAGCAAGGGTTCGATGCTGGTGACGTACCGCGCAATGGTGTTGTAGTCCGGTCTGCGACCCAGGCCAACCAGCGCCCTAGCCACAATGTTGGTGAACCGCCAGGCAAACTCCCGGAATGCGGCTGAGCTCCCTTCCGATGGGAGCTGTGTCGAGATGCGGGAGGCGACTTCGGTAATACGGGCAAAATCCCCCACAGGATTGTAACGTTCCGAAATATCAGGAAAGCCCAAATGAAAGATATGAAACTGATCCAGCCGACCGGCACGTTTGGCTTCCCCGTGCATCCGTCTCAGGAGATCAATGTCCCCCTTGGGATCGAAGACAATCACGATGTCGCCGCGTCGAATATCCTGACTGACCAAAATTTCCAATAACCGAGTCTTGCCAACTCGGGTGGTTCCCAATACCAGCTTATGGCCAACCCGTTCACCGATATCCATCCAGGTATTGGATTCATCCTCGCTACCCACACCATGCAGTGGCGGGAAGCCACCCACCCGAGGTAGAGGGCGAAGCGGGTTCCAACGGCTATCACGTTTCGTTAAATTCGGTAGCCAGGAAAATGCAGGGGAATGCTCCAGATCGATCTCAATCTTTCTCGCCAGTTGATAAATCTTGCCCTGCTCCAGATAACGTTGTGATTTGGGGTCTCTTGATTCAACAAGCCGTTGGGTATGGCGTTGATCCCACTTAAATCCTCGCCCTAAAAAGAGCTTGTGGAATGAGAGCGGGATATCATCTGCATCCAACGCATATCGTGGCAGTGCCCGTAGGTGTGCCTGATAACGACAAATACCCCAGGCTTGCCATAATCGCCAGCAACCCAAGCTAAAAAAGGCGATAGAGGTGACACTAGCCACGCCGGGTAACATAGGAAAAAAGGTTTCGGGTTGAAACGCCAGGTGGGTAGCCCCGGTGACAAACACGGCAGCGGGCAGAAACTCCACAACCGGCCGCAATCGATTATCAAAGGCGTTGGACATGACTTACTGCTCCGCCAATTTAAGGTAAGGATTCGGTGGTGGAAACATCACGCCTTCAAATGCTTTTTCTGGCTCTTCAATCAAAAAGCCTTTGATGCGGCTACGACTTCTTTTTCCCGTGACCTGATAGGTGTAGATATTGGTGCCTTGGGTCGTCTTGCGATGCAGCTTCAACTTTTGAAATCGTTTCTGTACTTTTTGCCAGTTCTCTCTATCGAAATCTTTGAAGATGCCAGGACTGACCAATAACAACCCCTCTTCGACACGATGGATGCGAGCATTGACCGAATTAGTTCCAAACTTGTTTTTAAGCAGGCCACCATGGAGCCAGGCATGAAACAGTTTGCCGGGGTCTTCGTCATCACTTAACGCTTCAACAGGCGCGGAAGGGTTAGGTATTGATGATTGATCCTCACTAACAACGTGCCCTGTTTCAGATGAAGACGTTTCAGTTTGTGTGCCAGAGAAAAAAGCGACAGGATCAAATCTGGTCGTCGTCGCATTTTCAGTTTCATTGTTTGGTTGAGCGGCGGTGGTTGCTGATGTTCTTGATTCAGAATTTTTTGGTTCTTCTGATTCAACACTCTCGATAACTGCGCCAGTTTCCGCAGGTGTTACGGTGCCTGAAAATATCTCGGGACGTGAATTAGGATCAGGCCAAATACGAGAGGCGGCAAAACACAAACAAGTCAGTGTATGAGACCAGCCGTCACCGCTAACTGTCGCCTTCCAAATTGAACGATCACCGTTAGGCACAAGAACGCCGTTCTGCTGCAATTCATCGAAGATTCTATCATTGCGAGTGGGAATGCCTGCGTGACCTTCTTGAGTGAGATGTTCCCGCAACGCATCGATACCTCGTTTGCTGACCAGCCAGAGGTGCTCACCATCAAACCAGGCGGCTGCGCCGTTGCGGTTGAGGGGGATCTGGTTCTCTTTCAACAAAAAACGAAGGCCGGTGAGTAGGCGTTCGTGTAACGGAATCTGTGCGCCAGGTAATTGCGTTGTGGTGTCAGCGGCTCCCAGACTTTCCGCCACCGACAATCCATCGGCTTGTTGAGAAATCTCGCCGATGACTCCGGCGTCTTCGTATATACCGCTAACGGTTGCCATCCATGCCGCCAGCACCGAGCGATCACTCGCCAGCCAGTTAAGAGCAGGGACAGGTAGAATCAATCGTGATAAAAGCAACGCCGTCCTCTCGTGGAGGCGGTATTGGCGATCTTTCCGGTATCGAATGCGATACCAGCCATCGCTAATCATCGGTGTTGTTAAAGCGTCCCAATGCCCCAACTCACGGCCTTGTTTATCGTAAAGCGTCACCACCTGATCCATGAGAGGTTTGCCCACATCGTGAAGCAGTGCCGAACTGAAAACCGCATACGTCCAGACATCTTTTTTGGCGGTGATCTCTTCAGCATCAGCGCCATGGGGTAACAAGTGGCCGCGACGAATGCGTAGCGCGTGAGTGACTACTTCCAGTGTGTGATCTAATAACCCACCGGCCCCAGGATGATGGTGTGCTTCCGAGGCGGGTAATTGCTGAACGTAGCCAGCGAACGCCAGCAGTGCATCCATATACAAGGTGCGCCAATGCGCTTGAGGCACACCGGCCAACTGTTGAATCGTCTTGACCTGCTTTGCCCGTTGCCCCAGGAGATCCAGAGGTAATCGCACCTGCAAACAATCTGGGTGAGGTGGATTTTGTCTACGCCGTATGCCGAACATGATCAGATTCCAGTAGGTTGGCATAGAGCCAGCTGGTTACTTCATTCCTGGATAACTGTGGTGTCCACGCCTGCCAGATTGAAACCGCATCGACTCTGCGCTCGAATTGTTGAAAAGTTTCATTTCCTGGAATCCAGAGCGTTTTGTTTCCGGCCGCGCGGTAGTAAAATAGCGGCATTGCCGCGATGGCATCAATGAGATGTTGCTCACGATAAGTGGGCGGGGCATCGATGATGTTTAGTAGTTTTTCAGCGAGATAGTCCAGTGGTTGCTCTTCCGGCTCCAGGGCGCATTCGATACCTTCGTACTGCTGTAGCAGACGCATGAGTGCCGGTATCCAGCGAGCAAGGCCGCAGGTAAGTAGCTGTTGGTAAGTTGATGGCAAGTGATTCATCGTCATGGCAATTAGTTGTAGCACTTCGCTCTTTACGCTGACTACGATTAATCTTTTTCAGTGATGGCCTATTTCTCATTGATTGAAACCTTGTGTCTCGTTAGTCTTTTCGTCACATTTCCCATCATGAATTTTGATATAACAAAAATTTAGGAATTTCAATGGAATCGATAGTTCAAAATGGCCGGTTAGTGATTACCCGCCGCTTTAACGAGTCGTTCATTATTCGGCCAGATGCAAAAGTTCGAGCACTACTCCCGGTAGAGGTTTTGTTTCGTACTCCCATCACTGTCACGTTGCTGGAAGGTGATGGCGAAGGTCAGTTTCAAATCTCTATTGAGGCAGACAAACGTCTCAATATCGTCCGCTCTGAGTTGGTGAATAAAGCAGAACTATGTGAGCGTACTGCACTGCTCTATCGAGATGATGTTGACCTGGTGGATCATCAACATTCGCTTAAAGACGAATTGCTGCATGTAGATGATGAGCGTTGCGTATTGAAAGAGCGCATCACAGAAGAGGGCGAGGCGGCGAAACGGGAACGCCGAAATGCCGATAGAAAAAAGATCAATCAATGGAAGCGTCGTGATGAAGAATTGTTGGCGTACAGAACTGAAATTAGAAACAAACTGGGTGATCTCAAAGAGGCGATTAAACAGCGAAATATAGCAACCTCCGGTCGAGTATGTGACGCAGGTGCAGCGAGAACAGATGGACTGGCGACAGCGTTTATGGAGACCGCCCAGGCAATGCTGCCAGAGGCTCAGTATCATCAGATTCTTCAGATGGCAGAGGGGCGTTTACGAGAGGGTGAGTGAAGTGCGTTGTGACAGACTCGACAAGCCCTTTTCCAAAGGAAGCCCTTTCGGATAGGGCCTTTCCATTCACCTCTCCCTTCCGTTACCAGAATCCTTTTTCATTTCCCTTTTTTAAGCAGCGCTCAGGTGGTTTATGATGCCGAGATGATGGCATAGCAGGTGGATAGGTAGTGTTACGCAATGGTCACAGAAATGGGTTTTGTCTGTATTATGATAAAAATGTCTTTAATAACAATTAGTTACATATGATCTTGCTGTCTTGGTCAGTCTTCTAAGGCGGTAAAAATATATGTTTACTTGTATAAATATATAAGTAGGAGTATAATTTGTGAAGGAAATTGAGTTCGTCGGCCGTTCTTTGGAAGCAATCCGGGATTTTCCCGTCGATGCAAAAAGAGAGGCGGGCTATCAGTTGGATCGGGTTCAGCGAGGTCTGGAGCCTACTGACTGGAAGCCGATGACTTCAATAGATCAAGGCGTGCGTGAAATTCGCATCCAGGAACAAGGGCAATATCGCATCATCTATGTTGCTAAATTCGAGGACGCGGTTTATGTCTTGCACGCCTTTCGTAAAAAGACGCAAAAAACGTCCAAGCCGGATATTGATGCGGGCAGGCGGGCGTTGGGCGAAGTGGTTAAGAGGTTTCGGAAATGAGTGATCGATTTAATAGCGTCTGGGATGCTTTGGAAGATGACCCGGTTCGGGTTGAGAATTTGAAGCTAAGATCAGCGTTGCTGATAGCCATCAATGAAGAGCTGACTGACAGAGGCTTGAAGCAGAAAGAGACAGCGGTACTGCTGCATATCACCCAGCCGCGTGTCAGTGCTCTGAAGCAGGGGAAGGTCAATGAGTTTCGTCTCGATACGCTGGTGGATATCGCCCACCGTTTGGGCTTGCATGTGTCGATGGAGGTAGCAGCCTGACGCAGATATACACAGTTTGGAAAGTGGTAAACACCAAACCATTATGTTAAATCTGGGGTTGAGAGGGCAGGTGGCGTAGCGGTTTTTGTTTACAGGCGGGTGTTTGGAGAACAACACAATGAGAAAAGTAATCCTAAAAATCATGGATTCACTCATGGCCCTGCTTTTGGCAGTGGTGGTTGGATTCTTTACTCACTGGTTGGTCGGTATGGCTATTGGGGCGTATTGTCTTACTCGAATATTTTTTCCAAAACCTGCGACGTTGGCACCGATCAATTCTCCTGCAAGACAGAAAAAACTAGAGGAAATGCGGCGAAGAGAGGATGAGGAAGAATCCGATCAAAGATTCCACCACTATGGGGTATATGGTTCGCACTTGGATGATGACGAGTACTCTTCACTGTTAGTCGAAGAAATCATTGATTAATTTCTTCCCCTTATCCTTGATGCCCTCTATCTGACGTTCGCTAGGTAATACTCTCTCAGCGCCATCTCCGATAGCATCAACTAAAAGTGAGCTGTTTTCAGGGTCTGTTTGATGTTCTGTTTTATCTCTGACCACTTGCCCCGCAGTCGTCGATCCAGCTTCTCCCTTATCAATTTTTGCTCCAACATCCAAGAACTGCTGATCTATTTCTACCGCGAGGTTTAGAGCCTCTGAATTGATCTGCGCATCGGATTGTATACCTGAGCGTGAAGTCATTTGGCGAACTGTGGTGCCATTATTTCTTGCCACATCGGTTATTTCGTCAGATTGGTCGCCCACTTCATTCATGTAACGTTGGCCTGAGGCTGTCATGCTTTCCGCAGATGGTGATTCTTTTACTCCCGCCAGTTCAACACCAAATGTTTTGGCAAATTCAGCAGCTTCTCCCGCGATAAATTGAGTGCCTTGCATGTTGCCTTGGTTATGCTGGGTGATCATCTCTGACACATGATTGCCATCATGCCGGGATCGCATAAACTGTAGCATTGCCCCGCTGGTATCCGCAGAAAAACTAAACCTGACATGGTCTAATTGATTGATACACCCCAGTTAAGGATAATTCACTTAACT
>CAYNYJ010000031.1:0-38599 GCA_964401355.1 uncultured Ectothiorhodospiraceae bacterium | reverse complement strand
CGACTGGGGACTGGAAAAGCTCACGCTAGGGTAACGCAATGACTTGCTCGAAATCATGGAAGACCGGCATGGTCAAAAGTCCACCCTGATCACTAACCAATTACCCATTACTCAATGGCACAAGGCCATCGGTGACGCCACCCTCGCTGATGCCATCCTCGACCGACTGGTACACAACGCCCACAAACTCAAATTGAAAGGAGAATCCATGAGAAAAAAGATGAGTGATCTTGAATGTGAAAGTGATCACGCCTAGTGCTAATATCCGAACCCAACGCGTTATGTTTTTAAGTGATCACTTTGGCCCGGAATGGGTGATCAACTTCGCCGGAATACGCAGTTTTAACATACGGCTTCACGTACTGTGGTGCCATTAATTTTACGGTGTGCCCATAGCCCTGAAATTTCCTGGCCCAGTAATGGGCACCACCACAGGCTTCCATGCCGACCAAACATGGAGGAAGGTTTTGCATAAAGGCCAGCAATTGGTCTCGACGTAAGCGCTTTTTCAATACCACTTTTCCCTGTTTATTCGTACCATGTAATTGGAACACACTTTTTGCGATGTCGATGCCTAATGTAGTAATGTTCATTTGGATCCCCTCACTTTTTGATGGTTTGTAAGAATCTCCATCATGGCACTTTAGATGCCGATTAATAAGTGAGGTGGGTCCATACCATTAGCAGTGACATTATTTATGTTATGCGGAGTGAGGGGCAGCTTCGTAAGTATTTGCTGAATGCAAGAGCAGACATACATAGTTAACAATTAGGGAAGTGGGGTCACAAGAACGTTGTTATCACCAAAGCTGTGGGAATAAAAACTCAACAGCAGTGGTTGATAACTTTAGTTCAACGTCACGCTTTGGCTTTGCACTAATCAAACCTTCGTTTTGCATTTGTTTGAATACCGGTCTTAACGTCTGCTCGCCTTTCCCTAGATGCTGAATTATTGCTCCTCTGCTCATTGCACCTTTTTCAAGTAACAGGCGATAGATATCTCGCGCTGTTATTTTCAACAATGGAAGCTCTTCATCTGAAGAGTCCGGGAGCCCACCTTTAGCTCTCATCTCGAAATAGTAATCAACCCTAATTCCCAGTTTTCTCGGTTCAAGAAGGCCTGAAAAATACTTCACTTGGTCAAGTGCAGTATCAATAAAATATTTTGTAAAATGAATGAGGCCTGAGTCAGACAAAGCACCTCGCCCATCAGTATCTCCGTGTCTTGGTTTGTCTGCTTGGGCTAATGCCGAGTAATAAGCTTTAGTGTCTCGGCCAAACCCTCTAGTTAATAGACCATAGACCATAACCATCAAGCCCAGAGCACCGCATATAGCAGTCAGTAAGAAGTCGAATTACCCTACCATTCCCATCCTGAAATGGGTGAATCCAAGCCAATCTATGATGAAGTGCTGCCGCCGCAACAATTCTTTTTGTGCCATGTATTTTGTTAAGACTAAATTCTGTTTCTAACCAACCCATGTAACCATTAAGTTCATTGCTATCGGGCGGGATATGAGACCCGACTTGAACTGGGTGGGTTCGATATTCGCCTGGATGAACGAGCATTAATTTGTCGTCGTGGTCAAAAACATCTTGCCCGTCTTTGTCCTTAACAGAAAGAAATGAGGCTGGGAGGTCGTTATAAAAAGACCTATGCAGTTCTTTGACAAAGTCCTGCGTCATAACACTTGTCTTGTCTACACCTGATTTTCTTGCTTTTATTTGTGCTTCAAGGTGTGCCAATAACTCCATTATAGGCTCGTCGTTTCCGCTCGCATCCCCAATATGGCCTTTCTCTTGGGTTCTCAACAAATCCTTCGGGTGAGTTGAGTTACCCTCGATCCTGTTGCTGTAAAAGCAGTTAACTAGCCTGAGTAGCCACTCTATTGAATCGCGAATTGAATCAGGAATTATTTCGTTAAGAGCTGCATCAGCTCTATACAATTCCACTAACTTATCTTCATATTCACCAAGCTTGCTGGATTCTATGTATGGGGTTATACCTATCATTACCGGCTCATTTATATTATTAATCTCAATAATTATAGTATGTTAGCCTGTAATATGACAAATAACCACCGCTATATTTATCGGTATATTTCCCTTGCCTCATAATCCAACACTGATTAGCAGCAATAAATACGCACAACACAGAGGGGCTCTTTGATTTACGCAGAAGCAAATACGATGGTTAAAAAACCATTTAAAACAATTAATGTATAAACTTGCCCCCCCCTGCACGCCAATAAGAACAAAATTTACGCCAGATAGCGTGCTAACAACCCCATTTCACTGGATGTTTGTTCATTATTTTCTCTCTCCCAAGGGATCAGCACGGTATGGCCACTACCGGGGGCGACGTCCATTGATTCATTTTTAAGGTTGTGCATTTCCGATAGAACGATGTCTCGATTGCCGCTGGGGTGGATGAGTTGCAGTCTGTCACCCACGGCAAATTTGTTTTTGACTTCCACTTCGGCTAGTCCGCGCTCAGTGTCGATGCGGGTGATCTGGCCGACAAATTGTTGCTTGCTGTTGCGCGAATGGCCGTTGAGGTAATTTTGGGTTTCGTGGCTGTTGTGGCGTTCGTAAAAACCGTCGGTATAACCGCGGTTGGCCAGTCCTTCGAGTACACCCAATAATTGTGGATCGAAATTGTTTCCGCTGACGGCATCATCAATGGCCTGGCGGTAGACTTGCGCGGTGCGCGCGGCGTAATAATGCGATTTGGTGCGGCCTTCGATTTTCAGACAGTCGATGCCCATCTCGACCAGTTGTTTGACGTGTTCC
Organism: uncultured Ectothiorhodospiraceae bacterium; assembly: GCA_964401355.1. Taxonomy (GTDB): domain Bacteria; phylum Pseudomonadota; class Gammaproteobacteria; order SZUA-152; family SZUA-152; genus SZUA-152. The sequence goes on along the minus strand of CAYNYJ010000031.1, from coordinate 35,806 downwards.
ACGGCGCGCAGATCCTTGGAATTCATAATGTAGGTGCCGTGCTCGTCCTCCTCCATCACCATCAGTTCGCCGGGGCGGCCGGCTTCTTCGATCAGCACTGGCTGGTCGGCGTCCGGGTGGCGTTCGGCACCCCCGCAGGCGGCGACACTAGTAGGCGGCAAGACTTTTACGGGTTCTGTTTTTGGCGCGACGGCGTGTAAATTGCCGGTGGCATCTTCAGTGGCCTCGGACACTTTGTAATCCCAGCGACAGGAATTGGTGCAAGTGCCTTGGTTTGGGTCGCGGTGATTGAAATAGCCCGATAACAGGCAGCGTCCGGAATAGGCGATACACAGCGCGCCATGTACGAATACTTCCAACTCCATGTCCGGGCACTGCTGGCGGATCTCGGCGATTTCATCCAATGATAGTTCGCGTGACAGGATCACCCGCTCGATGCCGATGGAGCCCCAGAATTTAACCGTGGCGTAGTTGACGGTGTTGGCCTGCACCGACAGGTGAATCGGCACCTCTGGCCAGCGTTCGCGCACCATCATAATCAACCCCGGGTCGGCCATAATCAGCGCGTCAGGTTTCATGTCGATCACCGGCGCCATGTCCTTCATATAGGTGGCGATCTTGGTGTTGTGCGGCGAGATGTTGCTGGCGACGAAGAACTTTTTGCCCAGCGCATGCGTCTCGTCGATGCCGATCTTCAGATTGGCGAGGTCAAAATCATTATTGCGCGCCCGCAGGCTGTAACGCGGCTGACCGGCATAGACGGCATCGGCGCCGTAGGCCAGGGCGTAACGCATATTTTTGAGAGTGCCAGCGGGGCTGAGCAGTTCGGGGCTGTTTTTAACGAAAGTATTCATGGGATGCACGCGGTGATTGCGAGGGCGGTGTAAATCCCTCGGCTCTGTGTAAATGGTCGCGCATTGTACCACGCCGCGCCCGAGGTAGCGCTCTCGTGTATGATAGCCGCCCGCTTGGAAAATACGCTAAAACCCTATGATTAAAAGGAGATAGAGCATGGTCAGAACGGAAACCCCTGTCTGTAACTTCAACGCACCAGCCCTTGATTTTGCCCTGCCCGGTGTGGATGGTAAAACCTGGAGCCTGGCTGATTGCGCCGGTGAAAAGGGCCTGTTGGTGATGTTTATCTGCAACCATTGTCCTTATGTGCAGTCCATCCGTGAACGCATTGTGCGCGATGCCCGTGAATTAAAGGCCTTGGGCCTGAATACGGTGGCGATCATGTCCAATGATGTGGTTGATTATGAGGAAGATTCTTTTGAAAACATGCAGGCCGTAGCCCGCGAGTTTGATTTTTCATTCCCCTATCTTATTGATGAAACACAGGAAATTGCCAAAATCTACGGTGCAGTGTGTACCCCGGACTTTTTTGGCTACAACGCCGACCTGCAACTGCAATATCGCGGACGCCTGGACGAGAGCCGCAAAGAGGCAGTGGACGGCGCGCGTCGTGATCTGTTTGATGCCATGAAACAGGTGGCGGAAACCGGCAAGGGCCCGGTAGATCAGGTGCCTAGCATGGGCTGCTCCATCAAATGGAAAGACGCCGCATCGTGAATGGATGACGGGGTCGGTCGAGCGCGGGAGATGTGGCGGTTTTTTGACGGCGCTACTACTCATCCTGGGTCTTGCCCTGATGGCGATGATCGGGGACAATTGCAGGTTCCCCCTGGCGTTCAGCCCGGCTGAGGCGGGGGTATTGGGGGGCGGCCTGGCGACCCGAGTGAATATTGTTTTTGGCGCGCCGGCCGGGAACGGGAAGATGACAGCGATACCACTATCCAGTGGTTGGCCATGAAGCGTTAACGACTGCGTGGATTTTGTTTTTGCGAATGTCCCATCCCTGAATATAACCCCCGCGATTTATACGCGAGGTGATGTGCATCGCGACGAATTTGTTACAGCTTATTTATAATAGATAGCGTTACGGCAACATTGTTATACCGGTAGTTTTTCATGTTGCCGCAATGAAGATTATTTACATTTTTTGAACTTGTTTTAGGAGAATCATATGTCAAACCGCAGAAATCTTGCCAACGCCGTCCGTGCCCTCAGCATGGATGCGGTACAAAAGGCCAATTCCGGTCACCCCGGTGCCCCCATGGGCATGGCCGACATTGCCGAAGTGCTGTGGAACGATAATCTCCAGCACAACCCGGCCAATCCCGATTGGGCCAACCGCGACCGCTTTGTGCTGTCCAACGGCCATGGTTCTATGCTGATTTATTCGCTGTTGCATTTGACCGGTTACGATCTCGGCATCGACGACCTCAAGCAGTTCCGCCAGTTGCATTCCAGAACTCCGGGCCATCCTGAATACGGCTATGCGCCGGGTGTTGAAACCACCACCGGGCCGTTAGGTCAGGGCATCACCAATGCCGTGGGCATGGCAATTGCGGAAAAGGCATTAGCGGGTAAGTTCAACCAGAAGGGTCACGACATTGTCGACCACCACACCTACGTATTCCTGGGTGACGGTTGTTTGATGGAAGGTATTTCCCATGAGGCCTGTTCGCTGGCCGGTACTTTGGGACTAGGCAAGTTGATTGCGTTCTGGGACGACAACGGTATTTCCATCGACGGCAACGTCGAAGGCTGGTTTACTGATGACACGCCGAAGCGTTTTGAGTCTTACGGCTGGCACGTGATTGCCGACGTCGACGGCCATGATCCGGCCGCCATTGCCAAGGCGTTGGAATTTGCCAGGGCGATGCAAGACAAACCCACCATGATCTGTTGCAAAACCACCATCGGTTTTGGTTCACCGAATAAAGCGGGTAGTCATTCCTGTCACGGTGCGCCTTTGGGTGATGAAGAAATCAATCTCACCAAGGCCGCTCTGGGTTGGGATCACGGCGCCTTTGAAGTGCCCGATGATGTCTATGCCGGTTGGAATGCCAAAGAAAAGGGTGCCGCTGCAGAAAAAGCCTGGGATGAAAAATTTGCTGCCTATAAGGCCGCCTTCCCAGAATTGGCTGCCGAATTTGAGCGCCGCATGGCCGGTGATTTGCCGGCCGATTGGGCGGCAAAATCTGCCGAGTACATTGCCTCGGTGAATGCCGATGCCAAGAGTCTGGCGACGCGTCAGGCCTCACTGGCCGCTATCGAAGCATACTCCCCGATGTTGCCGGAACTGTTCGGTGGCTCGGCCGATCTGGGTTGTTCCAACCTGACTGAATGGTCTGGCCACAAGCCCATGATCAGCAACGAGGAATGTAACTACCTCAATTATGGCGTGCGTGAATTTGCCATGTCCGCGATCATGAACGGCATCACCCTGCACGGCGGTTTGATCCCGTTTGGCGCGACCTTCCTGATGTTCTCTGAATACGCCCGTAATGCCCTGCGCATGGCGGCGTTGATGAAGATCCAGAGCATCTTTGTCTACACCCACGATTCCATCGGCCTGGGCGAAGACGGCCCGACTCACCAGCCGGTCGAACAGATTCCCACTCTGCGCATGATCCCCAATATGACCGTGTGGCGTCCCTGTGATGCGGTGGAGGCTGCGGTGAGCTGGCAGCAGGCCATTGAGAAAAAAGATGGCCCCAGTTGCCTGATCTTTTCGCGCCAGGGTTTGCCGCACCAAACTCGCACCGATGAGCAAATAGCCAACATCACCAAGGGAGGTTACATCCTGGGTGACTGCGGTTGCGATAGCCCCGACGCCATCATCATTGCCACTGGTTCCGAAGTGGCCCTGGCCATGGGTGCAGCAGCAGCTCTTAGCGGCAAAAAAATCCGCGTGGTCTCCATGCCATCGACCAATGTCTTTGATGCACAGGACGATGCCTACAAAGCATCCGTGCTGAAAAAGGGCGTGCCTACGCTGGCCGTTGAAGCGGCTGTTACCGATGGCTGGTACAAGTACGCCGACAAGGTCGTGGGCATTGATCACTTCGGTGAATCTGCCCCAGCCGGTGACCTATTCAAAGAATTTGGCTTCACGGTGGAAAATGTGGTTGCTACCGTTGAGTCGATTCTTTAAGAATTCTGAATTAATCGTCATTCCGGCGCAGGCCGGAATCCAGTGGTTTAAACACCTTCCTGGATTCTGGCTTACGCCAGAATGACGAAAAAATGAAATTTTGTTGTAGCTTTTGTTTTTTATAAAGAAAAGTAAAACCTTTAAGGAGATAACACCATGACAATTAAAGTCGGTATTAACGGTTTCGGCCGTATCGGTCGTATGGCCTTCCGTGCCATTGCAAAGGATTTTGGCGACATCGAAGTGGTTGGCATCAATGACTTGCTGGATGCAGATTACCTGGCCTACATGCTCAAGTTCGATTCTGTGCATGGCAACTTTGACGGTGATGTTTCCGTCGACGGTAACAACCTGGTTGTTAACGGCAAGACCATTCGCCTGACCGCCGAGCGTGACCCGGCCGACCTGAAATGGGGCGACATCGGCGCCGACCTGATTATCGAATGCACCGGCTTCTTTCTCACCGAAGAAACCTGCCAAAAGCACATTGATGCCGGTGCCAAAAAGGTGGTGATGTCTGCACCCTCCAAAGACGGCACCCCCATGTACGTCTACGGTGTGAATCACAACACCTATGACGGCCAGGCCATTACTTCGGCGGCCTCCTGCACCACCAACTGCCTGGCACCGGTGGCCAAGGTGTTGAATGACAAGTGGGGCATTAAGCGTGGCTTGATGACCACGGTTCACGCAGCCACCGCGACTCAGAAAACCGTTGACGGCCCTTCCATGAAGGATTGGCGCGGTGGTCGTGGCATTCTGGAAAACATCATTCCTTCATCGACCGGCGCAGCTAAAGCCGTTGGCGTAGTGTTGCCAGAACTGAATGGCAAGCTGACCGGCATGGCCTTCCGTATTCCGACCTCGGACGTGTCCGTGGTGGATCTGACCGTTGAGCTGGAAAAAGAAGCCACGTATGACGAGATTTGCGCGGCGATGAAAGCGGCTTCTGAGGGTGAAATGGCGGGCACCTTGGGTTACACCGATGAGAAAGTGGTCTCCACCGATTTCCGCGGTTGCAGCCAGTCCTCGATCTTCGATAGCGGCGCCGGTATCGCGTTGGATGGCACCTTTGTTAAGGTGGTGGCGTGGTATGACAATGAATATGGTTATACCTGTAATATGCTGCGTTTCGTCCTTCACGTCGCTTAAGCGGATCTTTTTCCTGCTAGCGGCGTTGTCGGGGTTGTCTGAGTGCTCACGTACTGGAGTACGCTCCGCGCTCAAACAACCCCTCCGCCTTGCTAGTAGAAAAATCTCTCGCTTAAGTAGTTCTGGGGGCGAGTAACGAGCGACTAGGGAAGCGGGGCTTTGTCCTTGCCTTTTCTAGTCCTTCGATACTCGTCACTAGAAACTTAAAAACACATAGAGTTTTTTGCTAAGCACGTTTTAGCAAAATACTTTAAAACTTTTTAAAAGAATTGGAGCAAATCATGTCAGTTATAAAGATGACCGATCTGGATCTGGCCGGTAAAACGGTATTGATCCGTCAGGATCTCAATGTGCCGATCAAGAACGGTAAAGTCACTAGCGACAAACGCATTGTGGCGTCATTGCCAACGATTGAGCATTGCATGAAAGCGGGCGCCAAGGTGATTGTCATGTCGCATCTGGGTCGTCCCACCGAGGGCGAATTCAGCGAAGAATATTCTATGATTCCTGTCGGTGATCATATTGCGGCGTTGTTGGGTCGCAATGTCGAGATGGTGAAGGATTGGGTTGAGAAGGGTGTTGGCCCGATGAAAGAGGGTGACCTGGTGTTACTGGAAAATGTGCGCTTCAACGTTGGCGAAAAGGCCAATGATGACACGCTGGCCAAAAGAATGGCCGAGCTGTGTGACGTGTTTGTGATGGATGCCTTCGGTACTGCGCATCGTGCCCAGGCGTCGACTCACGGTGTTGCCAAGTTTGCGCCGATCGCCTGCGCCGGGCCTCTGTTAGTCGGTGAGTTGGAAGCCTTGGGCAAGGCGTTGGATAATCCGGCCCGGCCCATGGTGGCAATTGTCGGTGGTTCCAAAGTATCGACCAAGCTGACGGTGTTGGGCTCACTGTCCAAAATTGTTGATCAACTGATTGTAGGGGGCGGTATTGCCAATACCTTCATTGCCGCACAAGGGTATAACGTCGGTAAATCGTTGTACGAACCCGATCTGGTTGATACGGCCAAAAAATTGACCGCCGATGCGCAAGCGCGCGGCGGTGATATCCCGGTACCCACCGATGTGGTGTGTGCCAAAGAATTTGCCGAAAGCGCCGAAGCGACCTTGAAAAATGTTGCCGATGTCTGCGACGACGACATGATTTTCGATATCGGCCCGGAATCTTGCGCAGCGCTGGCAGATATTTTGAAAAATGCCGGTACCATTGTCTGGAATGGCCCGGTGGGTGTGTTTGAATTTGATCAGTTCGGTGAGGGGACTAAAGCCATTGCCCTGGCCATTGCGGAAAGTGATGCCTTCTCCATTGCCGGTGGTGGCGACACCCTGGCGGCGGTAGATAAGTACGGTATTGCGGATAAGATTTCCTATATTTCCACGGGTGGTGGAGCCTTTCTGGAATTTCTTGAAGGCAAAGAATTGCCAGCGGTGACGATTCTCGAAGAACGTGCCAAGGGCTAGATTTCGCTGTGAGAGTTGCCACGAAAAGTAAACAGCAGACAACTCAAAAATAGACGAGCCGGTTTTTATTGAAGTATTTTTTACCAGAGCGCTTATTACTGGAGTAACAGGAAAGTGGAAAGAAGAACAAAAATCGTTGCAACCCTGGGCCCGGCGACGGATGACCCCAAGGCCCTGGACAAGCTCATCGAGGCAGGTGTCGATGTGGTGCGTCTCAATTTTTCGCATGGCACGGCGGAAGAACATATTAAGCGCGCGGAGACGGTGCGTAACCGCGCGCGCGCACATGGTCGCCAAGTCGGTGTGTTGGCCGATCTTCAGGGGCCGAAAATCCGTATCGACTGTTTTAAGGATGGGCCCATCGAACTGGTTGAAGGTGAGGTTTTTATTCTTGATGCCGATTGTGCGTCTGATGCCGGTGATCAGGCGCGCGTTGGCATTGCCTACAAGGCTTTGCCACAGGATGTAAAGCGCGGCGACAATTTGTTGTTAGATGATGGCCGTTTGGTGCTGTGGGTGGATGAAGTCAAAGGCTCTGAGATTCACTGCAAGGTTAAAGTGGGCGGCAAGCTTTCGGATAAAAAAGGCATCAATCGTCAGGGCGGTGGTCTTTCCGCGCCGGCACTGACTGAAAAAGATAAAGAAGACATTAAAACCGCGGCGGCCTTGCAAGCGGATTACGTGGCGATTTCGTTTCCACGTTCTGCGGAAGATGTGAATCTGGCCCGTAAATTGGTGGAAGCCGCCGGTGGTAAATGCGGCATCATTGCCAAGATTGAACGTACCGAAGCTTTGGAAGTGATTGACGAAATCATTTTGGCATCTGACGCCATCATGGTGGCGCGCGGTGATTTGGGTGTGGAGATTGGTGATGCCGCTTTGCCACAGGTGCAAAAAGATATCATCAAACGGGCGCGCCGGTTGAACCGAGTGGTGATTACCGCCACGCAGATGATGGAATCGATGATCGAGAATCAGATTCCCACCCGTGCTGAAGTGTTCGACGTCGCCAACGCGGTGCTGGACGGTACCGATGCGGTGATGTTGTCGGCGGAAACGGCGATGGGCAAATATCCTGCGCTGGCGGTACAGGCGATGGATCGTGTCTGTCGTGAGGCCGAAAAACAGGATGTGGCGCGACGCTCTGATCACCGGATTGATACCTCCTTCGGGCGCGTTGATGAGGCCATTGCCATGGCGACGATGTACAGCGCCAATCACCTTGGGGTCAAGGCCATCGCCTCATTGACTGAGTCCGGCTCTACGCCGTTATGGATGTCGCGCATCAGTTCCGGTATTCCGATTTATGCGCTGACCAGCCATGTCGGTACACGTCGCAAGGTGACCCTGTATCGGGGGGTGTATCCGATCAGTTTTGATACAGAGACCAAGGATCATACCGTCGTAAATCGGGAAGCGGTCGATGAGTTGAAGCGCCGCGGAGTGGTGCGGGATGGCGATCTGGTGATTATCACCAAGGGTGATCTGATGGGAGTGATGGGGGGAACTAACGCGATGAAAATTGTACGGGTGGGCGAAGACATACTCAATAATGTTGAGGAAAAGAGCACCGACTAAGTTACCCATAAGCATCACGACTAAACAGCATATTTTGCAGTAGCCAACTATTATTAACTGAATAAATTTGAATCAATTAGGAGAGACCAATGGCCCTTATTTCATTACGTCAATTACTGGATTATGCCGCCGAAAATGATTTCGGCATGCCGGCGTTTAACGTCAACAACATGGAGCAGGTGCATGCCATCATGCGGGCTGCCGACGAAGCCAACAGTCCGGTGATCATGCAGGGTTCTGCCGGTGCCCGCAGTTATGCCGGCGAGTCCTTTCTACGCCACCTGATTTTGGCCGCCATTGAGCAGTATCCGCACATTCCGGTGGTCATGCATCAGGATCACGGTTCCGAACCCGCAGTGTGCCTGCGCTCCATTCAGTCCGGTTTCAGCTCGGTGATGATGGACGGTTCCCTGGAAGCCGACATGAAAACTCCCGCCAGCTTTGAATACAACGTCGCCATCACCGCAGAAGTCGTCAAACTGGCTCACGCCGGTGGCGTTTCCGTCGAAGGCGAGCTAGGTTGTCTGGGTTCACTGGAAACCGGTGAAATGGGCGAAGAAGACGGCCACGGTGCCGAAGGCAAGCTGGATCTCGACATGCTGCTGACCAACGTTGATGAAGCTGTTGAGTTCGTCGAAAAGACCAACGTGGATGCCCTGGCCATCGCCATCGGCACCTCCCACGGTGCTTACAAATTCAGCAAAAAGCCCACGGGCGACATTCTACGTATTGACCGTATCAAGGAAATTCACGCCAAGCTGCCCAACACGCATCTGGTGATGCACGGTTCTTCCTCTGTGCCTCAAGACTGGTTGGATATCATCAACAATCATGGCGGTGACATGGGTCAAACCTACGGTGTGCCCGTTTCTGAAATCCAGGAAGGCATCCGAAATGGTGTGCGTAAGGTCAATATCGACACTGATCTGCGAATGGCCTCCACCGGTGCGGTGCGTAAGCATTTGATGGAAAATCCTTCGAACTTTGATCCGCGCAAATTCCTCAAGGAATCTACTGCTGCTATGAAGGACATTTGCAAGGCACGTTTCGAATCCTTTGGTGCGGCGGGTCACGCCTCCAAAATCACACCTGTCGCGCTGGAGAAGATGGTGGCTTATTACAAATAGCGTGTAATATCGCTAGCTGCCATGCATTAAATTCAATGCGGGTGGTCGTTAGATGAAAAGGGAGGGTGTTTCTGACACCCTCCCTTTTTTGTGCCGAATGTTATGTAATAAAACTGACCGTGAATTCAGGGGGAGCCGAAACTACCAATTTAAGCACGGCCGATATCCATTGGCGAGTGTGTCAAGCCGTAAGATGTGATGTGCATCACAGAATGATAAGCTTCAGAAATTTGACGGCCCGCCGCTTCTAGACGTTGCGAGTGGTTTTCACTACCATGTTTTAGATACCTCATACATCAGGGATTGCATATGCGCGTTAATGGGCCACACCTCAACCGAATCGCCATTACCGGAATATTTTCCGTAATGGTTCTGTTACTGCTCGTGTCCTGTGGAGGCGGAGGAGCGGGCTCCGGATTTACCACAGGAGAAAACAGTAGCTTTTCCCTCTCGTGTTCGAGTCCCTTTGCGGGCCCAGGGTGCGTGCCGGCACAAGGCGGTGGCACTATTGGAGTATTGCCCACCTGCAATGACGATCAAACCGGTATCATTGATGCCTGTGGCGTCACCATCACGACACCCATAGATTTGCATGATCCTGTGGCGGTGACGGTGACGGGTCTAACCGCAAATACGCGCCATACCATCACTATTTTCGACACGGATGCCACGCCGTTGGAGGTTACCCCCGCAGGTGGGTTGATCGCCATATCCGACAGCACCGGTGCCATCAACAAGGCCACCATTATTCAAAACATGTTACCCGGCGCCTTCCTGGGTGATTATACGGTGACCATCGCAGAACAGAGTGGCGGTGGCACGGCGCAGACCTTGACCTACACGGTGGCCGACCTCAGTCGGGTGCAGTGTGTAGATAGCCTTGGCGGTGTAGCAAAGGCTTCATTTTTGGGCGCGGAAAATGTCTTTGCCAAAGTGGATACAAATGCGGGCACGTTAGCAGACGGAACCTATGACGTGTATGTCCTTTCAGATTTGCAAAAGCCCTTGGCCGATGGCGGCTTGATCAGCGGCACGCCTTCACCGGTGACGATTGCAACGGGTACCGGCTCTATTGATTTGGGTTTGGCCAGTAGCTATTCCATCGGTGGTTATGACGTGGTGGTGGATATAAATGGCAATGGCATTTTCAACCAGGGCACCGATTTGATCTCACGCCACAACCGTCTGCTGCCCTGTTTTGTGGTACAGGCCGTGAGTGGCAGCGCCGTACAACAAATCGCCTCTGATAAAAACGGCAACAAACGGGAGATTTTTGATCCTAACGCCGACATTGCGGCGATTCGTGACATCCAGGCCTTTTTGATCCCGACAGAGCGATCAGCGGTTACTACGCCGGGTGCGGTGGATATTTATCTTGTAGCGCATCAGGCGACCTGGTCAGATCTTGATCCACTCACGGACGTTAGCAGTGGCGTTAAACGCAGCCCAGTGCAAAACGACAGCAATAGCGAAGCACCCTGGGTTCTCGTGCCGTATACCTTTCTGGCGAGTTTGGGGGCGACTACCTGTTTTGATGTGGTGATCGACACCGACCAAGACGGGGTGTTTGATGTCGGCACCGATTATGTGGATAACGTCGATCACCTTGGTAACACCAGCTGCGGAATGAGGATTTCCACCGCCAGTTGTAGTAGCAATGTCAGCTTTAGTGGCACCGCCAGCGATGCTTCGACTCTGGGTGACGGTTCTACCACTACGGATACCGCCATCAACATATCAGGCACTATTGCGGGCACACCGACTGAGGCTTATCTGACGATCACCGCCGGTGAGCAATCCAATACGATTACCCTGTCAGTTGCAGGTGATGACACATTCAGCCTCAATGTACCTTTGTTCGCGGGTGACAATCACATTACGGTGTCGGGTGTTTATCCGGACAACAGCAGTTGTAGTCAAACTATTACCATCACTTCGCTGACAGATTTGGCTCTGTTCCGCGCCCAGATGACGTGGGGCGCTCCAGCGGCAGATTTTGATATGGATTTACACTTAGTGCGGCCTGATGGCGCTTACTCCAATGGTGGCAGCGGTACTGATGATTGTAACTGGGTTAATTGTCAAGTGGGTTTGGATGGTGCAGAGTCTAACGATATTTCGTGGGGTACGGGAGGGGAAGAAGATGACCCTAAGCTTGATGTAGATTGTGTATCAGGTTGTGATCGTATCGAAAACATCTGGATGAATCAGATTACCGAAGATGGCCAATACAAGGTGTACGTAGATGCTTACAATACAGGGGATCAAGGTAGTGATGTCACGGTTACTATTTCCATATTGGGTACTGCAGTTGGTCAGGTGAACTGTGGGTCGATGACGAGTGACACTAGCACCGATAGCTGTTTTGTGGGCACTATTATCTGGGTCGGCGGCACTGGCGGTACAGGTAGCTTTACGCCTGCGGGCACCACAGCGACAACCTTTTAAAAAACGGTAAGCACAGCCGAAAAAAAGGGGGAGCTTTTGGCTCCCCCTTTTTTTATTGTGCCGCGTATTTTGAATCAGTTTTTTGGTTTAACCGGCGCGATACTTTGGCATTCCTTAAAAATGCGTTTATCACAGGTCGCGCAGATATTTTTATCCAGAGCCTGAAAAATTTCCGCGATGGCTTCGGTCTTGGAACTGAACATATTTTCGTTCCCGATATCCTGAATGTAATCACCCCGGCGCAGTGGGCCGCGGACGCCCTCTTTAATGCGATAAAAATATAAATTGCCGTCCAGCTTGCGTTAATTTTTCACTTCTTGTGACAGCAGTTCGGTACCGGCGACGTCGATAAAATTAATCCCCGAAGCGACCAGTAGGGCAGATTTTTAATGTGGATTTTCTTCACGAAAACTTTCAGCAACATGACTGACAGCAGCAAAGAATAGTAAGCCATTGACGCGCATGACTTTCAGCTGCGGACATTCGGGCAGATGGATGGGGAATTCCCCGCTCATGAATAAACCGTCAAGTTAAAACAAACTGGCGTTGATCCACATGTGTACTGCGATACTGGCGGTGTAACCCAGTGCAATCACCGGCGCCCATTTGAGGTGCCCGAAAAAGGTGTACTGCCCACGAGCCTGCCCCATCAGTGCCACACCGGCGGCGGAACCGATGGACAACAAGCTGCCGCCGACACCCGCAGTCAGGGTCACCAGCAGCCATTGGCCGGTGGACATGTCGGGGTTCATGGTCAGCACGGCAAACATCACCGGGATATTATCGACGATGGCGGAGATGAGGCCGACGGCGATGTTGGCGTTGGTGGCGCCCCACTGGGTGTACATCACTTCCGAAACGAGTGACAGGTAACCGATGAAACCCAGGCCGCCTACGCACAATACCACGCCGTAAAAAAACAACAGGGTGTCCCACTCGGCGCGGGCAATGCGGTTGAACACATCAAAGGGCACCACGTCGCCCATTTGTCCCGCCACCTGGTCGCGATTCCTGGTCTTTTTGAGGAAGAAACCAAATAACTGTAAGTAGGCGAGGCCGGTCATCATCCCGATCACTGGCGGTAAATGCAGGAAGTTGTGGAAGCAGACGGCGGTGGTAATGGTCAGCAGGAACAGCACGATTATGCGTTTTGCACCGCGTTTCATCGGTACGTCTTCACCGCCGCTATTGGGATGTTCATTGGGTACGGCGAAATGCATGATCGCTGCTGGCACTGCGAAGTTCACTACCGCGGGCAGGAACAGAGCAAAGAAACCGCTGAATTCGATAATGCCTTTTTGCCAGACCATCAGCGTGGTGATGTCGCCGAAGGGACTGAAGGCACCACCGGCATTGGCGGCCACTACGATATTGATGCAGGCTACCGAGACAAATTTTGTATTGCGGCCACCAACCGCCAATACCACTGCACACATTAGCAAAGCGGTGGTGAGATTGTCGGCCACTGGCGAGATGAAAAAGGCCAGAATGCCGGTAATCCAGAACAGTTGGCGAAAACTGTAACCCTTGCGGATCAGCCAGGAGCGCAGTGCATCAAACACCTGACGTTCGTCCATGGCATTGATGTAGGTCATCGCTACCAGCAGGAACAACATCAGTTCTGAGTATTCGAGGAAGTTATGGCGCACCGCAATTTCGGCGGCGTGGGTCAGGCCATTGCTGGCATAGACTGCGGCGATCATCGCCCAAATGATGCCGGCGGCAAGTATCACGGGTTTGGATTTGCGCAGCTGGATAAATTCTTCCGCCATCACAAATACATAGGCCAGCACGAAGATGGCGATGGCGGCGTAGCCCACTAGGTGGTTAGTAAGGTCGAGGTCCTCACTGTTTCCTGCGGCAGAGGCAGCTGCAACTCCTGGTAGCGTAACGGCAGCAAACACCACTAAAAATTTGATCACAAACAGATTCCTGCAAAAACAGCGTTTTATTAGAAGATAATATTCATCATCACCAGTAACACGACGAGGAACAGGATGGTCATGATGCCACCGGCTTTGAGGAAGTCAGGTACTCGGTAACCACCAGGGCCCATGATCAAAGCATTGACTTGATGAGTGGGAATCAAAAATGAGTTGGAGGTGGCCAGTGCCACAGTTAACGCGAATACGGCCGGATCGGCACCGGCACCGATGGCAATGTTGACGGCCAATGGTACTAGCAGCACGGTAGCGCCGACGTTGGACATTACTAACGTAAAGAAGGTGGCCAGTACCGCGACCGCCGCTTGAATCACCCAGATGGGCATATCGCCCAGCACCGACAGGGTTTGATCGGCAATCCACTTGGCGGTGCCAGTGGTTTCCACTGCGAGTCCTAATGGAATCAAGCTGGCAAGCAGGAATACGGTTTTCCACGACACCGCCAGGTAGGCTTCTTCGATCTTGATGACACCGGAGAGGATCATGCCGATGGCGCCGGTGAGCAGAGCCACTGACAGCCGCAGGTCAGTAAACAATATCAGCCCGAGTGCCACGGCGAAGAAAAACAGTGCCGAGCCGACTTTGTTGGGGCGGGTCTCTTCGTGCGGATATTCGGTGGTAACGACGACAAAATCCTTGTTTTTTTCCAGCCGCGCCAAGGCATCCCAGGTGGTGTGTATCACCAGGGTATCGCCCGCCTGCAGGGGCAGGTCGCGGATGCCCTCACCCTCGCGCAGGGTCTTGCCACCGCGGTGTAGGGCCACCATGGCGATACCGTAGGTTTTGCGCATCCACACGTCACGGGCGCTATGGCCGACGAGTTTGGAACCGGGTGGGATCACCACTTCGCCGATGCCCGCTTTGGTGGAGGCGAGGGATTCGGAGAAGGTCATTAGATCGTTGCGTAGTTCGAGTTCAAATTTCTCGACGAAGGCGTTGAGATTTTCCGGTGAAGCCAGAATCCCCAGTACGCTATGGGCCTCGATGCCGACATCGCGGGCCAGACCGCCGGGGCCGATGCGCAGATCGTCAGCGCCCCGTTGCGAGGCGATAACGCGGATCTTGTAGGCGTGCTCCACATCGTCGAGCATGTGGTTTACCAGCGAACTTTCTGCTGGCACGGCCACTTCGAACAGGGCGTAATCCAGGCCGTAAGTGCCTTGGAAATAAGCCATGGTATTGGTGGCGGAAGACACATCTTTTTTTTGGGTGTTGGGCAGCACAAAGCGTCCTGCGATCATAAAATAGATAATGCCGGTGGCGAGCAGGACGAGGCCGACGGGGGTGACCGAGAACAGTGACCAGGTGGCCATTTGCTGGGCTTCGGGCAGGGCGGTATTGGAGGTGATAATCAGGTCATTGAGCAGGATCAGCGGGCTGGAACCGACCATGGTGACGGTGCCCCCGAGGATGGCGCAAAAGCCCATGGGCATCAGCAGCCGTGACATGGGCAGACCGGAGCGGGCCGAAATACGACTGACCACCGGCAAAAACAGCGCGGCTGCACCGACGTTTTGCATGAACGAGGAAATCACGCCGACGGTGCTGGAGATGATCGGGATAATGCGTTTCTCGCTGCTGCCGCCGATCTTGAGGATAAAAGCCGCGACCTGACCCATCAGCCCGGTTTTATCCAGTCCGGCACCGATGATCATTACTGCAATAATGGACATCACCGCGTTACTGGAGAAACCGTCGAACAGGTATTGGGTATCGACCAGCCCCTTGTCCAGCCCCATGATGGGCGCGAGTAGGGAGGTGAGTCCCAAGATCACCATGATGCTGATCGCAGCTACATCGACCCCGACAATCTCAAAGGCGAAGAGATAAATGGTGAGCAGTAGCAAGGCCGTGACCCAGGCGATTTCGATGCTGGGCACCACGCTGGCGAGGTATACGCCCAGCACGGTAAACAGGGCCGCGGCGATCAGCCGTTTTATGAGGATGGATTTGTCGGTGTCGCTCACGGGAAATGCTCTCCAGAAATCGGAACCCTGATTAATCAAGGTTAAGATGACAACGAAGGCGGTTCACTAGCAGTTGGTAACGCTAGCCAACGTGCCGGTGGCCAAAGCTCCTGTATCTATCAAACTTGGCAGGAAAAAAACCAAATTATAATACACTAATTTAGGTTCAGCCCCAATTGAAGCCACGAATGGGAGGATAAACCGGTGCCTAGAGGCGTTTGAACAGCAAATCCCACACCCCGTGGCCAAGGCGATGACCGCGTTGCTCAAATTTGGTGAGCGGACGCCAAACGGGTCGCGGTGAGTATTCGCCGGCCGCGGCGAAGTTTTGGTAGCCGGGCGCAGCCTCAAGTACGGACATCATCTGTTTAGCATAGTCTTTCCAGTCTGTCGCCAGATGAAAGACTCCGCCAGGTTTAAGTTTTTGCGCGATCAGTGCAACAAATTCCGGGCTGACGATGCGTCGTTTGTGATGACGCGTCTTGTGCCAGGGGTCGGGGAAAAACAACTGCACGCGGTCGAGGCAAGTATTCGGCAACCGGTGTTTGAGGATTTGCACCGCATCGTCGCAAATGATACGCACATTTTGCAGGTTTTGCTCTGCCAGCAGGCGCATCAGATTGCCCACCCCGGGGCGGTGTACCTCGACGCCGAGGTAATTGTTGAGTGGTTGGTTTGCGGCCATCTCCGCCAGTGAGGCGCCGTTACCGAAGCCGATCTCCAGCACGGTTTGTCGTTTTCCGTCCGGTTTGTGGCTGAACAGTTGATCGATGTCCAGCAGCGGCTCATTGAGTGCAATGCGCTCAGGCTCCAGTATGGCAGGGCCTGCACTGTCGATACCGAATCGGGCCCACAGTTCATCAAGGGCACGTTGCTGACCCTTGGTCAGGCGGCCTTCGCGACGCACAAAACTGCGAATAGGGCGATGATTTTCTTCGGGCATGGTATTCCGCAGGGGTGGGCGCTGCATCGGTGCAGGAAAATTAGAAAAACGTTCCATCCAGCGGGGAGGAGGCCGAGGCGTAACGCTTGCGCGGAATACGCCCGGCGAGGAAGGCCTCGCGTCCGGCCTCGATGGCCTTTTTCATGGCCGAGGCCATCAGCACGGGGTTTTGAGCGCCGGCGATGGCGGTGTTCATTAGTACGCCGTCGCAGCCCAGTTCCATGGCGATGGCCGCGTCCGAGGCGGTGCCGACACCGGCGTCTACCAGAATCGGTACGCGGGCATTTTCAATGATGGTGCGCAGGTTGTATTTGTTTTGAATGCCCAGACCGGAGCCGATGGGTGCGGCCAGTGGCATGATCGCACAACAGCCGATGTCTTCCAGGCGTTTGGCGAGGATGGGGTCGTCGGAGGTGTAGACCATCACATCGAAGCCGTCTTTGACCAATGTTTCAGCAGCCTCCAAAGTGCCGACCACATCGGGATAGAGGGTTTGCTCATCGCCAAGGACTTCCAGTTTCACCAGGCTGTGGCCGTCCAGCAATTCACGCGCCAGACGACAGGTGCGCACGGCGTCCTCGGCGGTGTAACAGCCGGCGGTATTGGGCAGGATGGTGTATTGGCTGGGCGGCACCACGTCCAGCAAGCTCGGTTCGCCCGGATTCTGGCCGATGTTGGTGCGACGAATGGCGACGGTGATGATCTCGGCACCGCTGGCCTCGGTGGCGAGCTTGGTTTCGTCGAGATCTTGGTATTTACCAGAGCCAACTAAAAGACGTGAGTGGTAAGTTTTGCCGGCGATGACAAAGCCATCATCCGTAGCAGTGTTTTTTTCTGACATGATGGATTCTCAAAAATGTGGAGCCAAAAACATAGGGTCAAAAACATAGGGCCGAAAACGAGTGAATTGCATCGGACTGGATTATAACCCGCAGGGCGAGTTTTTAACCATTCGTTGTCAGCATCAGCCGCCACCGATGGCGTGCACAATTTCCACGCTGTCTCCGGCATGCAACTGATGCTCGGCGTAGGTGGTGCGTGGCACGATTTCACGATTGACCTCCATGGCCAGGCGCTTGTCGCCGAGTCCAAGCTGCATTACTAAATCCTGGGCGCTACTGTGTTCGGGCAGTTCGTGGTTTTTGCCGTTGAGTTGAATGTGCATGGCGGCGAAGCCTAACGGGGGTGGATTGGGGGGTCAACCTGGGCTTGCCCTTGAGTTCAGGGCACCTCTAATAATTCGTGAATGCGCATCTTGAGCCAAAAATTCGCCGCTTCTGCGTTGTGAAACTTGCCAATAGCTCGCTATTGCCTGCGTTTCACGCCTTGAATCGACGAATTTTGAATCCCAAGCTGACACATCCAGAATTATTAGAGGTGCCCTTCAACCAAAGGAGCTAGAAAAGTTTGTAGGTTTGCGGCTGTTCTTCGATGCTGGGTATGATATGGCCCTGATCCAGCCATTCATAGGACTGTACTTGATTGCGACCATGATTTTTACCGTAATACATGGCCTTGTCGGCGCGGTCGATGAGTTTATCGGCTTGCAGGTTGGCGGTAATTTGGGTGACGCCAATGGTCACGGTCACCTGGTTGAGTTGTGCAAAATGGTGTTGGGCGACTGTTTCGCGGAAACGTTCCAGCACGGTGAACGCGGTGTCGAGGTCGGTATCGCTGAGTACAGCCGCGAACTCCTCGCCACCGTAACGGAATAGCAGGTCGTTGTAACGAAACGATTCACGCATCAGGTCGGCAAAGATCAGCAGCACTTCGTCGCCATATAGATGGCCTTTGGAGTCGTTGATACGTTTGAACAGATCAATGTCGAACATCGCAAAACAGCCCAACGGGGTATCGTCATTGGTGCGCCTAGCGGTGTGATCTTCGTTGTTGAGGGCCTTGCCGATCCAGTTTTGCAGGGCAACGCGGTTGTACAGACCCGTGAGGCCATCGCGCTGTTGATGATTCAGCAAGGAGTGTAAATTGGAATAAATGGCCACCAGACCATCGACCAGCTCGCAATGGTGGTCGTAGGTATGGTCGTGTTCGCGGATCACCAGCCCCACCACCGAACCCTGTTCCAGTACGGGATGAATGATCTGAAAGGCATCGTCAAGCGGCACCGTGACGGTGTGCTGGCCCTCGATGCAGGCGCGCAAACCGGGGCGGGATTCCAGAGGTGTGATATAAGAACCCACAGGTTCTATGGGTTTATTGCCCGCAAGCACATGGGCGGAAAGATGCCCCAATTCACCGCCCAAGCCATAGACGCTAGTGGACGTTGCCTGGGTGAGCGAATTGATGGCGGCGACAAGTGCTTCCGCGAGCGTCTCCTGGTCGCGTTGAGCAGTTAGCGTAACAATGACGCTAAGCAGTGGGTGTCCTACGGGAGAAGACAAAATAGAGATCACTGGTTGCTGTCGATAGTGACGCTGATACTAGCACAGAGTATCGAATAGATGGCCAGATAAAACCCGATGTTCTATCTGAATTTAGGGTGTCCTTGTCGCGTGTCATATACTGCAATGAGATGCGGGTATTATTCAGCGCCAGGGAATTAACCGACGTTCTAGAATATGTAGGGCGTAGGAAAAAATGGCGCCCATGACGCCGATGACAAAAATCCCGGCGTACATGGATTTGATGGAAAATGTTTCCCACGATTGCCAGATTAAATAACCGATGCCCTTCTCGGCACCCGAAAATTCCGATGCGACTACCATTACCAGACTGTAACCAATCGCCAGTTTGAGGCCGGTGAATATCGCTGGCAGAGAGCCGGGTAAAATGACTTTCAAAATAAAGTTATGGCTTTTGATTTTATAAACGGCGGCCACGTCATGGTAAATTTTATCAATGCTGTCGACGCCATGCAGAGTGTTGATGAGCACTAGAAAAAAGCTGCCGATGGCGACGATGACTATTTTGGAAAGATCGCCAATACCGAAAACGAGCATCACCAGTGGCAGAATTGCAATTTTAGGAATGGGATAGGTGAGGGCGATGACGGGATAAATGGTTGCACGAAGTGGTCGGGACAAACCCATAGCTATTCCCAAAATAATGCCGAGCGAACAGCCCGCCAGGTAGCCCCACAGCAAGCGGTTCAGGCTGGCGAATATATCCTGAAAAATGCCCTCCTCCGGGCTGACAAAAATAAGATGATAAAAAATCGCACTGGGCGCTGGAAAAAATCGCACATCGACAACGCCCGTACGGGAACATATTTCCCAAATCAGCAGTGCCGCAAGTGGGGACATAACAGAAATTAGCTTTTGTTTCATGGCGCGCCGTTGCCCGTCGTGACGGGTATAAGATTGACCGTTTCGTCGCGAATCATGCTGCTGATGGTATCGACAAGGGCGTGGTACTGGGCCGTTTTACGGATGTCGGAAACTTGCCTGGGGCGGGGGAGATCATTGGTGATGATACTTTTGATGCGCCCCGGGTGGGCGGTCATGACCATGATCCGGTCGGCGAGAATGACCGCTTCTTCGATGTCGTGAGTGACAAACACGACGGTCTTGCGTGATTCCTGCCAAATGTTGAGCAATAGTTCTTGCAGGCTCATACGGGTCTGGTAATCAAGAAAAACAAAAGGTTCATCCATTAATAAAATATCGGGATCATTGGCGAAGCTGCGGGCAATGCTGACCCGCTGTTTCATGCCGCCGGATAATTGATGAGGGAAATAGCCGGAGAATTTTTCCAGCCCCACCTTTAAGACGTAGTCTGCACAAAGGGTATCGACATCTTTCGGGTGAATGCGTGGATTATTTTCTAACAGGAATCGGATGTTTTGAGTGACCGTCATCCACGGAAAAATACCGCGTTCCTGAAAGACCATGCCGATGTTGGCTTCACTGCCACTCGCAGTGTCATCCGTGCAGGGCAAAATATGAAGTTCGCCGGCGCTGGCTTGTTCCAGTGAGGCAATGGTTCTAAGCAGGGTAGTTTTTCCACAGCCGCTAGGGCCAAGGATGCAGATAAATTCACCGCTATTGATTTCAAAACTGAGGTTTTCATAGGCGGTAATCGGCTCGCTGAATTTCGTATGGTTTTGGAAAACCTTGGTGAGATTGGCCGCGCTGATTTGCGTCGTGGATGTATTATTCATGGACATCGTATAGTGGCCCATTGAAGGATGAATTGTAATAATATTTGTTGATCATGGCAGCGTTAAAAAATAGATACCGATGCCAATGACGGAAACTACGGTACCCAAGATAGCGCGCCGGGAAATACTTTCTCGCATGATATAAGCGGCAAGGGGTAACACAAACAACGGGCTGGTGGAGTTGAGCGCAGCGGCAACAGAGGTGTGGGTATTTTTAAGGGCCAACACAGATAACCAGGTGCCAATGAAGGCGCCGGTGATTGCCGCGACGATGACTCGGTTTCGAATGCGTGGATTTTTTAAGGGTTTCAGCCAGCCAATAAAAGTGCCAGCTGCCAGTCCCCAAAACGTCAGACCGATTATGGCGCTGGTCTGGCGAATAAACGTAGCCTGTAAACTGGGTAATTCTTGCACCCCGATTTTGGTGAGTATGATGCCCGCCGCTTCAGAGAAGACAAACAACAGACCAAAAAATACCCCCGCCTTCCAGTGCTGAGGTTGCGAAGGCTGATTAGCGGTAGGCACCTTTTCCCATAAAACGAAAACAACGCCCATAATCGTCAATGCTAGCCCGGCGGTCGAGAGCAGGCTGATCCTTTCTTGCAGAAACACAAAGGACATCAGCCCTGCGGCAACCGGGATTAACGCGCCCAGCAAAAGCGTCAGTCGCGGCCCCAGTCGGCGTAGTGCGACAAAATAAAGTGAATCGCCAAGGCAGATGCCAATGAGACCGCTGAGGCTAAGAACAATCAGGCTCTGGGTATCAACAGAAACGGTTTGGCCCAACAGCAACAAGGCACCCAGGCAGATGAATGCCACCAGCCCTTTGTTAAAATTTAGGCCCATGGCCGGAACCTGGTGGCTGACCCGTTTAAATAAAATGGCCGCCAGTGCCCAGAAAAAGGCAGACCCCAGTGCAGAAAAGGCACCTATTAGATGTGAGGTGGGAGTCTGTTCAAAGGGCATCATGAAAGTGAGTCGACCAATAATTCTTTCGCTCACTTTATACGCTATTGGGGGTGCTGTGCCAGCGCGCTGACATTATAGTTTTGATATCGCGATTAGGCTTTGGTCTATTTTGGCCTGAAAATAGTGAAGGTTGACTCCCAGACATGATGCTTTTGATAAGCATGGGTGAAATTTTCCACAGACAACCGGCTGTTGCCGAACATGGAATCTGAAATCGTTAGTAGGTTGTTAGTGTCGATACCGTGAATAACCACGAGGTGCCAGCCAACAAAATATTTCATACAAGGTATCACTAGATTGTTTTGCTGAAGCTCGATGGCTATTTTGTCCTTGATAAGGGGGTACGGGTTATATCGGTAGGTTAAGCCAACTCGCTCGAACGCTTTCATCGGGTCGCAAAATCGATCGTATTTTTCACCAAAAATATCGCGTGCCAGGCTTTCCTGGTTCATGCTTTTGTTGATCTGGTAATAGCGCAGGAGGGAGACACTCACAGCGGCCCAGCACAACCGCTCGCCTACTTGCTTTTCCAGCTGGAAAGGTTGCTGCAAGGGTCTCACTGTACTGAAGTCACTGCCAGTGATAACAGCTTTTTTTCTTCCATATTTCTAACAATTTTTTGCAAGTCCTCAAACTCCCACGGTAAATCATCAAGAAGTTGGGCAACGGTTATGTTGGTTGTTAATCGCTGAAATAGCTCTGTTTCTTCTGGATTTAAAATGATCTCAGGATAAAATCGTTTGAATCTTATGCAGAGTTTTCGGCCACTTTTTAGCACGCCGGCAATTGCCTCGCAGGGGCTGATCAGGCTTGATAAAAAAAGTTTTTTGGCTTCTGTTGCCGGGACGCGGAATTTTTTGTTGCCATAAATCAGATGTTCAACCTGGAGTCGTACGCACGCAGTTATCAGTTCGAGTGCATTTGCCGGCATGCTACAGCCACCCTGTGTGTCGATTAAAACGGTTTGGTAGTAGCGTAATTCGGGCATTAGCACGGATGATAGCGAATAGACGGTAGTAGACAGCTGGGCGTAGTGGTTTCCATGATAAATTTGTTGAGCCTGTTCGTTTGTCGCGAATAGGCTTAGCCCTGCCGTCCCTAAAGCGATTTTAGGATCAAGGCCTGATGCGGTGATGGTGCGGAAGGTCAGTGATTCAGTGGTGCATGCAGTGTCCCAGGAGACCCCTGCCTGTTGGGCAGAATGGCAGAGAGTTGACAATAGTATTTGTGAAATCGTTTCTACGTTAGCTGCCTGAGCTGATAGATTTTGTCGAAGAATTGCTTGGGCTACCCTGGGCGCCAAGGCTTCGGGGAATGGGTTAGCTAACCAGTAAAGGCTCGCGCGCAACCAAAATATAAATGCTGATCGGTTGTTTCCTCTTGCTTCTTCCAGTTGTCCTAAGCAAATATTCTCATAGAGCAAGTCACTGTCATTCTTCAGGTGTTTATTCACCCTGAATGCTTCCAGGTAATATTTCTCTGCCAGAGAAAATTGCTTTTGTTTTTTGTGCAAGCGGGCAAGGTTGATAGAGTTGATATAAGTTATATGCCAGTCGATTATATCGCTTGCCTTATTTTGTTTTTCAATAGTTTTTTCAATAGTGAGAGCTGAATCAGCCTTGCCCATGCGCAATTGACATAAAGCAGAAATATTCAGTAAATATAGATAGGCGCTAGTTTGCGCTTGATCGGCGGTGAGCTCTCTGGCCTGGTCAAAGAGGGGTTCTGCTTCTACAGCTCGGCCGATCATCACCAGTCCCCAAGCTTTACTTTGGAGCAACGAAGCCTGCATGTGGGGTGCAAGTCCGGCAACAACATCTGCGGTAATATTTTCATTGGCGGCATCTTCAAATAACATCAATGCAATTCGAATATTTTGAATATTAATCAATACTGAGGCGTGTTGTTCAGGCGTCTGAATTTTGTTTTTGAGCTGGGCCAACAAGTTTAGCGCAACTCCGTAACCTCCTTCTGAGAAACGTTTGGCAGCTTCTATTTGCAGTTTCTCGATGTCAGCGGTTAGAACCGTTGCCTGTGTTTCGAAGTAGGCCCACAAATAGGAAAATTTATCATTTTGGTAGAGAGCCTTATGCAGGTCGGGGTTTGCTGTTTTTGATGCAGTCCTGCACAGGGGTGAAATGGCCAAGAGCCCGCTACGGAGCTCGATATAATCTGACTCATCAATATCTGATAGTAACGGTAATAATTCATGCTCTACCAGGCCCGGTACTGAGCAGTTACGGTTTGTCGTGATGGGTTTCGATTCTGCGTGGTCAATGAGCAGCTGCCAGTTTTCAGGAAGGCCATAATTGTTCCCCAAGAGCAGTTTTATTTTGCATTGCGTGTGTGCCAGAGCCTGGGTCAGTAAACTAGTAAATACAATGTTTTCTGGTTCCCAGTCGATTCCCTGTTGAGGGGGTATGAGTAATAGCCAGCGGATATTATTTTCCTGCATGATGCTGGCGATCATGCAGGCATTGTTATAGGCCAACATAAAATTTTTGTCGCCGACACTTTCGTTATCAATAATTCTGCCGATAATGTGATTATAATCAGAGTGCTGGTTTTCCACGTTGATCATTGGTTGTACCAGGTTCGGTTCGGCTATGCTCAATTGCGCCCTTAGTTGCCGAATTATGGCATGGCCTTGCCATGATCCGAGAGCCAGATCTACAACAAGGCAGTTTGTCCAATCATTATTGATGCCTAGTTGCGCAGATACTTGTTGCCATGTAAAAAAATTCAAGCCGGTTACAGTAACGGGCCGGGAAGTTCTGGTAATGGTAGAAATGGGCATGGTGTTATCAGCCGTTGGCGCCAATGCCATTGATGTAAATAGTCGATTGGTTCAGACCATCCAGGTGCAGAAAACGGTCTATTAGCCTATCGTGGTAGCCACCAATATTGATGACCGCCTGATTCAATGCGGTGGCAGCCAGGTTGATGTTTTGTGCAACATGACCCGCTTCCAGCATACAAAATCGATAGCCTTTATCTCGATATTTAAATATAGATCGATTGAATGCGGCGGTTATAAAAATAAGTAGGGTTGTTTGTGCAACCAGATGACGTTGAAAATCGACCAGAGTTTTTTCTAATTCCTGATCAAAATTACCAGGCTTGATTAACTGCAAGCCATTTTTAGTCGGTGTATAGTGATAAATTCCGGCCGCCAGTCCATCGATGCCGCCAGCTGTGTAAAAATACAGTTCGAGTGGATAAAGGGCGCCGCCGGAGGGAACTGTGCGAAACGGCCGATTTATATAGCTATCTTCTGTATTGTCACGGGTTATGCCATAGCCACAGTATAGAATCGTGCGCAACTGCTCTAAAGATAATGTCCCCGACTGGATTTCTGTGGGGGTTTTCCGGTTAATGATTGTCTCAAGCAAGGAGCTTTCGAAGTTTGCAAATGATTCGGGCAATGGGATTAAGGGAAAATTATTGTACGGGAAGGATTCATACAGATTGTCCATCTGGGCGAGGACTTGTTCGTTGCTAAGAGACTTGTCGTAGTGCCCGGTTTTGGCATTTTCATGAAACAATTCCCATGCGGGTGTTTCTGGCTCGGTAAGAGCCTTGCTGGTTTCCCAGAGAGAGTCTTTCATGCTGTTGTCTCCAATGGCGTCTTAATTCACTACATGCCGCATTTTATGAAAAATCAATTGTCTAAATTCAGGGAAAGGGGTGAGGAAAAGGATAATCTCCTTCGCGAGGATTGAGTCCTTTAAACCCCAGTTTTTGGGGTATTGACCATAACCGTTTCCCGCCTAAAACGCGTTTGTGATAACCCATGAATAGGGGGTGGTAGCCGGGGATTATTGCCCGGATAGCATGCATGCCGAGACTGGCGATATCGGTAGAGGTAATATCTTTCACGATCACCTCATAACCGGACTTTTGAATCACTGAAATCAGCGTTTGTAAATCTTCTGTCGGGGAGCCACGGGAGAAATTTTTCATTTCTTCAAAATTGATTTCTTTTTCCGAACCATAAAGAAACTCAGCATGTTGAGTGACCGCTGGGTTCATCCAGAAATTTACGTGGTGTACTTGCCCTAAAACATTGTCGAATTCTGGGTCCCACGCCAACCGATCCAGTTCAAACTTGATTTGGTAGGCATAGCGCTCTGTATGTGCCAGTTCTTCGAGGGATTTTCGTACAGCCTCTTCCGGATCCAGCGAGACCGACGCGGCGACTACAATGGGTACAGCATGTGGAGAGGCATTTGTGGCTACCGCCATTACCCCAGGGATGCAGGTCTCGTTTGATATATCCATTAGGTGCACTGCATAGCCGACATCTGTGAAAAGCTTGAGTAGATGCTGGTTTTCGGCACTTAAGGAATCTAGCCGTATCTTTTGCCGCGATAAACCGGCCTGCCAGGTAATCATAAAATCATCTCGTTCGATGACTTCACATATGCCGCCAATGGCGGCTTCTTCGTAGGTACAATGAAACGACAAGCCCGAGGAAATGGGTTGAATGATAGGGGTCTCTTCACCATGTTCATAAAAGAAATAGGGGACATAGACCATTGCCGCTGGCACGTGTACTTTTTTCCCCGTGACTAGATTGTCAGCGCTTACCCAGCGGACTGGACTGTGTTCCGTAAAGGGATCAAATTCCAATTCAGGGTGGGCATACTGCTGTTCACTGTACAAGACGAAGCGAGTAGGGTGAATGCACGTAAAGGGCGCTTCCTGAGCACAAAAAAGAGGGAAGGTATTTTTATCATAAATAGCGGCACAATAGCGCTCAATACATTCGCCAACCGTTTTTGCCAGGGCCATATCCCGGTTGGTTGACGCCCCCCCACCTACGGCAAAGTTTTTATAGTCCCCAAAGGCTTGGGTGTTGGCTGCCATACCATTGAAGCGAATAAACCGGGGGGAATCGACTTCGCAGGGGTGTTCTGCCACGTGAGCGAGAATGCCGGTATTGCTGTCGAGGAGATGGGGCAGAGCATCTGCCAACCTACGTAAGGGAGCTTGCTGATTACTCATTGAAACCCACAGTCTGTTCTATTTCTGCCCAAGCCTGATCTGAAGTCATTTGTTTTTGTAGATTGATCAGAGGAGAGCCCTGAATGGGGCTGCAAACCGGGCAACGAGGAGCCTTCAGCACTTTTCTTCGGGTCATGCTGCCGCTCAGTAAATCGATTTCGCATAGCGTACCGATATCCCATTGGATGTTGGCCTTGAATTTCACTAGGTCAAAAGATCCGACAGCGGCCAGTACTGTCAGCATGGCTTCATGATAGGCGGCCACATTTTGTCCGCTGGAGGCATGCTGTTCGAGCACCTGCCGATATTGATAGTTTTGACGGTTGGAGTTTTGTCTAAGCTTTAAACATTCTAGGCAGGCTCCTTCATCGGCTAATACAAGAGGGCCAGCGTAGCCAATCATATTTTGCAGTAGTAGGGGATAAAATGGAATTGCGTGAGTTATCGCGAATTGATTCCATTCACGCAGTAATTCCAGGCTGCCGAATTCTGAGGCGGCAATGATAAAGCCAATATCATGGGTCGGTTTTGCAATAAAGCGACTGTAGTCTGTGATGACAAGGCGTTTATCAAGCCAAAATTCGTCAATCACATTGTGGTCATCATCAAAGAGTTCAATGTTGCGCAATACCGGATCATCAATGACGACAATATCTTTCTTGCCCTCATTCAACAATTGCTTAATGAGTTGTCGGTTGAGCTTATTAATGCCGACAATGGCCCATATTTTTTCATTCAGGATTTTTGCTATATCGGCCTGCTTGCTGTTGAAATGCCAGTAGAAAATATCCTGAGCAGTTTCTCCTTTATTTGCAGGTGAAAAATTAACCGGTTCATCAGAATTTACGAGAAAATTCTTATTAAGAAGATGCTGGATTAACCTTTCTATGTGCGGTTTAACTGTGCCAGCGAATAAAGCTGTAATCTCATCTAAAGTCATGGCCTGTTTGGCTAGCGCCTTTTGAATAACGGAGATGATAAGCAGGGCATTCTCATCAGAAATCTCTATAAAAACGGCGCCTCTTCGTAATATGACTGCATTTTGTTCTTCGATGATCTGAAAGGGCAAAGCTTTAATTTTTGTGGGCATGTTGGTTTGCTACAAGATGGGTATGTTCGAAGGGTTTCGAAAAGACCATGAGCGAATGTGGAAATTAATCATCACAGAACTTGAAGCGCCAAATCTTTAAATATGATGAATGGGCGTTCCTAGCTATTGAGTGAAATCGCACTCATTGCTTTATGTTCGGTGTACCTTGCTGTTTAGCCTGCATTGAGAAAAATGCAGGCTAAACAGCAGGTTTATTCCGCTAGGGCTTGATCGTCCGACTATGCTGCTTTGATAACTGCGGCAGCAGTGCAACAACAGGCTGGCGTGCATGTACAGCAGCACGCCGCACCAACTACGGGCGTGGTTGAACTACCATAGAGGCTATGTTTCGAGAATGCCTCTTCAATTGAATTTAAATCTCGGAAGGATAAATTTTCGGTGCGGGGCGTGTGGTTTTTCCATGCCAGGGCAATCAGATCACCTTCGAGCAGATCCCGTGCGGTGGCGGTGAGAATTTCGACATCGCTCCCTTCAAGCAGATCGGAAATAGGTGTGTCGAAATCAGAATATTCTGTGATGCCAGCCATTATGTAACCTCCGTGTATAGAATTGGCGAAGTCGCAGTTAAGCAGTTAGCTGAACTGAGGTCAATAGGTGTGGTGTGATTAATTGTGACCAATGGTCATTGAGTTTTTCCTGAAAATATTTGAAGCAAGAAGTTCAGGATGAGGGTGTTTGATTGTTTTAGATTTTTTTAGAGGCCAGCGATAGCGTCAGTTTTTCTACGATAGATTGCGGGTAGGGAAATGCTGGGACCCCAATGTTTTGTGCTAACGGGGATAATTTGAGTTGCTTCTATTTTAGCTGAGCTACCTTCTTGATTTTTCGTTGGGAACTGGGTAGTTATAGCAGCGTGCGGGTGTCGTATAATGGTATTACCTTAGCTTCCCAAGCTGATGACGTGGGTTCAATTCCCATCACCCGCTCCATTTTTCTGTAAATCGCTGTCGCGCATAATCAAATAGACAATGGTTTCGCGCCCAATATGAATTGCGGCGTCCATGCGCAGGCTAACAATTCGCAGTTGGTTGGCTTTGATGTAGGCGGTGATTTTGGGAATGTTTTCCAATAAACCGGACTGGTAATAAATGCGGCCGTCGGGTTTCAGGTGATCACTGACGCCGGCAAAAAAACGTTCATGTACTTTCCACAGCCCCTGGGTTTCCTGATTATAGGGGTAATTAATATTGAAGAGGATGACGTCAAATTTCTCATCTTTTTTTACCGGCGCAAATAGGTCGCCGTGACGCACTTCGATTTTATCGCTGAGCTTGTGACGTTTGGCATTGAGTTTGGCGACCGCAACAGCGGTTTTGTTGATGTCGGTAGCCAGTACATGGTCGGCGATCTCAGCGGCAAATATGGCTTGTATGCCAGAGCCCGTGCCGATATCAAGTACCGTTTCCCCCGGCTTTATTTCCCAGTGCGTGAGTAAATAAACGCTTTGAGCCGAGGGTAAAACGACATCGTCTTTTGCTAATATCTCACGGCCATCAACGATGGCCATGCCGTATTTTGGATAGCCTTTGGCCGGGTGTATTTGGGTCAGTTCAAACTTTCCAGAATTGGGGATCGTGACCCGTGTGATATTTTCAGGGCCAATATGACTACAGGCGCCAAGCAGTAGTATGCTGGTTGTGATAAAGGCTCGACTGAAATAAGCGTGATTCATAGGTGTTTCCGCGTGGCTGTGGGGTACGGCTGGATTCTATTAATAGTAACCAACAAGGGTGGTTGATCGTTAATTTTTCAATGTTTAATTTTCGTTTGTTTTTTGTGCGTTTTTAGGGGGTAGTTAAAACGATGTTGTTCTGGAAGGGGGTTCGGGTGGCGGGTTTGAAAAGAGTGGTGTGCATATTGGGTCTTTTGACCATTCAACTTCCCGCGTTGGCTAAAGATTTTTTGGATGTGCCTGTCGGCATATCTCCGGTAATGAGTTCGGCAGCAATGTTCATCGCTAAAGAACGGGGTTATTTTCGTGACGAAGGGTTGAACGTGATCATTAATCCCTTCAAGGCATCGGGCGCAAAGATGGTGCCGTTTCTTGCCACGGGCCAATTGTTTGTGGCGGGTGGCAATATTAATGCGGGCATGTACAACGCCATCGCTCAGGATATTCCCATCAAGATTGTTTCCGACAAAGGCACGGTGAGTCCCGGGCACGGGTATCTTGCTTTGATCGTGCGTAAAGATCATGTGGACAGTGGGCGCTATCGTAGCCTTAAAGACCTCAAGGGCATGACCCTGGCGGTGACGGCAAAAGGGGTGTCACAGCAAATCGTCACAGAAAAATTTTTGCACTCGGTGGGTCTGAGTCTGGCGGATATCAGGATGGTGACGCTGGCCTATCAGGACATGAATATTGCGCTGGCGAATAAATCCATTGACGCGACCATTCAGATTGAACCCTTTGTCGCCGTTGCGGTGAAACATGAGTTTGCGGTGCGGGTGGCGGGGGATGATGAAATTTATCCCAATCAGCAAAGTGCGGCGATTTATTATTCGCCGGTGTTTATGGAAAATCATCCAAAGCAGGCGCAGGGCTTCATGAATGCCTATGTGCGTGGGTTACGTGATTACAATGATGCGTTTGAAAAAAACCAGGGCAGAGCTGAAGTGGTCGATATTCTTGCCAAGTACACGCGAATGAAAGACAAAAGCATTTATGACGCTGTTGTGCCGGTGGGTTTGAGTCCGAATGGTTTAGTGAATGTGCAAAGTCTGAAAGATGACGCACGCTGGTATTTCAGGCAAGGCTACCTGAAAAAAATGCCAGACATTGACGTCATTGTCGATCTGAGTTTTGCTCGGCGTGCGGTGCAGCGTTTGGGCAAATATCCGTAGCGGTAAGCCGTAAGCAATCAGGCGTTGGCCATTTTTGCGATGCGTGACACGTCCGGGAACGGCAGGTAGTCGGGGTCGAAAAATTGTGTGGCAATTTCATCGGCAAAAAAGCGGCCGCGTTGAGTGAGCCACACCTGGTTGTCATTTTCCTCGATTAATCCCAAGCCTTTAAATAC
This sequence comes from uncultured Ectothiorhodospiraceae bacterium, assembly GCA_964401355.1. Taxonomy (GTDB): domain Bacteria; phylum Pseudomonadota; class Gammaproteobacteria; order SZUA-152; family SZUA-152; genus SZUA-152. The sequence goes on along the minus strand of CAYNYJ010000031.1, from coordinate 4,955 downwards.
GTTAATTTCTTTGCCAAAACACTGTTCAATGGTTTCGCCGGTGCGTGCGCTGAAAAGCTGTTTGCTCACCCGTGAGTTTTTTAAAGGCAGGATAAAACAGCGGCGACGTTCGTCGTCTGCGCTGCGAATTTTGCCGCGGTTCACTGAGACTTTGCCCTGGCGCACTAACTGGTAATAGTTTTCCAGATTGGCGTCGCCGACGTTCATGGAAAACACTCCGCGCAGATTTGACCAGGACGAGACGCCCACGCCTGTCACGTCGGCCAGGTCGCAGCCCCAGTCGCGCAGGTAATGGGAAATGTCTTCGGCCTTGCGGGCAAAAATACGAGTTTGATGTTCGCCGTAACCGTGGCGTTCCGACATCATGATGCCGAGATATTTCATTAGTTGAATGTCATCGGGCTCGGGGAATTTTTCCGGCACTTTACTGTGTACTTTGAGGATATTGCCATCACGGTCGCCGTGCGGACGAATGCGCAGCCGGTAGAGCTGGTAACCCTCGATGTCCAGATTCACGGCGGTGAGCATATTCTGTATCCACTGCTCCACGGTTTGGCCCGGGTAGGCGTAAATCAGGTCGATAAAAATATTGTCAATGCCGGCGCGGCGCATCTGCTTGATGGACTCCAGGGTGTCGGCATTGTTGTGGGTGCGGCCCATGGCGGTCAGCACCGGATCATCAAAGGATTGCACGCCAAGGCTGATGCGATGCACGCCGTAGTCTTTCATGATCGCCAGTTTTTCCAGCCCCTCTTTACCCAGCAGGGTCGTCGGTTCCGCCTCGATGGAAAACTGGGTGCAATTACTGAGATCAAAATGCCGGGTAAACGCCGCGAGAAAACGCTCCATCTGTTGCGGTGATAAATACGTGGGTGTGCCGCCGCCGATCAGCACCGAGCTGGCGGGGATGGCGTCCATGCCCATTTTGCTGCGGTAAATGGCCATTTCCTGTTCGAGGTGGTCAAGATAGACGTCCACCTCTTCGGCCTTGGTTTTGGTTTTGGTGATCCAGTGGCAGAAGGTGCAGCGCGAGGGGCAAAAGGGGATGTGGCCGTAGGCGATGGTTTTTGTGGCCGGGCGCTGCGCAAAATTGTCGAACAGGGCGGTGTCGTCCATTTCGGAAAACATCGTGAGCGGCGGATAACCAATCACCGGAAAAAATTGTTTGCCACCGCCGGGCAGGACGCCCGATTGTCTGACTTCTTCAACATTGAGTTGCGCGAGTTCTTCGCGTGCGAGTCCGATCCAGTCCTTTACATCCACTTGCCACTACCCCTGATAATGAATCCATGCTTTTTTAACGTTGTTGATTTAGCCTTTTCATCATACCTGTATTTCATTGTCATTTTCTATGCTATCGGCCGTAACCCGCTAATTTTCCAGTAAAGTAATAGCGCAGCTACACTTGACGGAAGGGTTCAGTCACCTGCACTGTGAATCCGTTAGCCGACTACACCTACTACACTAGTAGTGGTTATTATTTGGGTTATCCGTCGTTTGTTGTTGGAGATTATTATGGCTATTCCCCCTGTTGCACCATTTTCATCGTCCGGGATTGTGGATGCCCAGAGTGCCTCGCCGGCGGTGCAGGTTACGGCCAGTCAGCAGCGGCGCACGGCCTTCAATGCTTTGATACTGGAGGCGGCCGAGGCGCAATTGAGCAGCAAAGATCAGCCGTTGGCGTTGGCCTTGCGGGCGGTGATCGACAAGCTTAATGGTTTGCTGGAGGCGGATCTCGGCCCCAATGCCATTGACGCGGCGAAGGAGTCTGGGCTGGATGTCAGCCCTGAGGCCACCGCCGAGCGCATTGTCAGTCTCTCCACGGCCTTTTTCCCGGCCTTTCGCGAGGCTAACCCTGATGAGTCTGGAGAGCAGGCGTTAAGCCATTTTATGGAGGTGATCCGCAGCGGCATCGAACAGGGTTTTGCCGAGGCGCGGGAGATTCTCGAAGGGCTGGGGGTGTTGCAGGGCGGTATTGCCAGCAATATTGATTTGACCTTCGATCTGGTGCAGCAAAAGCTGGACGCCTTCCAACAGAATTTTGGGCAGCAGAACTTCGGCTAGGTTCTGAGCACTCAGCACTTAAGTCTTAGGCGCGCTGAGTTTGTCCAGCCGCAGTCGATGACGGTCGTCGAACAGCCGTTTTGAGGCCAGCCACAGCGCGGCCGTCACCCCAAAACCGGTGCCAGCACTGATCAAAAACATAATCAAAATCTGATATTTCACCGCCTCCAAGGGCGGGATGCCGGCCAGAATCTGGCCGGTCATCATGCCTGGCAGGCTCACTAGTCCGGCGGCGGCCATGGCGTTGATAATGGGCATCATGCCGCTGCGCATGGCTTCGCGACGAATTTCGGCGATGGCCTCCAGGCGGGTTGCGCCCAGCATCAGTCGTTGTTCGATGATTGCGCGCTGTTGCCAGGCGCTGGCGGTGAGTCGATCCAGCGCTAGGGCGATGCCACTCATGGTATTACCCAGCAACATGCCTAGCAGCGGTATGGCGTATTGCGGCGTGTACCAGGGGTCGGTGCCGATGAAGGTAGTCAGGGCCAGCACGGCGATGGCAAACGACGACACAAACATCGCCCCGGTGCCCATGCCAAACCCCCACCAGCCAGCAAAGCGCCGCTGTTGGCGGGCCATTACCTCGCGTCCGGCGGCCAGCAACATCACCAGCGCGATACCGCTCACCCACAGCAGGTCGACGTGTTCGAACAGGGTTTTGAGGACCAGTCCGATGAGCAGCAATTGCACCACAGTGCGTGCCGCGGCGATGAGTAGATCACCGACCAGGCCCAGGCGCATGCGCCAGCTGAGCGCGGCCATCGTCAGTACCAGCAGGGCGGCGAGGCCGAGATCCGTGGCGCTGAGGCTGATCATGGCGCGATTTCCACAATGTCGTCGGCGCTGAGCTGCAAATGCCGATCGCCCACCCGGGCCGCCTGTTGAGTGTCGTGGCTTACCCACAGCACCGCGGCATGGGTGTCGCGACGATAGTCGGTGATCAGCTGTTCCACGGTGGCAGTGGTTTGGGGGTCGAGGCTGGCGGTGGGCTCGTCCAGCAACAGTACACGGGGCTGGTTGATCAATGCGCGGGCCAGCGCCAGGCGTTGTTTTTCGCCGCTGGAAAGCCGGCTCACCTGCCAATGCAGGGTTTCGGCGCTGAATCCCAGAGGCTCGAACCAGGCGCAGTTACCCTCAGGGAAGTGAGCGCCTACTTCGTCAAACCACCACTGACTTTCTACTGGCAGCAGGGCCACCTGTTTGCGCCATTGGGGCGCGGCGATGCGGGTACTGGGGGTGTCGTCGAGCAGCACCTGTCCGTCATGAGGATCGAGATCGGCAATGGCGCGCAACAACAGCGACTTGCCGCTGCCCGAGGGGCCACGCAGGCTCACGCACTCGCCCGCAGCGATGTGCAGCGAATAGGGGCCACGACCGTGGGGACGGACTTCGGTGACTTTTAAGCCGCTGGGGTCAGATATTGAGGGTGGATTTGGGGGCATGGTCTAATGGACGGTTTTGAAAATAAGCCGTTGAAAATAATCCTGCGAGAGTGGCTGTGCGTATCGCCAGGATTCAAGAAGCGCTAAAATACCATGCTCGACGCGATACAGTTTGATAATTCCATGTTCCAGTTTACCACCCTGCCGCCCCTGTCGCTGTACATCCACCTGCCCTGGTGTGTGCGCAAGTGTCCGTACTGCGATTTCAACTCCCACGAAGTGAAGGCCGAGTTGCCCGAGACTGCTTATGTGGATGCCGTGTTGCTGGACCTGGAACAGGACTTGCCGCGGGTGTGGGGGCGACGCGTCACGAGCGTGTTCATCGGCGGCGGCACCCCCAGCCTGTTTTCCCCCGAGGCGCTGGATCGGTTGCTGTCAGGTTTACGCGCGCGGCTGGTGATCAACGCCGACGCCGAGATCACCTTGGAAGCCAATCCCGGTACTGCCGAGCAGGAAAAATTCAGTGAATACCGGGCGCTGGGTATTAATCGCCTGTCCATCGGCGTGCAGAGTTTTCACGACGATGCCCTGCAGCGGCTCGGTCGCATCCACGGCCGTGGCGAGGCGATTCGGGCCGCCGAAATGGCCCACGCCGCGGGCTTCGATAATTTCAACTTGGATTTAATGTTTGCCCTGCCGAAACAAAACGCCAAGCAAGCCGCTGAAGATGTTGCCACCGCCATCGACCTTGAGCCCACCCATATTTCCTATTACCAACTCACTCTGGAACCCAACACCCTGTTTCATGCCCAGCCGCCGGTGTTGCCCGACGATGATCTGGCCTGGCAGATGCAGCAGGCCGGGCAGCAACAACTGGCTGAGGCCAATTACGGTCAATACGAAGTGTCCGCTTACGCGCAACCCAAACGACAGTGTGCGCACAATCTCAATTACTGGCAGTTTGGGGACTATTTGGGTTTAGGCGCAGGGGCACATGGCAAGATTACCGACGCGTCGCAACAGAACATCACCCGTCTTGCCAAACAGCGCCAGCCACAGGCGTTTATGGAAACGGCAGGCACGGCGTTGGGCATTCAAAGTGAACGGGTGCTGACGCGCAAGGATGTGGGGCTGGAATTTGTGATGAACGCGTTGCGCCTTAACGACGGTTTTGACACGGCCTTGTTCACCACTCACAGCGGGCAACAGCTGTCATTGATCGATGCGCCGCTGCGCAAGGCGCAAGAGGCCGGGCTGATTCAGCGCAGCCCGCAGCACATCCGCCCCACGGAAAAAGGCCGGCGCTTTCTGGATGACCTGCTAACCCTGTTTGTTGACGATTAATGATGACCGGGAATATTACCACTTCAGTTTCGTGAGTGCTTCCAGCATATTTGTCACCCGTCGATGACGCGGAGCTACGCTGTTATCATTACCGAAATTAACGTACTTTTTTCACTGCTAATGGTATGGACCCACCTCACTTATTAATCGGCATCTAAAGTGCCA
>CAYNYJ010000030.1:0-38611 GCA_964401355.1 uncultured Ectothiorhodospiraceae bacterium | reverse complement strand
GAATAGGTGATCAACTTGGCGCGGAATCAGTGATCAACTTGCTGCGGAATATGCATGAGTGCGCTGTCACGTAAAACCTTGAAACGGATCTTTTGTTTGCGGGGCATGTTGGCCGAATTATAAAGCCAGTCAAACTTGCTGCCCTTGAGGTCTTCATAGCCTTCACTCATCAGGGTCTTGTATTCTTCGCGGCGAACCCTGTCAACCGCTTCCCCCAGGTATTTGGCGACATGAAACTTATCAAAGGCAATCTTGTTTTGTGCATCGGGCACGCTGTCCAGAGTGGCATGGATATAGGCGGGCCACATATCCATGGAAACGCTTTGTATAGCGGCTATTTGCGCTTTACTTAACTGCGCATACCAGGCAGTGAGGTCGGCCTTTTTGCGATCTTGACCCACGTGCAGCACGATGCCTTTATCCTGGTCGGAAACGATGGTGACGTAGTCATGGCGTTTCCTGAAGGCGGTCTCATCAATGCCAAGGTGTTTGGGGGTTAGCGTTTTTCGTCGAGACAATCCCCGTTTAACAGCCCGCTGCATGATGCCGTCAATCGCATTCCAGCTCAGCTTAAGTTATCGAGCAACCGCTTGCGTGGAGGCCTCTTTCAACCAGTCAATCACCAACGCCTCGAACAGTGAGGTAAATCCTGAATCCGATTCAGACCAGGGAACGGTTGCGGTCATTACGCCGTGTTCCTTGCATTCAATACGAGGCACATCGGCGACCAGAATCGTCTTGTACTGTCAGGTATCCAGGTGTCGCCAGCGTCGTTGGCGTTTGTCATATCCGGGACAAACGGTTCCGCAGGTCGGACAAGGAAATGCTGCATCTGGTTTAGGTTCGACATAAACCTTCACCTCGCCCATTTCAGTAGACAGCTCAACATCCGAAACGTGCCATGGGCTTCGGATCCCTAATATCTGCGCGTATAATTCTTTGTCTCTCATAGCTTTTACGTTAGTCTACCCACTCGATCTGGGGAAGAGCCTTAAAATCAATAAAAAGATTATGTTGCTCTTGCATATCTAGAGCTAAAGACAGTTTAACTCTGGACGAGAGTAAAGAGACCTGATCAAGCTGAGCATGACTAAACTTTTCTTTCTGAACAAAAAAATTTAAGGCGGCATTTGAAAACCCATTCCAATCTGGGCATCCACCTAACTGTGAAACTCCTGCCCCTATGAAAGAGACGAGTAATTTTTGCCGTGCAATCTGGCGAAGCGCTTCTGGAATATTTTGCAAAGCCTCTATCTTCTCAATCTTATCCCATGGCCTCAGCCTATCTATTAACAGAGTGCTTATGGACAGCAACCATTTTATTCATTCTGCCAACCTCAACAAATCAAACACCACTCGAGCAAAACCAGCAGCTTTCTTAGGGTCTGACAACAATTGCATCATCTGATCTTGATGAGCTTCATTACTATCCATTACTGCATCATCGATAGCCTTGGGGAAGTCACCCAGCATGGCCTGTTCAGGTGTATTGTTGGCGAGCTGCTTCATAACCAATTCATTTTCTTTGACTTTATCTCTGATCGTGTAGGCATAATTCACCAGGTCTTTATCTGTCAATTGATCGGTTATAAAAAGCTCGTTTAATCTACCGATTATTTGAGACAATAATTCTTCTTTTCTATCTCTTGCCTTTGCTGTACCCAATCCATCGCCTGGCACAAGGTATTCAGGAGAGTCATCTTTTAAGTTTAGATCTTGTTGGCGTATTTTAGAAAGTCGATAGTGGCTCATCACCACGCTCGACAAATCAATATCATCTTCATCGAGTAGCAATTCTCGGAGCATGGGTCGAAGATTACGCGCATACAAACTCAGCTTTTCCAGATTCTTATCGTCGTAATCGACTATCTGTGACATAAACTCATAGAAGCGGACAAAGGTACCCAAGTCTTTTTTGAAAATTTCCAGGGCATCTTTTTCTTCTTTGCACTCTTTAAAGCTGTTCTCGGCATTCGCAATTAAAACCGCATCACCTGATTTCTTGCTGCGCTCGAACATTTCTTTGGCTTGCTTGAAAGCTTCAATTGCAGATTTGTAGCGGATCTTCCACCGTTCCACCGCAGGCTTGCAAATATTGGCAATGGCTGCATTGCTTTTATTTTTGACAAAGAAAGCATCACAAAACTGTTCTACTTCTTGCCAGGTAAAGATCCCGGCAGCACGTAGCTTGTCGAATAGATCAAATATTAAGTCTGGGTCAGACACATCATCCAGTTCGGCGGTTTGATAATAAGGCTGGAATGCGGCAAGAACATCCTCTGGCTCATTGAAGAAATCCAGAATAAAGGTGCCGGTCTCAGCCTTTCCGGGAAAAGTGCGGTTCAGTCGCGACAGGGTTTGCACGCACTCCACTCCACCCAGTTTCTTATCCACGTACATGGCGCATAGCTTGGGCTGGTCAAAACCCGTTTGAAATTTGTTGGCGACAATCATCACCTGATAATCATCCGAGTCAAAGGCTTTTCGCAAATCACGGCCCTTAAGATTCGGATTCATATTTCCTTCGGTAAATTTCTCGGCAACTGCTCCATGCGTTGCTCTACCTCCTACATCCTTGTAGTCGTCACCGAGCAGCCCTTCGACATTTGGGGTCGCTCCTGGCGCCCTGCCTCCCTCGACATTGGTACATCCATGTATGGCATCTTTTTCGTCAAACTCCACTTCACCAGAAAATGACACCATCGCATAAAGTTTCTGGTAACCTGGCTCACTCGTTTTTTGAGCAATATATTTATCGAAGCCCAACTTAAAACGTACGGCCTCCTTGCGGGAAGACGTCACTACCATCGCCTTCGCATGACCACCTAATAGCCCCATCACATTGTCTTTGAAGTGTTCAACAATCACCTGTACTTTTTGGGCGATGTTGTAATCATGCAGACGCACCCACTGGTTGAGTTTAACCTTGGCTTTTTTACTCTCAACTTCCTGATCGCTTGCTTTAATTTTCTGCGCCAGATTATAGGCCACTTTATAATTGGTGTAGTTTTTCAACACATCCAGAATAAAGCCTTCTTCAATGGCCTGGCGCATGCTGTACACATGATAGGACTCAGGCTTATTGGTTTTAGAGGGAGGCTCATCAGGGTTTGGGGTACGACCAAACAATTCTAATGTTTTAGTTTTGGGTGTGGCGGTAAAGGCAAAGAAACTTAGATTCTTGGTGGCGCGGCGTGAGGCAACGGCAGCATCCAGAATGTCCTCCGTCCCCAGCTCCTCCACATCATCCTGCCCATCAATCATTAAAACTTCTTTTAACTGACGCGCAGTAGATCCGGTCTGAGAGGAATGGGCCTCGTCTGCGATGATGGCATAGTGGCGCTCTTTTAAACTGACACTGTTCTCTATGGCTTTTAATACATAAGGAAAGGTTTGAATGGTCACGATAATGATGGGTTGTGAACCTTCCAAAGCCGCGGCCAGTTTTTCTGACTTGGAGCCGTCGCCCTCTTTTTTATTAATACGGCCCACCACACCATCCACATGCTCGAACTGATAAATGGTGTCTTGTAACTGGTCATCCAGCACCGTTCTATCCGTGACGATAATCACTGAATCAAACTGTTTATTACCCGCGCTGTCGTAAAGCGAAGATAATTGATGAGCCACCCAGGCGATAGAGTTTGATTTACCAGAACCCGCGCTGTGTTGAATCAGGTATTTATGGCCGGGGCCTTCGCTGCGCGCTGCATTCACTAACTTATTAACCACATCCCACTGATGGTAACGGGGGAAGATCAAGCTCTCCTTTTTATACTTGCGTCCCTCCCAATCCTCTTTTTCCTCGATTTGCAGATGCACAAAACGAGCAAGGATATTGAGCAGGTTGTCGGGCAGCAGCACCTCGTTCCATAGATAATCGGTGGCATATTGGTTTATATCCTCCGGCACGTCGTTACCGGCTCCGCCTTCTTTCGTGCCTTTATTAAACGGCAGGAAGTAGGTCTCATCCCCCTCCAGGCGCGTGGCCATGTAGACCTCATACTGGCTCACCGCAAAATGAACCAGTGCACCGCGCTTGAAGGTTAAAAGTGGTTCCTGTTTCTTAGTGGCAGGGTCGATGGCAAAGCGCGTGGTCTTGTACTGCTTGATGGCGCTCTCTACCGATTGCTTGAACTCCGACTTCAACTCCAACGTCACCACCGGCAGGCCGTTCACAAATAGCACCAGATCGATACGCCATGCCTTGGCAGTTTTTTCTCCCTCGCTCCTCTGGGGAGAGGACTGGGGAGAGGGCTGGGGAGAGGGCTGGGGGTGAGGGGGTGGATTCGGCTGAGGGGGAAGCCCACGGTGAATAGACCAACTCCGGCACCACCCGCAGGCGATTCTTTTCATAACGAGCCAGAGTATCAGGGTTCAGATCATGCTCGGGTTTGAACTGGCAAAGACTAAAGCGGGTGCCGCGATCACGAAGCTCATGGCGCAATACACCCAAAGTGCCAAAGGTACGCATTTCTTTATTGGCCGCATTGGGATCGGCCTTGTTGAGTTGGCTGGCGACACGTTCCAGGAATTTCTTTTCGGGATTGTTAGGGTAAAGTTTAGCGAACTTCTGCCACTGGGCATCCTGCGTATCCTTTACAAAACCCAGCACGTCTTCCTCATAGAGAGCCAGCTTACGATTATAGTTTTCCGCTTTACCCAGCGTCCAGCCATTGGCGACCAGCTGCCGGATCATATCGTTTTGAAAGGTAAGCTCGGTGGCTTTGCTGCTCATATCAGTGCTGTCCCGTTAATTTTATTTCCGTCATTCCGGCGAAGGCCGGAATCCAGTAAGTCGTTGAAAACACTAGATTCCGGCCTTCGCCGGAATGACGGGAGGGGTTATTGTTTTTCATGTCTCTAATGCCGCAATATGCATTTTCTGCATATTGCTCTTCTGTTCCAGCTCTCCCTCACTGCTTGCCTTACAAAAACAGCAGGCAAAAAAAACCCACCGATTTGAGCATCATTGAGAGGCTTGGCGGGCGTGTTACCAAGAATTATCGACCAGCCATGGCCAAACTTCAAACAAAATTCAACCACCGACATCAAGCGCCAACCAAATAACGGCGTTAGCCCCCCAGCTTTATTGAACATCTCTTCTCCCGTACCGTGCGTATTGTTTAACCACGTTTTCCCTTAGCTTCCGGTCACAATGAAATAAGAAAAACTATAATCATCAATCAGTTACAATAACATCCTTGTCAAAACCCACGTTGAAATGAAATAAAGCTAAGCCCTACTTAGTATGTATCTGCGCATTATGTCATTCCCACCCTCCAGCGTGAGAACGATACAATCCTATGTGGAGATTTGAGGCGTGTGTTTGCCAAATATATCTCAAATGCTTTGTTCTCCTGCTCAAGCTGTGATCGCCGCTCTCATCCACATAAACAATGTAGTCACTCATTACTTGTTCACTTGCCATTATGTTGCTACCCATACGTTATTCCATCATGTCCTTGGCCAGCATATTCATAATCAAACGAATCATCGTCTCTTTCTGTGCCGGGTCTGATTCAGCCACTAACAAAGTCAACGCCGCCAGACCCACATCATTAATCACAGGTTGGCCAACGTCATCCAGCAAACGGTCATTACGATTCAGAAAATCCACAAACAAAAACGCCGCGCTGCGTTTATTGCCATCGGAAAAGGGATGGTTTTTCACCACAAAATACAGCAAATGAGCAGCCTTGGATTCAATAGACGGATAGGCAGGCTCACCAAACACCGATTGCTCCAGATTCCCCAACAATGATGCCAGCCCGGCTTCGCGCTCCAGCGCAAACAACTCCGTCGCCTCCTTGCGCGCCATCAAGTCAGCCTTTAATTCCCCCAGTGAAAAACGCACCTCATCCAGAGAAGGCAGCACACCGCCCGCCTCAGCAGGTGGCTCAGTGAGCAAGCCTTCATCATAGCGTTGCAGCAAGAGAAAAGTTTGCGCATAGCCCGTGGCAATATCCACCAGCCCCCGTCCAGCCTCCATCTGCAAGGCGGGGCTTTGAGCCGTTTTACGTATCAGAACCAGTGCCGCTTCCAGCTCTTTTGTGTTGGCCTCGAAGCGCTGTCGATTGAGGGTATACCCATGAACTAGGTGCTCTTTCAAGCGGGCAGTTGCCCATTGACGGAAGCGTGTGGCACGACTGGAATTTACCCGATAACCAATCGAAAGAATCATATCCAGGTTGTAAACGTCCACATTCCGGCGCACCTGTCGCGTCCCTTCCTGCTGAACTCTTTCCATTTTGGAAACAGTTGCCTTAGGCTCTAACTCCTTTTCATTCAATATGTTACTGACATGTTTGCTTATGGCCGGAACTTCCGTGCCAAAAACCTGGGAGATTTCACGCTGACTAAGCCATACTGTATCCCCCTCAAGCTGCACCTCAATGGCACCACTGTCAGACTCATAGATCAGAAATTGTTTATCGTTGTTAGCCATCATAAATTCCCTAGCGGGGTGTATCACCCTGCGGCGACTTCCTTGTTGGTTTGTTGTGGGGGTTTGGGGTATGTGTTTGCCAAATATGTTTCAAATGGTCTAAACTCTACGCAAATGGATTGGGGGTTCCCGATCGGCGTCTGGGCTTCGGTGTGATCATCGGGGCCTTTCGCTTTTCTAGTACCGTAGAAATTGATTTCGTCACGGCACTTATCCTTTAGGGTTAGGGGAAGCATTTTAATCCATACCCCTGATAACCCGTCCCCGCACCCTCCCTGCCGTTCTTGCTGTATAGCTTCCTCTCCAATATCTCAAACGCTTTGTTCTCTTGCTCAGGCCGGATTATGTTCAGCCCAATCGGTCGCGCCACCAGGTCGGCCAACTGTAAACCCAGCGAATTGGTTCTCTTATCAGCAAAGATCAGTTCAAAGGGCAGTGACTTACCTGGCCCATTCTGTCCGTCACAAATTCTACGAAACTCCAGTTCCAGCTCGTTATCCTCTTTTTTGCCCCGATTCTCCACCACCACATGGGTTTGGAGCGCGTGTTGCTGTTTCTCTTTTAGAAAATAATGAAGCCTTTCAAGACAGAACTTGAGCGCGATATGGTAAGGGTTGCCTGGGGCCTGGTACTGCGATGCCAGCCTGGCCTTGTCGATAGCCACGCTAATGATAATAAAATTGTTTTCCTCAATAATCTCACCCAGCTCTGCCATAAAGGCCTGCTTAGCAGCGCGATTAACAAAACAAAAGCCATTCTCTTCCTTGCGGATATCGTGCTCATGCAGCACCAACATGTCGTGACCAAAGTGCTTGAACTTAAATCGCGTCAACGCCGGCACAACAGCCTCGGCATAGTGCCTTTTATGAAAGATGCAAAAGGCCAGTACAAACACCGGGTATTGTGGATTGATACTGCTCAGACTGTGATCGCCACTCTCATCCACATAAACAATGTAGTCACTCATTGTTTTTTTACTTGCCATCATGCTTTCCTTTGGTGCTTATGCCCAATCGCGGACATCGATCTTGCCTGTGACGGCAGCGGAGATTAGGGCTGTGCGGCGTTCTTTTAGCAGCCCAATACCCCTTACCGCTTTCTCTGTCAGAACTTTATATTGTTCTCTCTTCCCACGTATATCAGCTACTATTATCTCCACCTCATTCTCTGGCGGTATAGGTACAAAAATATCTTTAACAATGTCTGTATTTAAGTTCGGCTGCCCAGACCCCTGCTTGACTCTTTCCCTGATATCTTCCGTCAACGTAGATAAATAGTAATAAGCAAACTCATGATTCAACGCTAGGCTTTCAAAGCCAACCACACCATCGTTTGCGTTTGCATCAATTTTTAAAATTTTTGGCACACCCAATGTCGCACCACTATTTGATATAAGCAATGTTCCCATAGAGAACACTCTACATTGGTCACTTCCCTTTTTTGTTAAAAATGTTTCTGTTTCAGTTAGGTATATCTCATCATCTTTTGTAATTTCAGCAACAGTTACCCAAGGGGAATAATCTCCATTGAACAACAAGGGATCACCTGCGGGCCTCGGTGAGCCACCTCTAACTACCATTGAGACATATCCAAACTTGCTTATTTTCCAATGCTCCGGCACCTCACCCAACCACTCAACACCTGAGTCGCGCAGGGGGGCATCGGGATTGAGGCCTTTGGTGACGGCATGGCTAATCACCGCCTGGCGTTTTTCTTTTAGCAGTTTGATGAGCTGTTGTTGTTTTTCGATCAGGGTGTCGATTTTGGCGGTTTCGTGGTCGAGGAAGTTGGCGATCGCCATTTGCTCGGAAACTGGAGGAAGCATAATCAGCAAATTATCTATTTTACTAATTGTCATTCTTCTAAGAGCAGACCCATGTATCAAACTATTCATTTGATCGACGTTCACGCCAGAAATCAAATAGTAATACAAATAGAAATTAAGGAGCTTTGTCGATGGCGATAGTAATCCCAGTGATGACAATATAACAAAGTCTGGGTGGTCATCTTTAACAATGGCTGCTCTACCAATTGTTCCATCCTTTGTTAATAACACTTCGCCAACTTTTGGCTTACACCCTTCTTGTACAAGACGCATGTAATCGTCATAGGATATTTTCTTGCAATCTTCGAAATTTATTTCATTTACACCAACATCAGTTACAGATACGAACGGTTCACCATTACTTCTGATTTTAGGGGAGTGATGACTCCCATCTGTTACATCACAGTACCATTTCAAAGATGTTTCAACCCAATGGCTAGGAAATCCTCCCATCCATTCAGATCTTGAATTTTTATATTCAGGATAAGCCTGATACTTCCCCCCCATCAGGAATGCACCTCTTGCAGCAATGCCATAATCTCGCCACTCACCTTGTCCAGCTCGGCATCAATCACTTCCAAATCCCTCGGCGGCTGATAAACATAAAAGTGGCGGTTAAACGGAATCTCGTAACCGACAATACCGATATCGCCATCTATCGCATCCTTCTTGCTGCTATCGATCCAGGCATCCGGCACATGGGGCTGCACTTCTTTGGCGAAGTAGGCTTCGTTGGTTTTATTGACGGCTCTTGATGGATCGAGGGCGACGTTTTCATTGTCGCGCAGGTCGCTATCGGATTTGTATTCTACGACCTGCTTTTCACCCTTTGGGCCGACCACCTCAAACAAACCATAAACAGGAGAAGGCTTACTGTTTTTGTGAGTCTTCTTAATTACCTTTTCTGCTTCAGGATTCTTCCAGCTAACGGCGGCGGTGATCTGTTTTTTCTCTTTGGCATCCAGCGTGATGCCTTGCGCCTTGCAGCCAGCCTTTATCGCGGCCTCATAGCCATTTATGTCGTCGTGCTGTTCGCTGCCCATTCCTTGTAGTGCAGTTTGTGGGGCGGCTTGCTGTAATTGTTTGGCTTTGAGCAGGGTGGTCTTTTGGGTCAGCCAGGTTTTTCTGTTAAGCAGGTCTTTGATGTGTTTTTCTTTCAGCTCGCTGAAGTGGCTTTTTATGTGCTGGCGAATCTTCTCTTCGTGTTCACGCAAGTCGCCATAGCGTTTGCAGCCAGCATCTTGCCCCAGGGCACCTTCTCTTATTCCTCCCGTGGAAGAATCATTCACCTTGTCTGACCAAGCGTGTTCACCGTTCTGTCCAAAGTGTTCATAAACCCATTTCATTACTGCATTTAGCGGCTTGGGCGCGAAGCGCAGTTCGGCAATGCGCTCATCACTGAATTGGTAGGACTCGCGCAGGGGGCGCTCGATGGTGAGGCGTCGATAGCCGAATTCGTGGCTGTCGAAGATTTTGCTGGAGAAGGTCTTCGGTGCTTCTACTTTGGGATTGGCCGACTGGCGGCCGCGATTGCTTTTCTGTTCGGCAGGTTTGTTTAGCTCGCGGGCATCAACCACTTCAAAGGCACCGAAGCTGCGGGTGATGGTGGCGATGTCTTCGTCATCCATCACCTTGCGCTTGGAGCCGAGGGATTTGCGCATTTTGCCGCAGAGGTTAACGCCGTTAATCAGCTGTACTTTTCCTTTACGTTGTTTGGCCTTTTTATTGGAGAGCACCCAGACATAGGTGGCGATGCCGGTGTTGTAAAACATGTCGGTAGGCAAGGCGATAATGGCTTCGAGCAGATCGGCCTCCAAAATATAGCGACGGATTTCTGACTCGCCGGAACCGGCTCCGCCGGTAAACAGCGGGGAGCCGTTGAGAATGATGCCGATACGGCCGCCGTTCTCTAAGGGCATCCCGGCCACTCCTGACGTCCTCTCTCCCGTGGCACTTCGGCTTCCTGCCGGTCGTAATTTGCTGATCAGGTGCATCAGAAACAGCAACGAACCGTCGGAGACGCGCGGCAGACCAGGGCCGAAGCGACCTTCAAAACCTTTCAGGCTGTGTTCGTCTTTAATATCGCCTTCGATCTTTTTCCAGTCCACGCCAAAAGGAGGATTGGACAGCATGTAGTCAAATTTGTCCGCATAGAGCTGGTCATTGGAGAGGGTGTTGCCCAGTTTAATTCGGTCGACCTCCTGCCCTTTGATGAGCATGTCGGCCTTGCAGATGGCGTAACTTTCCGGATTCAATTCCTGTCCGTAGGCGCGCATCACGGCCTGGGGGTTGAGCGCCTCGACATATTCCATGCCCTCGGAAAGGAAGCCGCCGGTGCCTGCGGTGGGGTCGTAAATGGTGCGGATAATGCCTTCGCCGGTGAGTGCTTCGTCGTCCTCCAAAAACACCAGCGAGGTGGTGAGGTGCACGATGTCACGCGGGGTGAAGTGCTCCCCGGCGGTTTCGTTGGAGCTTTCCGCAAAGCGGCGGATCAGCTCTTCAAACACCTTGCCCATATCGTGGTTAGAAATGGCTTTGGGGCTGAGATCGGTCTGCCTGACCTTTTGCACAATTTTGTAGAGCAGATTGGCGTCGTTGAGCTGGCCGATGAATTCACTGAACTTGAAGTGCTCGAAGATATCACGGGCATCTTTGGAGAAACCCTGAAGATAAGATTCGAGATTATCTTTGATACCGGACTCGCCCAGTTTGGAGAGATCCATCTTGGAGGTATTGAAGAATGACAGCCCATTGGTGACACGCAGTAGCAGCTTCTCCTGCGCCTCTTCCGGCAATTCACGTTTGAGGACTTTTTCATACTCGGCCAGCACCGCCTCTTTGCTTTCTTCGAGTACGCATTCCATACGGCGCAACAGCGTAAAGGGAAGGATCACGCGGCCATACTGGCTTTGTTTGAAGTCACCACGCAGCAGATCGGCCAGGGACCAGATGTAGGCCGCGAGGTTGTTGGGGGTTTCGCTCATTGGGTGGGCTTCCAGTTATTTATTCTTGTTGTTCAGGAATGTATTCGACTAAACCCCCTATCTGACAATTGATATTACAGCGGGAGCTCTTAGGGTTGGAACCAGCCTAGCCTGTGAGCTCTGCTAGAGCTAGATTTATTGCTCTGGTTTTTTATCAAATATCTTCTTAAAGGTCGTATGCTTAACGTCGTGCCATGTTTTAGGCAGGTCGCCGTTGATTTCCAAGGCTTCATAAATCTCAGACACAAGCTGTTTGGCAATATGTTTGCCGCTGAGCATCTTGTGTAGCCATTCGTGGCCGGGATCATCTCTGGGTAAGAAAATCTTTTACCGATTCAATCAGCCTAAAAATAAGAATTATCCGTTTATGCTGGAATTGTTCTCCCGGACTCCTGACACAATGGAGCTAGGTGATGACAGCCATTTAACGCCGATTCCGATATCAGAAGATATTGATAGCCTGTCGGCTATCCTTCTGGGTGGGGACTATTATCAGTACCTACATCAGCACAAAATCGAGATAGAAGGTGTATCGGTTGTAACTCAGATGTGCCTGATTCCTTTGAAGGCCAAAGCTTGGCTAGATCTTAATGAGCGTTTAAGTGCTGGTGAGGCGGTCGATGCAAGAGATATTAAAAAGCACAAGAATGATGTGTTTCGTTTATTTCAAATTATTTCTCCAGAACAACGGATTGATCTGCCCGAGGTTGTAGCAGAGGATTTACAACGCTTCCTTACCGCCACATCAGAAGACGCTGATTTATCGCTGAAGCCATTTGGGTTGGATGGGCTAGCGGTGCTCGATGTAGTCGCCACACTTAAACAAGTGCATAAACTTACTGTTTGAAGAAGTAATTAATCTTAAGGCAGCTATCAATTCGTGTTGTCCAGCAACAAATAATAATTTCGTATTCTGTGCCAATATTTAATAGGTGTTACTTGTATGATTTAAATTTTATGTATGAATTTATTTAAATCTTTTTATATCAATTAGATACTGTTGACCTCTGTTGCAATCTCAATACAGGGGTACCTTCGGAGGGCGGTACTCTATCCAGCTGAGCTACAGGCGCATTGGGTGCTGCGAAGTGTGGCACTACGCGGGCTGCAAGCATACCGCTTGCCAGGTTGAAGGTCTATCAAAGGGGTGTTTTAGCGGCAATTTCCGCCATCGCTGATTTCATCCAGTCAGCCACTTCCCTATTAATGTCTGCGGCTTTACGGCCTTTGCTCTGCACCGGTTTACCAATAATGACCTGAATTGTGCCCGGACATTTGATGAAAGATCGTTTTGCCCAAAACTCACCGGCATTATGCGCGACGGGCACAATGGGATACTCCGTATGTTCCGCCAATATGGCCCCCCCAAGGCCCCAGCGTTTTTCGTGGCCAGGAGCCACTCGAGTGCCTTCCGGAAAAATCGTCACCCAAATACCTGCATCCAAACGTTGCCTGCCCTGTTCAATAATTTGTTTGATTGCCTTGCGGCCCGCACCTCGGTCTATAGAAATGGGCTTGAGTGTGGCCAGCCCCCAACCAAAAAAGGGCAGCCACATCAGTTCGCGTTTTAGCACCCATACCTGCGGCGGAAAAATCAGTTGTAATGCATAGGTTTCCCACGTTGACTGGTGTTTGGAAAACAGGATGGCTGCACCCTCGGGAATATTTTCCAGCCCGCTAACCTGATAATCCACCCCACACAAAATTCTCAGCGAATTGACGATATAGGACGCGTATATGCGCGCCACTGCCGCACGCACGAAAAAGGGCAGGGGGCTACATAGCAGGAGCGCAAACGCGGTGACTACGGTTGAACAAATCATCCCCACACTGAACAACAAGGCACGAAAAAATGGCATCTATGTAGACTCTTGAATGTGAGTACCCTGCACCAATATGGCACCAACGGCCTCTGCCAGATCTTGATAAACCGGCACTTTTTCTAAATTCATTCCTGTGGATTTTGCCGCCAGACTCGCCAGACTACGCTCACCTTTGCCCGTACGCACCAGTATCGGTTTAGCCCCGGCGGCCAGGGCACTTTGCAAATCTCTCAGCGAATCGCCAATAACCGGCACACCCTCCAGCCCCGTCGAAAAAACCTTGGCGATCTGCAACAACAGGCCAGGACGCGGCTTGCGACAATCACAACCGTCTTCCGGGCCGTGCGGGCAGAAAAAAACCCCATCAACATGTCCTCCCAGCCGCGCCAGGCTCTGGCGCAATTTTTCATGCATCGCCTCAAGCGTCTCCAGATCAAACAACCCTCGCGCAAGGCCCGACTGATTGGTCGCAATCACCACCCGATAACCGGCCTGATTGAGTCGTACAATGGCCTCCAGACTGCCCGCAATCGGCACAAACTCCTCCACGGATTTGATGAAATCATCAGAATCCTGATTAATCACGCCATCGCGATCCAAAATCACCAATGGTTTTACAGATTTTTCGGTAGTCATAGGACGATCAATATTCACCCAGAATCGGCCTCACATTCTATCAGAATGGCCGATCCCAGGTGTCGATAAAGGCGCCACTGGTGACACCCGTTAAGGATGCTGGCAAAAATGCAGATAAACACTCAGCGGTGCCAGTTCCCGAAAAAACCATTCGCCCATAAAAAAACCGGCACCGAATTACGGTACCGGCTTCATTGACTCAATGTATCTCAGCTTCGCATTAACCTTCTGCCATGCAAAGAAACGCAAAACCAAACAACAACACAAAGAAAAGCAATGCCATAGCCATACAGGTTCTCCTGTTTAATTTATGCCCACCCACCAGCAAAGCGTAGCTGCTACTTCCATACTGTCAAGGTGGATATTATTGACTGCTTTAGTGTGGTACTCAGTGCGTCCCTGAGCCCATCACAATACTGCAGTGACAAAAAGTGTCGTTAATCCCGGAATTCCGAAACTCGCACCCGACCATTCACTATGCGCGATTCACGTTTCATGATTTTCTCCATCTTCTTCCAAAAGGCCTGATTGAGATCAAAGCCACCGGAGATCGCGGTGCCGATCAGCAAGATAAATAGATCCGCGGTTTCTTCGGCCAGCTTTTCTTTTGATTTTCCCTTGGTGATCACCGCAGCGATTTCGCCCAACTCTTCAGCCATCAGCGCCATGCGGTAGGTCATTTCTTCACCACCATTATTTTTAAAATCATGTTTGTCGTGAAAAGCCTGCACGGCATCGAGCATGGCTTGATAAGAATCGCTGGGTTCCATTGATATTTCCTTTTTTGCTGTCAACGTTAATTGCTACCGAATTAACCCTGTAAACGTGACAAATCCGCAACCCGCAAAAACAGGCTTTGCAATTGAGCGAGCAGGGCGAGGCGATTGTCACGCAAGGCAGCATCGTCCGTCATCACCATCACATCATCAAAAAACTGATCGACCGTTTCACGCAAGCCCGCCAAGCTGGCGAGGGCAGATTCATAATCTCGCTGATCAAACAGCGGAATGACCACTTTTTCCATCGCGCCTATTTTTTTTGCCAGCGCCTGTTCGGCAGGCTCGACCAGCTTGGCACTTTCCACGGCGTCCGGCACGATAATGGATTTTTCAATCGCCTTACGCAGAATATTCGAGATACGTTTGTTGGCTGCTGCCAGACTGCCGGCCTCGGGCAGACTGAGAAAATGATTCACCGCCCGCACCCGACGATCAAAATCGAAGGGCTGAGTCGGGTGCCGCGCAAGGACGGATTCAAACACTTCCGGTGACACACCCACATCTTTGTAATAGGCGCGCAATCTGTCCATCATAAAATCAAACACCTGCTTAGGCACGTCTTTGGCAGTCGCCTTATCCGCCAACCCATCCGCTGACTGTTGCACCATCTCGGGCAAATCCAGCGGCAGTTGACGTTCAATAATAATACGTAACAGGCCCAGTGCAGAACGGCGCAGCGCGAAAGGGTCTTTGCTGCCGGTGGGTGGCTGACCGATGCTGAACATGCCCACCAGGGTGTCGAGTTTATCGGCAATCGCCAGCGCCTGGCCGGTGGCCGTGGCGGGCAGTTCATCACCCGCGAAACGTGGCATGTATTGCTCATCCTGCGCCAACGCCACTTCCTCGGCCTCGCCATCGAGTAACGCATAGTAGCGACCCATGATGCCTTGCAGATCAGGAAACTCATAAACCATTTCCGTCATCAGGTCACATTTTGCCAGCAATGCAGCACGTTCGGCCCATGCTTTATTGGCACCCAGCGCCTCGGCAATACTGCCGGCCAAAGTTGCCACACGTTGCGATTTATGGTGCAGGGTGCCCAGTTGCTTTTGAAACAGAATGGTTTTGAGTCGCTCAATACGCGCTTCCAATTTTTGCTTGCGATCCTGCGTCCAGAAAAATTCAGCATCGGCCAGGCGCGGGCGCACCACACGTTCGTTACCCTCGCGCACTACATCGGGGTTGCTGCTGTCGATGTTGGCGACGGTGATGAAATGGGGCATCAATTTACCGTTAGCGTCCATAACATGAAAATATTTCTGATTGGATTTCATGGTGAGGATCAAAGCCTCGGCAGGCACCTCAAGATAACGTGCCTCAAAATTACCGGCGATGGCCTTGGGCCATTCCACCATCGCAGTCACTTCATCCAACAGGGCTTCATCAATAACCGCGCGGCCACCCAATTGCTCACCAGCCTCCTGCACTTGTGTACGCACCACATCACGACGCGCGGCAAAATCAGCAATTACCTGTCCCTGCGTTTCCAACAGCGAGGCATAATCGGCCGGATTGGTGATGCGTATGGCCTCGGGATGGTGGAAGCGATGGCCTCGGGTTTCACGCCCGGACGTTACGCAAAGAATTTCCGTCTCAATAACCTCGTCACCAAACAACAACACCAGCCACTGCACCGGACGCACAAATTGCGCATCAAGATCACCCCAGCGCATGCGCTTGGGAATCGGCAATTTATCCAACGCACTGCGCACGATGTCCGGCACCAACGCGACCGTGCTCTGGCCCGGTTGCTCAGCGCGATACACCAGCCACGCGCCTTTATCAGTTTCCATGCGCTCAAGATCATTCACCGACGCCAGGCCACAAGATTTGGCAAAACCCGTAGCGGCCTTGGATGGATTACCTTCTGCGTCAAAGGCGGCGGCCACTGCCGGGCCACGGCGCTCGACGGTTTTGTCCGCCTGGGTTTCAATGAGAGTAAACACCAGCACCGCCAAACGTCGCGGACTAGCGAACACCGCCACATCACCGTGAGCAAGATCGGCCGCTGCCAGACCATCGCTTATGCCTCGGCCAAGGGCCTCGGATAATTTTTTCAGCGCCTTGGGAGGCAATTCTTCGGTGCCGATTTCGATCAACAGGTCACGCGTACTCATGCGTCACCTCCTTCATTACTTGACGCACGAGTCACCGAAGAACACATCGGAAAACCCAATTTCTCGCGCGTCTCAAAATAGGTCTGGGCCACGGCGCGCGACAGGCTGCGCACCCGCAAAATATAACGCTGGCGTTCGGTCACCGAAATCGCATGACGCGCATCGAGCATATTAAAACTGTGCGAGGCCTTAAGTACCTGTTCATAAGCGGGCAGCGGCAAGCCAGCCTCGATGAGTTTTTGCGACTCACTCTCGCAGTGATCGAAGCTCTGAAAAAGAATCTCGGTATTGGCGTGGTCAAAATTGTAAGTGGACTGCTCCACTTCATTTTGATGAAACACGTCACCATAAGTGATTTTACCCAACGGGCCATCCGCCCAGGTGAGGTCATACACACTCTTCACATCTTGCAAATACATGGCGATGCGTTCCAGTCCGTAGGTAATTTCTCCGGTCACCGGTTTGCATTCAAGACCGCCGACCTGCTGGAAATAGGTGAACTGGGTGACCTCCATGCCATTCAGCCACACCTCCCAACCCAGCCCCCAGGCACCCAGGGTCGGCGATTCCCAGTTGTCTTCCACAAAGCGGATATCGTGTTCCAGCGGATCGAGCCCGAGCATTTTCAGTGAGCCCAGATACAGCTCCTGGATATCTAGCGGCGAGGGTTTGATCACCACCTGAAACTGATAATAGTGTTGCAAGCGATTAGGGTTTTCGCCGTAACGGCCATCGGTGGGGCGACGTGAAGGCTGCACATAGGCGGCGCTCCAGGGCTCGGGGCCAATGGCACGCAAAAAGGTGGCGGGATGAAAAGTGCCCGCACCCACCTCCATGTCCAGCGGTTGCAAAATCACGCAGCCTTTTTCAGCCCAGTATTGTTGCAGGGCGAAGATCAGCCCCTGAAAGGTGGAGGCATCGGCGATTGTTGAAGATGTAGGCATAATTAACGGTACTTTTAAATTGTGAAACATGGTTGTACTAAAAATAGGGTGTTCGCCCACGGCGCAGGCGAAAACACGGATTATACCTGTTGGCCAACACTGCGGGAAACGCTGCGTCGGTTGTTAAACGCACCGCCAAACTGCACTAAACCTCAGCCAAGCCACGAACAGGCTGGACGAACCGCCGGTTTTGGCACATAAATAGTCCATGGGGCAGGAAATCAGCGGTGCCCGTTTCTACAAGCGGGATTTTGATCACTACCGGCAGCAGCTCGAAATCGAAACCGGGCTACTCGCCGCACTTTTTCACCAAAACCATTTTGATACCGGGCCGCCCCGGGCCGGTTTTGAGCTGGAGGCCTGGCTGGTCGATGCCCAGGGTCGCCCGGCGCCCATTAATGGGGAGTTTTTGCGACGGCTCAACGATCCCCTGGTGTCGCCGGAGCTGGCGACGTTTAACGTCGAATTCAATCTCGACCCGGAAAATCTCACGGCTAGCGCACTCTCCAGCATGGCCGCCAGTCTGGAAAAAAACTGGGCGCAGGCGCGGATCATCGCCCATGAACTGGATGCCGAACTGGCGATGATCGGCATCCTGCCCACCGTGGAAGAGGCGCAACTGGTGCCGCACAACCTGTCGTCGATGAATCGCTACCACGCGCTTAACACCGAAATCCTGCGCCTGCGGGGCGGGCGGCCCCTGCAACTCGACATCCACGGTCACGATATTCTGCGCACCGAACACCAGCATGTAATGCTGGAATCCGCCACCACCTCCCTGCAAATCCACTTGCAGATTCCGCCACAAAAGGCGCTGCGGGCCTACAACGCCTCCATCATTTGTTCCGCGCCGCTGGTGGCGATCAGCGCCAACTCCCCCTATTTATTCGGCAAAGACCTGTGGGCCGAAACCCGCATCCCGCTATTTGAGCAGGCGGTGGAAGTAGGCGGGTTTGAAGACGATGCCCACGGCCCGATGCGGCGCGTCAGTTTCGGCACCGGCTACGCGCGCCATTCGGTGATGGAATGCTTTACCGAAAATTTCGAACACTATCCGGTATTGATGCCCAGCCAGCTCAACACCCCGGCGCATCAACTGGAATATCTGCGATTGCACAACGGCACCCTGTGGCGCTGGAACCGACCACTCATTGGTTTTAATGGCGAAGGAAAAAACGACACTCCGCATCTGCGCATCGAACAACGCGTGGTGTCCGCCGGCCCCACCATCGAAGACGCCATGGCCAACGCCGCCTTTTATTACGGACTGACGTACGCGCTTTGCGAATCCGCCGATGCCCCCGAACAACAACTGCCCTTCGCCATCGCCCGCGACAACTTTTACGCCTGCGCCCAACACGGGCTCGACGCTCACATCATCTGGCTCGATGGCCAGAAATATCCGGCCCAATCGCTAATACTCAAGGTGCTGCTGCCGCTGGCCCAGGCCGGACTGGAATCACTGGGCATTAATGACAAAGACAACGCGCACTATTTAAATATCATCGAAGTGCGCGTAAATAAGGTCCGCAACGGGGCGGCCTGGCAGCGCGCCTTTGTCGCCAAGCATGCCTGTACAAAAGGTAACGACATGTCACAATTATTAGCCGCTTATCTTGAACACCAGCACACAGGGGTGCCGGTGCATGAATGGAGTCTTTAACCGATGAGTCGTATACACACATTTAGCTTAATAGGATTTGTATTCTTGGGCACCAGCATTTTACTAAGTGGCTGCACGAGAGACGGCTTTAGTCGCGCAGGCTACGAGGCGGTAAAAAATCGACACTGCAACGAACAAATACATGCCCCCGATTGCCAGGGAAACTACCCCAGCTATGAAGAATACCAACGCGAACAATCCAAGATTCCTGAATAGAATTTGAAATAAGAGTATCGAACACCATGCTCACCCTGCTTGATCACATCCCCGATGGCCTGCTGGAATGTCCCGCAACAGAACTGCATCGCATTTTATCCGGCCCGACGCTGATCAGCCTGCCCGGCCGTAGACCGCGGCCGCTGTTTGTCTCGGTTTTGTTACACGGCAATGAGACCACCGGGTTGTCGGCCATCCAATTCGTGTTAGACAAATACCGGCAACAGGAACTGCCGCGCGCGCTGATAATTTTTATCGGCAACGTGCATGCCGCGCGTCACGGCCATCGTCACCTCGATGGTCAGCCGGATTACAACCGCTGCTGGCCTTGCGCTGAAAACGCGAACAACAGAATAAAAAAAAGTCCCGAACAACAAATGATGCAACAAATCGTCGACACCCTGCGCGAACAAAACGTCTTCGCCAGTATCGACGTACACAACAACACCGGGCTCAATCCGCACTACGGCTGCATCAACCGACTCGACACCGGCTTCTTTCACCTCGCCACATTATTTTCCCGCACCGTGGTATATTTCCTCCGACCCCAGGGCGTGCAATCCATGGCCTTCAGCAAACTGTGCCCGGCAATAACCGTAGAATGCGGCAAGCCCGATCAGCCCCACGGCACCGCCCACGCCGCCGATTTTATCAACACCTGCCTGCATCTTTCCGAACTACCCACCCATCCCGTCGCCGCCCACGACATGGATCTGTTTCACACCGTCGCCACCGTCACCGTTCCGCAACATATCAGCATACGGTTTGAAGGCGGCGGTATCCTTAATACCGAAATGAATACCAAACCTGCCGATATTTCTTTCCTGCCCGATCTGGATCATCTTAATTTTCATGAGCTAGCGACCGGCATCACGCTGGGTTACGTGAATCCCGGACAAACGGAAATTCCGTTGCAGGTAATTGATGAAAAGGGGGAAGATGCGACTAACCGCTATTTCAGGTTGGAAGATGGGGAATTGCGTACGGCGCGGGAAGTAATGCCGTCAATGTTTACGTTAAACGAAGAAGTGATTCGGCAAGATTGTTTAGGGTACTTGATGGAGAAGATGGATTGGCAGGCCATTCATGAATAAAGTGTCTTAATTTCCTGCTCAACGACCAAGCTCACCGGCAAAATAAAGCGTAGTGAGGGACGAACGCAGCTTTATTTTGCCCGAGTGCAGCGCCTTGTTATGCCAATACCTCGTCAACTGGTAGAATTTCCCTGCCACTACGCACCGTAAGAATTGAGATTTGTTTTTCTTCAATTCTATAGATGATACGGTAGTTGTCTAAAATTATTTCACGAAACTCATCTAACTAAACTTCAGGAATTACGCGCCCACTTCGTGGAAATTTCTTTAGCCGTTTAACGGATTCGAATACCGTATCTACCCAATCTACCGCCGCAGATGGTTTATCTAACGCAATATATTCAGCTCAAGACCGCGTGCGCCTGGGCTATCAAAGAACTTGCTATGTCACTCTGGCACTACGTAAATAAAACATGGGCGCTTAAAGGCTGGGGGCGGTGGTTATCCTGGGCCGTTCGCAGTCGCCTTGAACCCATTAAGAAAGTGGCTCGAACGATCAAAAAACATCTGTGGGGCATACTCAATGCCATCGTATTAAAAGTCAGCAATGGGCCGGCAGAGGGGCTTAATCGTCGCATCAAAATGATCAAGGTACGCAGCCGTGGTTTTCGTAATAAAGATCGCTTTGCGAATGCCATTTACTTTCACCTTGGCGGCCTGGATCTTTATCCTGAGGCCGTTATGCGGTGAATCCTACCCACCTCATCTGGGGAAGAGCCACAATCTTAAGTAAAAAGCAGGAAAAATGAAGCTGGTAACTTACTGATACAAATAGAAGTGGTGCGCCCGGCGCGATTCGAACGCGCGACCCCCGCCTTCGGAGGGCGGTACTCTATCCAGCTGAGCTACGGGCGCAGAATGCGGATTATATCAGATTTTGACCTTTAGCCTCTGTGCCCATTTTTGCTATGATTGTAAGCCTCCGAAGGCAGGGGTCACAGGTTCAAATCCTGTCAGGCGCGCCAACTTTGATGCGGAGTCTTTGGATTTCCGCTCTGTTATCGGTAGTCCTTTTAGTCACAGCATATAGTAGGCACGGTTTCAGGTCTCTCGACTCATTTGAATCAGTGCTTTGTGTCAATGATTTATCCCACACTTTGCAGGTATCGTCTTTTCTGAAATTATCAGAAAGCGTACACTGTGAACCGTATATAAGAATAAAATCATTAAAAGGTCGTTTTTAGATGGTTAGACAGATTAGATCTTTACTGCTCTTTGTTATTTTGCTAGGTCTATCGAGTGTATCCCAGGCGGCTTTCAAAATAAGTTTGACGGATATACACGTGCAAAGTGTATTGCAAGCGTATTTTCCAATACGGGAGTACACCACTATTGCACGTGTTTCATTGCAAGATCCAAAAGTAAGACTAACTAAAAATAGTGAGAATATTGTTTTAGTCATTCCAGTTGATGCCAATGTATCGGATGGCAGGATGTATCGTGGCTATGTGCGGTTTTTGCTGGGAGTAAGTTATAAGCCTTTTTCCGGCAGTTTATATTTAAACAATCCTCGTATACAGCGGCTTGATATCCCGGGCGTGGATATAGATATGCTGATGGAATTGCAGGAAATTGTTGAAACGATTGGAAAGAATACGTTTCCGCTAGTGCGTATTTATAAAGTCAATGAACAAGATTTGAATCATTCACTGGCTAAAAGTGTTTTAAAAGTCTTTAAGGTTGTGGAAGGCCAGTTGAAAGTAGAAATTGGTTTTAAGTGAATGTAATTGGTTATCGTCGTGTACGGTAGGTTTAATATTTTGAGGTTGTTGCAGGGGGTATGGTGGCTGAAACAGGCTCTGTTTTACAGTATGGTTTTCTTATCAATGATGGCAGCACAGCATTTCTGAAGGGCGGAAATATTATCCAAAAGCGCTTGATTCGGTAGGTCGCCATGGCTTGTCTTCGTTTGCTGATTGATGCGATGGGCAATATCGGTAATTTCCGGGAAACCAAATGCGGCACCGGAACCTTTAAGTTTATGTGATACGGCTTGTACCTGATCCCAATCCGCATTGTTCGCGGCAGTGACTATCGCTGTTACCTGTTTTGGTAGGTCTACTATAAATATCTCGACCAAGGCTAAAAAATCAGAGTCTTTTTTTAGTTCCTCACTAATTTTTAAATGTGGGCGTGAGGCTGTTTTTGCTATGCCAGGTTGATTTTTTCTGGGTGATAAATATTTTGTAAGCATGTCATAGAATTGTGCAATTATCAGAGGTTTTGTCAGGAATTCATCGAATTCTGCGCGGTTGATTTTTTCTTGGTCCTGTTTGAATGCAGCGGCTGAAAGTGCGATAATGGGTTTGGAATATCCTGTATTGCGAAGCCATGTAGCCGCTTCTATGCCGTCCATGATGGGCATTTGTATGTCCATTAGAATTAAATCAAATTCCCTGGCCATGGTTTCCTCAATAGCTATTTGGCCATTATCGACGGTCACAACATTTACACCTGTTTTACTGATTATTAGGCCAATCAATTTTTGGACGTCGTGATTATCTTCTGCCAACAAGACCCGGCCATTCAGTTGTGGGACATGTTTGTTATTATTTGATGTTTTACTGATGGCAGGAAGTAGATTGTCGGGTGCTTCACGGATCAATTTAAGGTGCTCAACGGCACCAATCACCAATCGTACCTCGAAGCTGCTGCCCTGACCTTTTTCACTCTTGCAGGTGATGTCACCACCCAAGCGTTGTGCCAGTTGTCGAGAAATCCACAAGCCTAGGCCGGTACCGCCAAAGCATCGTGTGGTGCTGGAGTCGGCCTGTGAAAAGGGCTGAAAAATATGAGTGAGTTCTTCTTCGTCCATGCCAATGCCAGTGTCGGAAACGGTGAAAATAATGTGACGTTGGCGGGTGTCATATTGGAGGAGAATAGTGATAGTACCCTCTAGTGTAAATTTTGTGGCATTGGAACACAGGTTTAACAGGATTTGTTTTAGGCGGGTAGGGTCATTAATGATGGTGTCTGGCAGTGGGTATTCGGGCTTAATGATAAAACGTAATCCTTTATTGCGCGCCCGGTAGCCAATGACGGATTCGACTTCGGCTACGATAGCTAAAGGTGATGTCGGCATTTTTTCAATGATCAATTGTCCGGCCTCGATTTTGGAAAGGTCGAGGATGTCATTGATCAGCTCGTGTAAATGTTCACCGCTGCGAACAATGGTTTGGGCAGCGTCATTACGTTCTTTGTTATTGTGGCTGGGATCTAATAGTGAATTAGCGAAGCCAATAATTGCCGTGAGCGGTGTGCGAATTTCATGACTTATATTGGCAATGAATGCGCTCTTGGCGTGATTAGCCGATTCCGCTATTTGTTTGGCATCGGCCAGTTCAGATTGTTCCATAATGCGTTCCAATACGACACTGACCCAACGGCCCATGAGGGTAATTAAATCTTTATCGATGTCCGTAAATGTAGTGTTGCGCACTTCTTCGGCACTAAAGTTAAGCACGCCGAATAGTGCATCATGCAAGGTGAGAGTAACACCGATATAACTTTTAAAATGCGATGAGATGATGTCACTTTGATGGCTTGAGGCAGTGTTTGAATAACCATTAACGGTGAGAGGCCCGTTATGTTTTAGTGTGGCGAGAAACAGCGGAATATTTAACAGATCGTGTTCATTGGTATTAACAGCTTTGCCGTCGATATTGATGGCGTAAACGATTTCATAGTTACCCTGTGTTTTGTCGGCTCGTAGCAAGCTGCCGAATTCCATTCCCATGAGCTGGCATCCCAAACGTAGCATTTCCGAAATTTGATCATTGGAGGAAAGTCCGGATATGGCGGATATTTCGTACAGTGAGCGGATGCGTTCACTCTGATGGCGTAATTGAGTTTCGGCCTGTCTGCTACGGCGAATCACGAAGTTGGAAACAAATACCCCAATAAAAAGGGTCACAGCAGCCAGTATTGCCAGTATTGTATCGATGCGTCGGTTTGCGTGGGCGGCAGCAACCAGTTGTGCATCAACGGTTTGTCGCTGGGCTTCCAGCATGTCATCGAGTATTTGAAAGACGAGCTGTTGGATGGGCAAAACTTCATTGAAGATGACGGTTTGTGCTGCCAGGAATTTACCTTCTAGCATCAGTTCCGCTGCCTGGTATTGTACCCGACTGCCCTTGTTCATATGAGGACGTGCCGTTTCCCACATTTTGAGTATAATTTCGGAAGCGTCGGAACCTAATAATTGTTTGCGGGCTGTCAGCAAGGGATCAATGGCTTCTTTAAAATGGATGTATTGTTCGTCGAGTAAAAACGGGTCATTGATGGTCTGTGTCATTTGCAAAAGGAAAGCGGCACGCCGGCTGGCACCATCGCGGATCTGGTAAATCAGCAGCATTTCGTTTTGTTGGTGGGAGGTCTCTGCCAATACGCGCTTGTTTTCTGCCACGCTGTGATACCAAACACTAAATAAGCCGAGCAGCAGCAACAGAATAGTGGCAAAACCACCAATGACAACGGGCTGTGAGCTATAGGTGTGTCTGTTGTTACTTATGGTCACGTCGCGAAAACCTTCTCTAGTTATTACTGTCCATAAAACTGAAAGGAACAATCAGTGTTATGAAGTGGTTAAAGTGGCTCGAACGGAGGGGGCTTTAGTGCGTTTAGCCAAGCTGTTACCTGCCAATACGGGGCCTATTCGGAGGAGTTTAGTCGGTAGCTCGTCATGCTGCTGCTTGTTTCCGAGGGCCTTATTCCGTTAGTCTGCTTAGATAATTATAAAAGACACTGAATTCACGGTGTCAAATTCGCATCAGTCAGGCAATTGCTTATTTTATGTGCGGCATCTCTCTTATCTTTCACAGTGACGGCCGAGCGGCAGAAACAGCTGTTATTCGACGTATGGTGAAAGCGATTGAACACCGTGGCCCGGATGCCCTGACACAAATTACACGCGGCCCTGCTGCCCTGGGTCATTCCCGGTTGAGCATTGTCGATATAGTGGGCGGCGCCCAGCCAATGCTTAGTGATGACGGTCGCCTGGCCTTGGTGTTTAATGGCGAAATTTATAATTTTTCCGCGTTGCGTAGGACGCTGGAAAAAGATGGCGTGTTGTTCAAGACCCTTTCGGACACCGAAGTGCTGTTGCGACTGTTTGAACGGGAAGGTATTGCTTGTGTCGGCAAGTTGAGAGGTATGTTTGCCTTTGCGCTGCACGACCAGCAAAGTGGCGAACTGATATTGGCGCGAGACCGGTTGGGTATTAAACCGTTATTTTATCATTGGAACGGCGATACCTTGCTGGCCGGTTCGGAAATCAAGGCTTTGTTTGCCAGTGGTGCGGTGCAGCCGGAACTGGATCCGGCGGTGATCCGTGCATATTTCCTCTATCAATTTGCAGTGAGCCCCCAGACACCGTTTCGTGGTGTGTTGGAATTGCCCCCTGGTCACACGCTGTCAGTGAGCCCCAACGGAGAGCCGGTGCTACAGCAGTACTGGGATTTGGAATTTCCGCGTGAGGGAGATTACGAAAGTCTGGATGAAGATCAGTGGTTAACCCGTTTTGGCGATGCCCTGGATGATGCCGCTGGTAGCCACATGATTGGCGACGTGCCTATCGGTGCCTATTTGTCTGGCGGTATTGATTCTGCGACCACTACGCACTTGTTGACGCAACATGCCGCGCAGAGTGCGACCAATACGGTACAGTCCTACACCATAGGTTTTGACAATCCGGACAGTGATGAATCTATTCTGGCCAAACAAATCGCCGAGCATCTCGGCGTGCCTAACCAAACGATCAATGTGGGTAAACAGTCTGGAGAAGAACTGTTATCGATTCTGCGCGAGTGTATTTATCACCTGGAGCAACCGCAGCGGATTGCTCTGGATGTACCGATGTTTATGTTGTCGAAGCAGGTGCAAGGCCATGGGCAAAAAGTGGTGTTTAGCGGTGATGGTGCCGATGAAATCTTCGGCGGTTACGATTGTTTTCGACAGGATGCCATGCGCATCTGGGGAAATCAGCAAAAGAACAGTCGGCAGCGAAAACGTTTTTACCTGAATGAATACGGCAAGGAATTTGCTGAAGAGCATGTGCGTTTTTTGTTTGAGTGTCATAAACCAAAACGTCAACGTGCGGTTAACCGCCAGTTTGGTTGCTATCCTGCATGGCATGATTTCTGGCATATTCTTGATGATGTGAGTGACGCGCTATTTACCGATAGCCTGCAGAATGCTGATGATGAAGCCATCAATTTAGCGGCAGAAAATATGCGGAGTAAGGTGGAAGGTTTGCACCCGTTAAATCAATCATTGTATATCGAAACCAAAACCCGTCTGCCGGGCTGGATACTCTGGAAAAATGACCGCTTAAGTATGGCCCACAGTGTGGAAGCGCGCGTGCCGTTTATGGATCACCCATTGGTGGAGCTGACGGCACGTATACCACCGGGCCTGAAATTGAACGGTATGGATGAAAAATACCTGCTGCGTAAATTGATGATGCCGCATCTCCCAGAACATCCCACTGCGTATAAAAAGCGCGCTTTTTATACGCCCATACGGGAGTGGTTTTTTATCGATGAACGTCAAAAACTATTGTCACCCTATTTGTCCAAACAAGCTTTGGAAAAAGCAGGATTTTTTCGTCCGGCCGTTGTGCAGGCTTATTTGAAGGCGGTTAATGCCTATGGCCAGCCACAGGACATGAGTCAATATTATGCTGTAATGAAGATGGAATGGATCTTGTTGTTGGTATTGAGTATCCAGATGCTGCACCAGTTGTATGTAGAGCGTCAGGCAGCGTGTTTTCATCTGGAAATCGAGTGAATGATGTGTGTCTGGTTTACGGTTAATTCTTGTACGTAGAAATAAAATGAGAAATGAGGCAAATAGGTACTTGGCATAACTGGAATCTTGGGTCTATACTTGAGCCACTTTAACTGCTTGACGTGGTTGTATTGATGAGTAGTAGTGCATAGTGAGAAGTGAATGGATGTACGTTCTAATTGCGCATTTCCCTCAGTAGTACCTCATGATGGACACTCCAGTTATTACCGGTTTAATAGTGGTTATGGTGAAGCCGATACTGCACTTTCGATAATAAGATGACAGGTCGGTAGAGTGGCACTTTGACGAAGTGAGTCGTGCCATAGTTTGGAGATAACACAGCAACAGAGGATGTGGAGCAATGTCTGACGGTACAGTGAAGTGGTTTAATGATGCAAAGGGGTATGGATTTATTATTCCGAAAGAGGGCGGTGAAGATATTTTTGTTCATCACACCAACATTGAAGGCGAGGGATTCAAGACGTTGGCGGAAGGCCAGGAAGTTACGTTTAGCATGGAGCAGGGTGATAAGGGGATGTCTGCAGTTAACGTGGAACCCAACTAATCCTTCAAATCAGTTTACTAAAATGGAAAGCGTGAGTTATTGTAATATAGCGAGGCGTGATGGCTGTCCTTGGTCAGCCTTCAGTTGCCGGGTTGTACGAACGCAGTATGATACGGACGTTGCTTGGTAAGTTCAGGCGTTGGGAGAAAGTCAAAACATCAGTGTTGCGGATCGACCGTGGCAGATTAGTGCTGGCAGCGGGTGCAGTAATAGGTAGCCCGTTGGCCTTGCTGGATGCGCTTGAGGGTCGTGCTGCAAATTTTACAAGGCTGCCCTGCCCGACCGTATACTTGTAGTTTTTGTTGAAAATATCCGGGCTTGCCTTCGCTGTTGGTAAAATCTCGAAGCGTGGTGCCGCCCTGTTTTATCGCTTCTTTTAATACCGTTTTAATAGCAATGACCAATCGTTGATATCGTGACAGGCTGACTCGCCCTGCCGCGCTAGTTGGTCGGATCCCTGCCCGAAATAGTGCCTCGCTGGCATAAATGTTGCCGACTCCCACCACGATTTTACTGTCCATAATGAAGTTCTTAATGGCTAATTGGCGCTTGCGTGAGCGTTGAAAAAGCATGTCGGCATTGAATGCGTCCGAGAGTGGCTCGGGCCCGAGTGAGCGAATCAGTTTATGCTGGAGGGGTGAACGGCGGGTCCACAGCACGGCGCCAAAGCGACGTGGGTCCCGCAGACGCAAGATGCAATCATCCGAAAATACGAAATCAACATGGTCGTGTTTTTCCACGAGGTCTTGTTGCCGGGCAATGCGTAAACTGCCGGACATGCCTAGATGAATGATCACGGTGCCAATTTTGGTGTGCAAAAACAGGTATTTCCCACGCCGACTGACTTGTTCGATGCGTTGGCCGGTTAAGCATTTTTTAAGGCTGGCGGGTATTGGCCAGCGCAGTCTGGATTGACGAATCACCACTGACTGCACGATTCGGCCAGTAACGTGAGGGGCGATGCCGCGACAGGTGGTTTCGACTTCGGGTAATTCAGGCATGTGGTTTTTGAGTCAGAGTTTATGAAAAGGCGTATGAAAATGGCTGTGACAAAAGTGTGGCGGTGATTTGAAAAAAGGCGTCGTAGGTTAACCAGTGTCAACGGTTACTGGCAGCTTGAGCAAGGTGCGGCTCGCCTCCAGCGGGAAGTGGTATTGCAGGCCGAGATCCTGGCGTTGCAGAATCAGCTCATCCTCTGTCCGTAACAGCTTAAACAGTATGGTTGCCGATTGAGTGGTGATGCGAACCTGCTGCGTTGAGTGTGCGCTTGCATCCAGTATTTGAATATCGAATGCCCGGGCGTGACGCCACTCATCCAATAATTGCTGAATGTGGTCGGGGTTGGTGTGTCCGTCATTTCCCACATGCTGCCAACGACCCTCAACCAAGTTTAGTTCGAGCTTGGGTAAATGCAGAGCGGTGATCGATTCATCGCTGTGTAACAAGGTGGGCATTACCAGTTTGGTGGCGGCCACTCGGGCCAAGTGGCTGTATCGATCGGTGATGAGATAAGCCACTTGTCCCTGTTGCACGTAGCGGCTACCACTCAGCGCCTCGGTGTTACCGAAGCGTAAAATGATCTCATCGAGGGTGAAAATGAGCGTCGGTGTATCGAGTTGCAATTGATGAGGGTCAACTTGATCCATAGGATATGAGGCGATGATTTTCGCGCCGGCTATTTTTAACAACGGTTTGATGCGTTGCTGGTTAGCGGCCACCAAAAATGGTGTCAGCATTTGCCAGCGACCAGCGATTTTCTTCATTTCAATATCGGCTCGGCCGGTTGATTGCAGGCGCAGGTACTGAATCTGGTCCGGATCGAGTGAGGTGAGTTTTGCTGCAACCGGAGCATTGTCTTTACGGAGTTCGTAAACGGCGAGGGTAATGAGTCCGGCTAAAACCGGTATCAGCGTCAGATTGAGAACAGTGCGTGAAGTCACGGTGTGTTGAGTGTCGTTGTTGTCATGAAAGAGCGCTTAAAAATACTCAGCGATTACGTCGCCGCCACCAGACCAGGAAACCGGCAGCGCTGAATAACAGTGGTAACACCAGCAAAAAGCCGATACCGATGATGCCCTGTGCCAAAGGGGATAATTCAAGGCTGCGGTCATTGCGGATGCGTACCGGGATGTGAATCAGTTGATCATCACGGGCAAGCCAATTGATGATGTTGACGCCTAACGACAAATTAGCGCCGTTACCCAGATAGGCATTGGCGAGAAAATCGCCGTCGCCGATCACCACCACGCGTTGTTGTGTAGGTGGCTGGGGAGAATTTTGCGTGCTGTCATCGGGCGTTGCCGTTTCGACGGAGAGTGAGCGGTTCAACGCTACCCCCAGAATCAGCGGACCGCTGATATCCTTGCCCACATCGAATTGCAGAGTGCCGGACAGCGTGCCGGTTTCAGACCAGCTGCGCGCTTCGGTTTGTAACAGGCGGTGACTTTGCCAGCCGGGAGCCGGGGTTACGGTCAAGCCGTGGCTTTGCGGAAAAAGACTCAAACTGTCGATGTTTTGGGTAATGGCATGGCTGGGGTAATCGGCGACCAGGGCAAAACGCGGATCACTGACACCCAGCATCTGGGTGCTGGGATCGACGATCGTGCCGGGTTGAAATTCAATGCCGAGTTGCCGGGCCAGCGGTGCGAGACCGTGGAGTTCGGTGGCGTTGGTGGATGATTGTTGGTCTGACGGATCGCTCAGCCACAGCAAATTACCACCGGCATCGAGATACTGGTTAATGAGCGCCACTTCACCGGGTAATAAATTGAGCTGTGGACTGGCCAGGATCAGCACCCGGGTATTGGCGGGCAGTTGCGGATTTTGCACCAGGTTGTGGCTCTGAATCTTAAAACCCTTGTTGGTCAAATGCTGTGTCCATTGTGCCAGATCGTGATTGGCGGTGCCCCGCGGCTTGCGTTCGCCGTGACCTTCAAGAAACACCAGCCAGCGCTCACCGCTGCGCGCCAGTCGTTGCAAGCTGTTAGTGAGTCCCTGCTCCGACAGATTTTTGAGATGCTCGCTGCGCCCCTGATATTCCACCACCAGTTCACCATTAATGCTGATGCCCAGCGCTCGCACCGTATTGGGTTGCAGGTCAGGGTTGATAAATTGCAGGGTCAAATCTGTTTTGTGTCGCTGATATTTGCCAATCAGTTCCGAGACCGCTTGGCGTACACTGCCCTGCTCTGTTGCATAACTGGTAATAGTAATGGGATCGGTGAGTTTGGTCAGCAACACCGTGCTGGCTTCCGACAGGCTATTGCGGCCGCTGGCGGTCCAATCCGCCTCAAAGCTGTAACGCGTACTCAGCCAGGCCAGCAGCCCGATGATGCTGAGAAACAACATCAAAAACAGTACATTTCCCAGACGCTGATTGCGCCGGGTTTTTGTCGTTATAAGCATGAGGCTATAAACATAAAGTTACTACGGATTTCCTAATTAATATTGCACATATTGAGCGTGCCCGGCCTTGACCAATTCATCGTTCATATTGACGTAATTACCGTCGTCCTGTCGAAGCCAGATATCGGCAATATAACGACCATACTTGCCTTTTTTGTCCCGCAAGGTGCTGATCAACACTTGCTGACCATCGATTTTCTCGCGTAAAAAATCGCGCGCTTTCAATCCCTCAGGACGTTCGGCACCCCGTAGCTCAGGGGTATTAATGCGCGCCAGACGTATTTTTTCGTTATGCGCCCATGTGCCTAAACCCAGATCGATGTTGAGGGTGCAGGTGTCACCGTCATAAACGGATTGTACTTCGGCGCGATAATAATAGAGATGTTTGTCCATGTTGTTCACATTCCTTGTGGCTAGGTATTAAAAGTTAATGCTGCAAACGATCAGCATCTAGCCGGCGCACACTTAGCGTCAGGCAACTGCCGATCAGCAACAGGTAATAAAAAATATCGGTGCTACTGAATACGCCTCGCAACAACGGTTGATAGTGGCTGAGTAATGACAGGTAAGCCAGCGCTTCGCCGCCGCCAGAACCGGCGCTGCCGGCCAGATTGATAATCCACAACAACAGTAACAGACCAAAGGTGGCGATGGCGGCGACGGTGGGTTGGCGGGTGAGGGTGGAAATATACAGGCCGATGCTGCAAAAACTGGCGATCAATAATACCAACCCCAGCAGGCCCGATGCCCATAATCCTAGATCCAGTGAACCGCCCGCGAGCAGGCTCAGGGGCATGAGTGCAATCAGTGCCAGCATCATCAGGATAAAGGTGAATACGCCTAAAAACTTGCCGATGATGATTTCACTCATGGAGATCGGGGCGCTCATCAACAGGCTCAGAGTTTGTGCGCGCCGTTCTTCGCTAATCAGCCGCATGGTTAATAACGGCGTGACCAACAACAAGATGGTGGCGGTGGTGCTGAATAAAGGTGCAACGATGATGTCCGTGATGCCGGGGCCGTTGGGGGCGGCGGCGAGCCGAGGTTGTAACTGCAAATAGATGTCAACGTAGAGTAAAAAGAAATAGGCGTTGAGGGCGGTAATCACCGCCAGTATTACCCAGGCGAGTGGCGACAGAAACATCGATCGTAGTTCACGCGCGGCGAGAGTAAAAATCATCGGATGTTTGCCTCTTTTGTATTTTCTGCTGCGGTGTTGGAATCATTGTTTGTGTTGATTTCCATAGGCTCGCTGGTGGTGATATCGACAAAAATATCTTCCAGTGAGCGTCGTTGCGGGGTCAGTTCCAGCAAGCCCCAATCATGAGCAACGACGGCCTGCGCCACGGCCGATGCGGGATTGATTTCTGGCCGGTGCTGTATCTGTAAGATGCCGTCATCGAGGGACTCAATCGTCTCAATGCCTTCAATGGCCCGTAAGGTATCGAGATTGGGGGTATGGGTGGTGCGTAAACATAAACTGGAGGTCTGCATGTGTCGGGTCAGACCCTCAATGCTGTCACTGAGCACCAGGCGTCCCTGATTGATGATCTGTACACGATCACAGGTGGCTTGCACCTCGGGCAGGATATGGGTGCTGAGTATCACGCCGTTGTCCTGGCTAAGTTCGCGGATCAGCTGACGAATTTCGCGGATCTGGATGGGATCAAGCCCCACCGTGGGCTCATCCAGTACCACCACCGCCGGTGAATGGATAATGGCCTGGGCGATGCCAACGCGCTGCTGGTAACCCTTGGACAGGTTGCCGATCAGGCGTTTGCCCACATCCGACAAACCGCAGCGCTGCTTTGCGCTATCGACCGCTGCGGCCTGTTGCGGCCGGGCAATACGATGCAGCCGTGCGCAAAATTGCAGGTACTCATCAACACTCAGTTCGCGATACAGGGGGGGCTGTTCCGGCAGGAAGCCAATGTGCGCTTTAGCGCGTTTGGGCTGATCGAGGATGTCGATGCCATTGATGGTGATACGACCATGGCTGGGTGCCAGATTGCCGGTGATCATGCGCATGGTGGTGGATTTGCCCGCGCCATTGGGGCCGAGAAATCCCAGCACTTCACCGCGACGGACTTCGAAACTGATGTTGTCGACGGCAGCGCGCGAGGCATTTTTTGAAGAGCCAGCTGAAGAACCAAAATAGCGGGTGAGTTGTTCGACTTTGATGAGCGTGTCGTTGGGAGAGTCGTTTATCATTTTATTGCTATTGGTTCGTTGTCCGTCTGTCAGCGGTAACACTCGCCTGTGATATATTTATAGATATAAAGTTCAAAAAAGGTGTCCTTCACGGGGGGCTGTTGGTAACCAGGGTTGTGAATATGTCTTTGCCTTATTGTGAGAAATACGGTTTCACCGCGGAAAAAATCAAACAGCGCTTGCAGTGGTTAGAGCTGGAAGTGGTTGACCCTGCCACGACCCAACAACTCGCCCAGCAATTACAAGACGATATCATACAGCCGCACATCACCGAAATTATTGAACATTTTTATGATTGGCTGATGACCCTGGATGAAGCCCGCAGTTTTTTGCAGGACGAGGAACTGCTCGTTCATTTGCGTCAGACGCAGTCGCGTCATTTGTTGTCGTTGGGCGTTGATTTTGCGCAGCCGGAGTATTTTGAGTCACGCCTGCGGGTTGGACAGGCCCACGTTTGGGTGGGTTTGAGCCTGAGTCTGTATCAGTGCGCCTATCGCCGTCTGGCTCAGTTGATCCTTGAACGTATTGATTCTCAACACCCTGAGGCGCGTCAACTTACGGAATTTTTGCATAAAATCATTGTTTTGGATATGTCGCTTGCCATTGAAACCTATCATCTGGCACAGGTGCAGTCGCTGGAAGAGTCACTGGACCGGTCGCAGCATCAACAACGCAGATTACGCCTGGCGGCGTGCACGGATTCACTGACGTGTTTGGCGAACCACAAAACCATTGTCGGGGAACTGGAAACAACATTGCAACAAACGCCCGCAGCGAAGGTGGTGGCAGTGATGGCCGATATCGATTTCTTCAAAAAGGTGAATGATACCCACGGCCACCCGGTGGGTGACAAAGTGCTGGTGGAAGTGTCGCGACGGATGCGTTCTGGCTTGCGTGATGTCGATAGTATCGGCCGTTATGGTGGAGAGGAGTTTTTGTTGTTGCTTCATGGTTCGAGCCTGGATGTTGCGAAGCAGGTGGCAGAGCGTATTCGACAGCATGTGTCTGGGCAGCCGATCAACCTGCAAGGCCTGGAAGTGCGGGTCACGCTGAGCTTGGGGGTGAGTGAGGCCAGGCTGGGTGACAGCGCCGAGACCGTGATTGCCCGTGCCGATCAGGCTTTATATGCTGCCAAAGCGGCGGGTCGAGACCGAGTTGAAGTGGCGTAGTCCCGATGCGTTTATTGGGCGTTGATACCGGGGGAACCTTCACCGATTTTGTGTTGCTCGATGCGCGGGCCCTGTCACCTTTGCGTGTGCACAAGGTGCTATCGACCCCCAAGGCCCCGGAACAGGCGATCTTGCAGGGCATCGCGGAACTGGGGCTGAGTGATGATCAGGATCTGCTGTTGGTGCACGGTTCCACGGTCGCCACTAATGCAGTGCTGGAGGGCAAAGGGGTGCGCACCATCTTTATCACCAATACTGGCCTGCGTGACCTGCTCACCATCGGCCGACAGGCTCGTCGTGAACTCTACAATCTCAACCCTCCGCCGGTAGTGCCACCGGTGCCACGCGAACTGTGCCTGGAAACCGGGGGGCGTCTGGCCGCCGATGGCAGCGTCGTGGAGGATTTGAGCGCAGCGCAGTTACAGACTTTGCGCACCCGCTTAAAAAAGCTGGCCCCCCAGGCGGTGGCCATCAATCTACTGTTTTCCTATCTCGATGACCGTTTTGAAAAGGCCATCGCCGAGATCGTGCCCGAGGGCATTTTCGTGTCTCGCTCGTCGCACATTTTGCCCGAGTACCGCGAATATGAGCGCGGCATCACCACCTGGTTGAATGCCAGCGTCGGCCCGCTAGTACAGGGTTATCTGCGGCGATTGTGCGCGGGTTTACGGGTAAAAATTCCTAAGGCGCAGGTGACGGTGATGCAAAGCGCCGGTGGCACCATCGGTGCCGAGCAGGCGGGTGACGAGGCGGTGCACATGTTGTTGTCCGGGCCAGCCGGTGGTTTGGCCGGGGCTAAATACGTGGGCCATCTCGCGGGCTGTTATCGGCTGCTGAGCTTTGACATGGGCGGTACCTCGACGGACGTGGCGCTGCTAGATGACCCGCCCAACCAGAATGGTCGTGGTCACAGTGACATGCCCTCCAGTGATTTACCCCTCAGCGATTTACCGCTGACTACCGAAGGCCGCATCGGCCCCTACCCCGTCGGCGTGCCCATGGTGGACATGCACACCATCGGTGCTGGCGGCGGCTCCATTGCCCGGGTGGACGCCGGGGGCTTGTTGCAGGTGGGCCCGCAGTCTGCCGGGGCCGATCCGGGGCCTGCGTGTTATGGCCGGGGGGGCGCGGAGCCGACCGTGACCGATGCCAATCTGGTGTTGGGGCGATTACGCAGTGAGGCCTTTTTGGGTGGTGGCATGAGTTTGGATGAGAATGCCGCGAAGGCTGCGGTGGCGCGGGTGGCCGATGCCCTGGGCCTGAGTATCGAAACTGCTGCGCAGGGCATTATCGACCTGGCTAATGAACACATGGTGCGCGCTTTGCGGGTGATGTCGGTACAGCGCGGAGTGGATCCGCAACAGCTGACTCTGGTGTCCTTTGGTGGCGCGGGTGGGCTGCACGTCTGTGCCCTGGCGGAGGCGCTGGGCATGTCGCAGGCCCTGGTACCGATCCATGCCGGGGTGTTGTCGGCCTTGGGGATGCTGGTGGCGCCACGTGCCCGCTTTCATTCGCTGACCATCAATCAATTATTGCCGGATGATGCCGATGGGGGCTCTTTGCAACGCAAGCTGAATGGCTTGATGGAGCATCTGGAACACGAATTTGAGCAGTTGGCGGCGCGCGGTCGTCAGGCCCTGTCGGAAGAAGGGGTGCCGCCCGATACCATGCAGCTGCGGGCCAGCGTGGATTGTCGATACCGCGGTCAGTCTTACACGATTAATATTTCTTGGCTGGGAATTGCCGAGACCGTGGCCCTGTTCCATCAGCGCCATGCGGCTTTATACGGTCATCGTCTGCAACAGCCGGTGGAGCTGGTGACCCTGCGCAGCAAGGTGCAGAGTGTGCCGCCCGTAGTGGATTTGCACCCGCCTGTGCCCCAGCAGAAAAAGACGATGCCGGAAATACGTGCTGATGCCGCATTGCCGGTGTATGGGCGGGCGGATTTGAGTCAGGTCATCACCGGCCCGGCCTTGATTACCGAAACGGTATCGACCACGTATCTGGCTGCGGGCTGGCGTTGCAGCCCGGATGCGGGGGGTAGCCTGCTGTTAACAAAGGTTAACGAAAGTTGACGAAGATTAACCAGAGCGAGCAGGCTTGGCGCAGGTCGCTCAACGAGCGGTTATGATTTGCTGACCAAGCCGTCACTGATATTACCGGCCCAGCGTATGGATGTGAGGTAGGCGGTACGCAGGGTGGTGGCGTCAAATAGCGTGTTCGGGATTTTCTGCCATTGGCCGCGCTCGTAATTCAGCGTCAAGGTGAGTAGCTGGCCCAATTCCCCACGGTTATGAAGTAGTGCATCGTGGAGCGTATCGGTTAATGGCAGGGCGGCAAGGATGGTTTCCAGCGTTTGGTCGATGAAGGCATCCAGGGTCGAAAACAGGCCGACGGTAAAAGCGTTTTCAGCCGAAATGCTAGTGTCGGCGGAAAGCAGCTCACACATTCGGGCGCGAATCAGCGAAGTGAGAATCAGTTCGTAGGGTTTGTCATCGATACTGGACATGGCCAGTATCGATACCCAGGTTTTGATGGTGTTGAGTCCCAGCAGACTGATGGCCTGTTGCATGGACTCAATTTTTTTACCGATGCTGAAATGTGCTGAATTGATGTAGCGCAGAATGCGATAGGACAGCGATACATCCTGCAAGATCAGGTCTTGCAACTCGCCCAGCTCCAGATTCGGGTTCTGTAATTTGGTGAGTAGCTGCATGATCGCCATGCGGCTGGTCGAGGTGCGTGTGCCCTTGACGATGTGCGGCTTGCAGAAAAAATACCCCTGAAAATAATCAAAGCCGAGCGCCTTGCAGTATTCGTACTGCTCGGGAGTTTCGACTTTCTCCGCTAGCAGCTGTACCCCTAGGGGACGCAGTGTTTTAACCTGGTCCGCCAGTGCTGCGCCGGGTAGGGCCAGTATATCGAGCTTGACGATGTCGGCAAGCTCGACCAGCGGATGTTTGTCTTCCGCGTAAATGAAATCATCGAGGGCGATGGTATAACCGGCTTGCTTGAGAGCTTTCAGTGCGCTGATCAACGCCGCGTCCGGTGTTACGTCTTCGAGCACCTCCAACACTATCTTGTCTCGCACGAGAGAACTTGGCAGGCCCTGGATGATGTGCTGCCTGGTGAGGTTAATGAATGCTAGCGCCTCTCCCACCAGCTCCGGCAAACCGATTTCCATCAAGGCATTAATCAGTACTTGCGAGGTGGCGTCGTCACCGTCTTTGATAACGGCTTCGTTGAGTTCACTGGAGCGATACAACAGCTCGTAGGCATAGACGCGCAGGTGACGATCGTAAATGGGTTGTCGAGCAATGAAAATATCGGGCACGGAGGTGGTCTTTTCTGGTGATGACGAACATGGGTTGGGAGCCCATTCATTTGATTGTAGCCATTATCGGCAAATGCCGGGGAAACTTTAGACCGGTTTTAGATTTTTAGTCTCTCAATGGCGTGCGTTCGCCATTTTGTCGATAACGCAAATAGTCCGCCAGGATCAGACCATGATCAAAAGCCAGGGGT
Organism: uncultured Ectothiorhodospiraceae bacterium; assembly: GCA_964401355.1. Taxonomy (GTDB): domain Bacteria; phylum Pseudomonadota; class Gammaproteobacteria; order SZUA-152; family SZUA-152; genus SZUA-152. The sequence goes on along the minus strand of CAYNYJ010000030.1, from coordinate 421 downwards.
GTTGGTAGCGCTGTTGGCAGGAATGACTGTACTGCTGCGGCATCGTCAGCGGCATCAGGTGTACCCTGCGCCTCGGCAATATACACGGCGCTTACGGTATGGTTTCGGGAATCACGGGCCGGATCGGAATAACACCCGAGCAGGAGGCTGAGCGTCACGTTGAGGGATATTTCTTCGGCGGCCTCACGCACCGCGGCCTGTTCCAGGGTTTCGCCGACATCGACAAAGCCTCCGGGCAAGGCCCAGCCCAGGGGCGGATATTTGCGTTCGATCAGCAGGATGGGTCGGCCCGGTTGATCCGCCAATTCGATAATAATATCGACCGTGAGTTTTGGGGTGGTGGGAATCGTCATGATGAGCGGTTTCTTAAGGGCACCTCTAATAATTCTGGATGTGTCAGCTTGGGATTCAAAATTCGTCG
>CAYNYJ010000029.1:0-39113 GCA_964401355.1 uncultured Ectothiorhodospiraceae bacterium | reverse complement strand
GCAGCTTGCCCTCTTACCGTGAGTCAGAGTTGCACTTACAAATTGAATTCACGCTATTAATTAATTCTAAATTCGAGTCAGCAATTATGTATGATGAATTAGGCAATGAAAAAAAGACAGCTGCTCCGCCCACAAATGGCTCAATATACCTTTTGTAGTAAGAGGGAGCAATTTGGTTATCATTTTTAACGAGCCATCTTTTCCCGCCTGCCCATGTCAAAAACGGTTTAATGTTGGTGTTATCTTCTCTTGTTAATAGCATGAAAATCCTTCAATCAAATAATCAACTCTAATCTGGTTTCCACGTAATGCGGAATTACCAATAAATTTTACGTGTAATAATAACAAAAACACTTAAAGGGTCACACTTAAGGGGACAGCCTTTACGATGCTGCCAGTATTCTCCAGCAATTCGTTACTTTTCGCTAATCGTCAGCTATAGGTTGAAAGCTGCCGCCAAACTTTTTAAGTTAAATATCTGCTTTCAGTGTTTTGCAGTCTTTAATCCCATCACGACCCCTCCCGCGTAAACCGATGTATCAACCGCCGTGAGCGCTTGGTCGGCCTCCCCTCTCCATACGGCCGCTGCACTGCGGCCAATTTACGCAGTTCTTTTTCTTTCTCGCGTTTCGCGATACTCTCTTCCGTTTCAGAATAAAGTAACTGCGCCACACTGGCGGGACCGCGCTTATCCGACAGGCTTAACACGCTAACAGTTTTTTCATCGGAACCTTGGCGTAAAACCAGTACGTCCCCCATATCCACTTCACGGCTGGCTTTGGCGCGATTGCCGTTGAGGCTGACTTTTCCGCCTTTGATGGCTTCGCTGGCTAGCGAGCGGGTTTTATAAAAACGCGCGGCCCACAGCCATTTGTCGATGCGGACTTTTTTGTCGCCTTTTTGTGAGGCGCTTGGTTTTTTGGAATTGGGGTGTTTCGCGTTAGCGCGGGTAGATGCGTTTTTGTGGGCCACGTTGTATTTGGTGGGTCGCTGTTAAAAAGAGGTTTCGATTAAGCACCGATTACGTCCGGTTTCTTTAGCGTGGTACATGGCCTGGTCGGCGCGCTGGAACAGGCTTTCGGTGGTGTCGTCTTTTCGCAGTTGGGCGAGACCGGCGGAGATGGTGATGGTGACCTTGGCATTTTGATAATGGAATTCGCATTGCTCGACGGCTTTGAGTAATTTGTCCGCGGCAAGGGTGGCGGCATCAAGATTGGTTTCCGGCATTAATACGATAAATTCTTCGCCGCCGAAGCGCGCCAGGAAATCACTTTCCCGCAAGTGGTTGCGGATTTGGTCGGCAATCAGCACCAGGGCTTTGTCACCGGCTTTATGTCCGTAGTTGTCGTTGACTTGTTTGAAGTGGTCGATGTCGATCATCATCAGTACCATGGGTTGGCCGTAACGTTTCCAGCGGGCAAATTCCTGAATGATGCGTTCATCGTAGGCGAGGCGATTGTGCAGGCCGGTGAGTGGATCGCGCACTGCCTGTTCGTGTTTTTCCTGTAGGCGCCGACGCAGGTTTTCACCTTCGTTTTCCATGCCATGCACGCGGGAGTTGAGTCGCTCTAACTGAGTCTCCAGTTTTTGCTGGCGTGATTCTTCGGCGCAACGGTATTGTGCGAGATGTTTGCGAATGGCGTCGAGCCGCCCTTGAATTTGTTGTTTGAGCTGGCTGGATTCCGGCGCGGCCTCGACGGTGGTTTCGATGTCTTTGACATGGGCGTGTACTACGGCATCAAATTCGCGGCCGCTGTCCATGGAGTCCCGGTGTGAATTTTTTGCACCTGAAAGATTTTGATCAATCTCTTTCAGGTTGTCGCCCAGTTGCTGCAAAAATTCCTGCAGTTCTGCATTTTCCTGTTCCATCTGTTGACGCATGGTGGAGATCAGGTTGGCGATGGCGGTGAGGGCGGGCGCGATGGAGTGATCAGAGAGGCCTTCACCGAGTTGGTCTTTTAAACGTTCAACTTGATCTGTGAGTTCTGCGGGCAGGCTCAGGGTGTCCAGCAGTTGGATACAGAAATCGCCGATTTGTGGTGCGGGGGGATGGTTGTCCGTCGGACTGTTGCCAAACAACCGGCTGAAAAATCCACCGCTGCTGTGTGAGCTGCCTTCATGTTGTAGCGCTTCGTTAACCAGCTCCGCCAGTTTGCGCAAGGGCGCTTCCATTTCGGAGAGATTGTGGGTGTTATCGATTTGTTGGCGTAAATTTTTGATGCTTGCTTTTAGTGAGCTGGGGAAGACGAGGCTGTCGAGCCAGTGGCTGAGTAATTCCTGTGGGCTGTTGGCGACATTTTTTTCACTGCGTTGGTCGTCGAGGCGTTTTACCGATTGGGTCAGGTCGTTGACGACATTTTCCAGGTGTTTAATATCGATATCCTTGCGCAGGACATTGCGTATTTGTCCAAGATCATCGTCGAGTTGGGTATCCAGTCCTTGTGCAGCCAGCGCGACACGAGTCAGCCCTTGCTTGAGCAGGGCCTCTGTGGCTTGCCATTGCTTTTCCTGTTTCTCGTGTTTGTCCAGATTATCGAGATATTTTTGTTTCCAGTTATCTTCGCTCATAGGTAGAGTTTAAGCATTTCTTGCAAAATGAAAAGGGTTGGATTGAAAAAGGCTCAGGGCTTCGGTCGTTAATTTATAGTTAGGTGGTGGTTTGTGTCTGGGTCAGGCGGCGATGGTAAATTTATCAGGCAAGCTGATTTCCATGGCGATGGGCAGATGGTCGGAGTGCATGTGCTGTAATACATGCACGTCGTGTACTTCGAGGCTAGTCGAGGTGAGAATGTGGTCCAGGGTGCGTTCCGGTCGCCAGCTGGGATAAGTCTTGAGGCCGTGGCTGGGTTCGCAGAGGTCGGTGGCGGAGAGCAGGAATTGCATTTCGCGGCTGTCGGGTTGGCAATTGAGATCACCCATCACCACCACGTGTTGGTACTGATTGACGATGTGGGTGAGGTATTCAAATTGGCGTTGTCGAGCGCGTTTACCTAGCGCCATGTGCAGGATCAGCAATACCAGCGGGTTGTCCTGATGACCGTAACGCACCACCATCACGCCGCGACCGGGTAACAGCCCGGGCAGTTTGTGGTCATGAATTTGAGTGGGGCGGTAACGACTCAACAGGCCATTGCTGTGGGCCGCGATCTTGCCGAGTTTGCGGTTGGTCTGGTGATGCCAGAAAGGAAAGCCAGCACGAGCTGCCAGATATTCGGTTTGGTTGATAAAGCTGGTGCGCAGACTGCCGGCGTCCACTTCTTGCAAGGCGACGATGTCGAAACCGCTGATGGCGCCTGCAATGTGCTTGAGATTGTCGTAAATCTGTGCGTGCGGTAACACGTGTTTCCAGCTATTGGTGACGTAATCCCGAAAGCGTTTGGCGCCGATACCGACCTGAATGTTGTAGCTCAACAATCGCAAGCGACGGCCGCCAGCATCTGTTTCAAAGGGGTCGGGAACGGGTACGGTTTGCATGTCGATGGTGTCCAACATTTCCTTATAGATGAATGATCATTTCGCCCAATGTTTCCGTGAGGCGCAGGTTTTCGCTGTAGTCCACCGGGCAGTCGATGATGCTCACGGCATCGTCGGCCAGTGCCTGTTTCAGAGTTGGCAGCAGTTGTTCAGCCTGTTCAATGCGATAACCCTTGGCGCCGAAGGCTTCGGCCAGCTGCACAAAATCCGGATTGCCAAAGGCCACGTTCGCGGGCCGCCCAAACTGGGTCATCTGTTTCCATTCGATCAGGCCATAACCCGAATCGTTCCAGATTAACACCACCAGTGATAACTGTAAGCGGACAGCGGTCTCAATTTCTTGAGCATTCATCAGGAAGCCGCCGTCACCGGTGACCGCCACGACCTTGCGTTGCGACTGGGCCAGCTTGGCCGCCAGCGCGCCAGGCACGGCAATGCCCATGCTGGCGAAGCCGTTAGAGATCAGGCAGGTGTTGGGAAATTCGCAGCGGAACATGCGTGCCATCCACATTTTGTGGGCGCCGACGTCACAGATCACGGTGTCTTCCAGGTCCAGTGCAGTGCGCAAATCCCAGATGATTTTTTGTGGCTTGAGGGGGAAGCAGGCGTCGTCGCGATGCTCGTTCATTTCCTTGATCAGCGCCTCACGCAACGGCCGCAGTTTATGCCCCTCGTGCGGTGTGGTCTGTTCGGCGATGCGATTCAATGAATGCTTGATGTCCCCCACGACCCCGACGCAGACCGGATAGTGAGCGTCCACTTCGGCGGGCGAACAGTCGATGTGGACGATGGTGCGATCACGGGTCGGGTGCCACAGGTGGGGATGATATTCCACCAGGTCGTAACCAATGCAGATGATGGTATCGGCATGCTCGAAACCAAAATTGACGTAATCTTGCGATTGCAGGCCCGCGCTGCCCAGCGCCATGGGGTGGCGAAACGGCAACACGCCTTTGGCCATGAAGGTGTTGGTGACGGGAATATTGAGCCGCTGCGCAAAATCGGCCAATTCCGCCCAGGCACCGGCACGCACAACGCCATTACCGGCAAGGATGATGGGCTGGCGAGCATTGGAGATCACCTCGGCGGCGTAGCTCACCCGATCCGCCGGTGGTTCTGGCATGTGCGCGTGTTTGACCCGCAGCGGTACGTCGTCGATCGTCATCGAGGCAATATTTTCGGGAAACTCGATGAAACAGGCGCCGGTCTTTTCTGTCTGCGCCACCTTGAAGGCCTTGCGTACCACTTCGCTGATGATGTCCGGGGCGAGGATGCGCGAGCTGTATTTGGTGAAGCTGCGGAACAGTTCTTCCAGATCGAGTACCTGGTGGGATTCCTTGTGCAGCCGATGGGTGTCGGCCTGCCCAGCGATGGCCACCAGTGGTGCGTAGTCCATATTGGCGTCGGCAACGCCAGTGATGAGATTGGTGGCGCCAGGGCCAAGGGTCGACATGCACACCCCGGCGCGCCCGGTGAGACGCCCGTATACGTCGGCCATAAAAGCTGCGCCCTGCTCGTGACGGGTGGTGACGAACTGGATATTGGAATCCAGCAGGGCGTCCATCATATCCAGGTTTTCTTCGCCAGGGATGCCGAAGATGTACTCGACACCCTCGTTTTCCAGACAGCGTACAAACAGTTCAGCGGCTTTCATGAGGCACACGACAAGCGGGGTAACGGTCGGGCCGTTACCCCAACAAGTCGACTAACTCTCTTGATCGATGAGTTGGTTGACGACTTTAAAGACCTTGGCATTGCCACCAGCCTGCTGGGCGCCGGTGCGGTATTTGCCGTTGACGATGAGCGCAGGTACGCCACGGGCACCATAACGACGCCCCATGTCTTTGGCGCGGCGCAGTTTAGTCTCTACCGCAAAGGAACGGAACACTCGCTTGAAGTCTTTGTTGCTCACGCCGTGGGTTTGAAACAGAGCCATGATTGATTTTTCGTCATCCATGCGGCGTTTTTGTTCATGGATGGCTTCGAACATGGGGAGATGTACTTTGTCCACCACGCCGAGGATTTCTGCGGTGTAGTAGGCGCGGGCGTGGATTTCCCAGCTGGCGCGAAACACACCGGGCATACGCACAAATTTAACGTTTTTGGGTTTACGTTTCAGCCAGCGTTCCACATAGGGCTCCAGTTTGTAGCAATGTGGGCAGCCGTACCAGAACAATTCCACCACTTCGATCTTGTCTTTGCTGGTGGTGGGTTGGGGGGGAGTGATTAATTCGTAATCCTGTGCGGCCATCACATTGCCGGTGCTTGCAAAAGCCAACACTGCGCTGATGGCAAAAAGGGAAAGCCGTTTTTTCATGGGTGTTCTCATGGAGTGAACCTCGTGATTATTGTTAAGTGGTGCCCTTGGCCAGGGGTTCTGAGCGGGTTTTTAATGATCAGCCAAAGCTGTCGGCCAATAAAACAGGCCGTTTTTTCAGCGTTGAAGCCCGGAGGACGCAACCCGCTAATTGTAAGACAACCCTCAGAATTTTGGCCTGTGCCAAAAAGACGAGTATTTATTGCGACGTGCAGACAACAACGTCATTTTGCGTGAGCCTATCCAAATCGTTGATTGAACGCAATAAAACCCCGCTAAATGGCTTTCAGAGATTTTCGCCGGCGTGTTGATAGTTTATGCTACGACGTGTCACCGCGTGGATACTGGTGACAAATCAAACAACACATTGGCCCAAGCAAGGAGTATGACCCCATGGTCTCCGAAAAGATCGATCTGACGCAATTTTTAAATCAGCAGTATCTGTGTGAGTCCTTAACCATCAAGGAGGTCACTACGCTGATCGATTATACCGAGCTGGTGACCTTTGAAAAAGGTGATGTGATTGCCGAGATTGGTGATGTCGGCGAGGCGTTGTATTTTGTGATTGCGGGCGAGACGGCTCTGTATGCCGGTGACGAAGCCAATAGTCAGGTAGGCCACATCAAGGCCGGTGAGTTGATGGGCGAGATGTCCTTTTTTGATCGTAACCCGCGTTCGGTTCAAGCCAAGGCGCTGGTCAATGACACCCGCCTGCTGAGATTAAGCCGGGCCATGTACAAACGTCTGCGGGTGGAGCACCCCTATATTGCGGTGAATCTGCTGGAGCACGCCATTGTCAGCCTAGATCACCTGTTCCGTCAGGTGAGCCAGGATGTGTCAACTTTCAGCAGTTATTTTTACGCGCCAGGGCGTAAATGATGAGTGCTGAGCGTCGTAGGGTATGCCCACACGTTGTTTCGGATGTTAATAATGTGAACCGAACCTTGACGTTTCCCGCGTGGGCATAAAACTCGCGCCCACCCTACCCAGTCACTGAGTGCGCAGAGTGTACCCACAGGGCATAAAGGCGCTGTCTTCCGCACTGGGTGTTTTTACTTAGTCCTCTGCACTTAGCACTTAAAATTAGTCAGCGCCCATGCCTGAGACAAATAGTGCCACCGCATCGATTTCCTGTTCCGACATTTTAACGGCGATATCCCGCATGATTTGATTGTGGTCATTGCTGCGGGCGCCGGTTTTGAAATCTCTTAGGCTTTTGGCTACATACGCCGATTTTTGGCCCGCAAGACTGGGAATGGCACCAGGACCATTCCCGGTTCCGTTAGGGCCGTGGCAAGCCGCACAGGCCGGTACCCGATTGTAGCGATTGCCTCCCGCGTAAAGTTTTTTACCCGCGCTGGATTGTCCCGCAGAATCGGCTTTAATGGTTTGTACTGCAAAATAGGCAGAGATGTCTCGGATGTCTTTTTCGCTGAGACCTGCCACCATGCTGCTCATGGTGGGATCCTGACGCGCGCCGGACTGGAAATCGTGGATTTGCTTGATCAGGTAGTTGACATTTTGTTGGGCCAGATTGGGCCAGTTGGGACTGTAACTGTTGCCATCCGTCCCGTGGCAGCCTTGGCAGGTGGAAGATTGAACCTGCCCTGCGTTGACATCTCCCGGGTTTGTCTCTGAATTGCCGCCCGGAACAGAGGAATAAGTATTTGCACTTATACTGATTAATGCGCAAAAAACGATTCGCGTTAATGTCATGTCAATGGCCTCCAAAAGGGTTTCTGAGTATAGACTCTGATTCTGCTGATGTAGGCAGAATCAGGGGTTTGATGAAATATTCGTGATTGTTTAGACGTTAGCGGTTATTTTGAAAAAAAGCGGCAATGTCCTCAATATCCTGGTTCGATAAAGATGCGGCCATACCGTTCATAATAGGGTCTTTGCGAGTGCCGGCACGAAAAGCATGTAGTTGTTTCTGAAGGTAAGCGGCATGCTGACCGGCGAGTATCGGGTAGGCGGGATTGGTGCTGTGCCCGCCTTTGCCGTGGCAAACTTGGCAGGCACGAGCCTTTTTGACGCCAGACTCGATGCTGCCTTCGGCCAAGACCTCACCGATTCCTAACAAAGTGATGCTCAGCAACAGTGTCAATGCGGGTAAAATCTTTGTGCTGATTCTTATTGTATGCGTCATTTGCATTTCCATTGGGTACTGCAATTGTTAGGTATTGTCCCCTTGTGGGGTGCTGAAATCAGATAGACTATTGCAGCTGACGGGAAAATGCCAATAGAATTGAGTTACTTGGGTTTTAGCCTGTATTTATGGGCGGGTTTTCACAGCGCCCTGCGGGGTTAAAAAGAGGTGCCAAAAATGGTGCAGTACCGTGCGGCCGTATTTGAAATCAGTGTGGCAAAATTGACACAATTACCCCCCGATGAGGGTGTGGAGATTGCCTTTGCAGGGCGCTCGAATGCGGGAAAATCCAGTGCAATCAATCGTATAACAGGTCAGAAATCTCTGGCTCGCACCAGTAAAACGCCGGGACGTACACAATTGATCAATTTTTTTCGCCTGGATGATCAGCGTTGTTTGGTGGATTTGCCGGGTTACGGGTACGCCAAGGTGGCGGCCGAGGTTAAACGCCGTTGGCAACACACCATGGAACAGTATTTATCGACACGTCAATCGCTGCGGGGGCTGATTTTGTTGATGGATGTGCGTCATCCGCTCAAAGAGGTGGATCAGCAATTGCTGGCCTGGTGCTGGCAGGTGGGTATGCCGGTGCATGTGTTACTCACCAAGGTTGACAAACTCAAGCGCGGTGCAGCCCAAAAGGCTTTGATGCAGGTGCAGCGGGAGTTGGCTGAGCGTTCCCCACAGGATTTGACCAGTGTGCAGTTATTTTCCTCCAGTAAAGGGACGGGACTGGATGAGGTATACCGGGTGCTGGATTGTTGGTTGGAGATCGAGGCTCCCGAGGGGACGGAATAAAAAATCCCCGGTCGATCCGTCAATAACGTGAGATCACACCGGGGCCAAATAACCCGATATTGGGGATACCGGGCCGGAATACCCGCTAGGGAGGGAAGCGGGGAACAGGCATCGCGCCTGCTCACCTACTATGACGAGCAAGCCCGGGGAAAGTTTCACTCGCGAAGGAAATTTTTTTATGTGCGCCCTGGGCGGGAAAGTATCGGAGGGCTGGAGGCTCGGAAAAAATCACCGGCGCTTTCCCAGATGCTCGCCCCTATTGCTCGATACGGGCATTTAACCTAGCTGGAAATAGAACGTTGCGCCTTCGTCGGGTGTCGATTCCGCCCAAATTTTGCCGTGATGGCGCTCGAGGATGCGTCGCACTGTGGCGAGTCCTACCCCCGTACCTTCAAACTGATCGCTCCCATGCAAGCGTGAAAAGGGCTTGAAGAGCATATCTTTGTATTCCATATCGAAACCAGCGCCGTTGTCACGAATAAAGTAGGTGGTTTTGTTATCCACGTTGCAGATGCCAAATTCAATCTTGACCTGTTGAGTCTTGGCGCTGTATTTCCAGGCATTGTCGAGTAGGTTGACGATGAGGATGCGCAGTAAATTGACATCGCCGCGCACCTCTGCTTCGGGGGCAAGGGTCCACACCGCTTTTCGCTGCGGGGCTGTCGACTGCAACTCTTTGACGGCCTCGCGGACCAGGGCGCTGAGGTTGACATTTTTGGTGGCCAGTGGCGTCTGGGAGATGCGTGAAAGTTCGAGCATGTCATCGATGAGACAGCTCATGCGTTGAGTGGCGAGGCGAATACGCACGATGGTGTTGTGGCCTTCTGCGCCGAGTTTGTCGCCGTAGTCTTCGGCCAGCATCAGTGAAAAACCATCGATGGTGCGCAGCGGTGCGCGCAGATCGTGTGACACGGAATAACTGAAGGATTCGAGTTCCCGATTGGTTTGCTGCAGATCCCGGGTTTGTTCGTCAACCTGTTCCCGCAAGCGCAGCTCCTCTTGCCGGAGTTCCACAAAGGCCGCCATCAGGCGTTTGTACATATCATCGAAGGCGCGAGAGAGGACGCCGATTTCATCGCTGTCTTGTAACAAATGTGGCTGGATAGTGGCGTCGGAGCTGTCCAGATTGAGCTGCGAAACATAGTGCGTGAGTTGCCTGATGGGTTGGGTGTAGCGACGAATAATCAATAGGGTGGCGGCGAGCATCAAAATCAGGGAACCGACAATCAAGCAGACGACCTTGAAGGTGCTTTGTTGATTCATTGCCTCCCTGTTGTGGTAATAAGCGACATGGGCATTGGCCAGGTGTTGCTCACCCACTCTGGCGGGGTAGATCACTTCGCGCACCGGCTCATTTTTGTAGAAGGTGTCACGGATCAGGGTTTCCGTCAGCTGACCAACGGGTTCGGTGTGACGTGCAACCAGTTCAAGATCAGAATGGGTGAGAATCTGTCCATCGGCATTGGCCAGAAAGGAATAAGCGTAAAAATCGTCCAGTAACACCGACGTGACCCAGCGTTCCAGCAGTTCAAAATCGCGGGTGACCAGGGCGTCGAGACTGCCGGATGCCAGGGTTTTGGCGCTGGCGCTAACCAGGCGCAGGTGTTCCTGCTGGAACTGTTGCTCGGCATCTTTGACGATGACGTAGCCAAGTGCCAGCATCGCAGAACAGAGGATGACCGTCAGACTTATAGCGATGCGGGTGAAGAGGCCAAATTTCAGCATAGATATAATAGGGGCATAGGCAGGCGTCTATAAATGGCTCTGGAGGGCTGGGGCCGCTTACTATAGCCCAGAAAGTTGCGCAGTGGGGGTGGCAGCCTGCGATTTGGCATCATTTCGGCGGGTCTGCTTCAGGCCGACAGTCATCGCCGCGCTATGTGGAAAGGCGAAACTTCAGAATTGTCCTTGTGTCAGAAGCTGACGGGTGATGGCTTCGATACTGGCATCGTACGGCAGAAAGTTTTGAATTTTCATGCTGCTCATACTGGTCAATACTGCTTTGCCATCGGCGGTGTTGCTCATATTGGTGATGATGTGTTGGACACGCCTGACCAGGATCGGATCCAGATTGCTGCGAGCGGCAATTACACTTTCAGGATAATCATCGCTGCTACCGATGGTAATGAGTTCCCCTGCGTCGATTTTTTTGCCCATCAGATTGTAATTCACGCCGCACATGGTGGCTGCGGTAATCTCGCCGAGCAGAACCTTGTGGATGGAGCTGGATAAATTCTTGGTGAAGATTTCGGTGACTTCCGTTTTGGTTTCAAGCCCTTTGCCGTAGAGGAAGGCGCGTGGCGCCAGATAACCTCCGGCTCCCATGGGCGCGACAAAAGCGATGCTCTTTCCTTTGAGTTGGGTAACATTGGTAATGCCGCTATCTCGCCGCACAAAGATGTCGCTACGGCTGGTGACTTTACCGGTGATGTTTTCCATCTGTGCCACCCCCACCGCATTGCCGGTCTGTTTGAGGCGATAAAAGACGTGAGAATTGACGTAGAAAAAATCCACCTCACCTTTTTCAACGGTTGTTTTCATTTTGCCAAAACCGCGAGGCACGATGATTTCCACGGGCCGCCCAAGTTCGGCGGCTATGTACTTGATGAGGGGCTGCCACTTGGCGTGGGTGCGTGCGGGTGGAGCGATGGACAATACACCGAAGCGGATGGGGGTCTGTGCAGCCGCCCCTGCGGGCAGGTTGAGAATGAGGCTCAGAAAGAGGGTGAAAAAAATGATCCGTGGAAGAGTTTGCACGAAGCACCTCCTTGGGTTACGCGGCAGGCAGGGACGTGCGTGAAGTTTAGTTCACTCCATCGAAAATGCTATTTTTAAGATGGTTATTGATCGGTGTTGAGTGTCGTACGGTGGGCAGGTTTTATCTGCCCACGTGTGTGAAACTTTGTGTGGGCAAAAAAACATGCGCACTTTGCTAATGCGCTTCATCCCAATTAGCGCCCTGCCCAATGTCCACGATTAACGCTACGTTGAGCTCGGCCACCCCGGCCATTAGCCGGTCAATCTCGGCTTTGGCGCCGGCGATGTGTTCATCACGAATCTCAAACACCAGTTCATCGTGTACTTGCATGATGAGTTTGATGTCCAGCCCGGCGGATTCAATCCAGTCATCCACGGCAATCATGGCGAGCTTGATGATATCCGCTGCGGTGCCTTGCATGGGGGCGTTGATGGCGGTGCGTTCGGCATATTGGCGACGCTGGCCGTTGCGATGGTTGATCTCCGGCAGGTACAGACGGCGGCCGAACACGGTTTCGACGTAGCCTTTTTCGCGGGCGCTTTCGCGGGTGCTGTCCATAAACGCTTGCACGCCGGGGTATCGTTCAAAATACCGATCGATATATTCCTGCGCCTCTCCCCGGCCGATACCCAGTTGTCGCGCCAGCCCAAAGGCCGACATGCCGTAAATTAGCCCGAAGTTGATGGCCTTGGCACTGCGGCGTTGCTCGGTATCAACGGCCTCCAGCGGTACGCCGAACACCTCGGCGGCGGTGGCGCGATGAATGTCTTCACCGGCGGCAAAGGCGCGCAGCAGGCTGGGGTCGCCGGACAGATGCGCCATGATGCGCAGCTCTATCTGCGAGTAGTCGGCTGCGACAATGCTGTGACCCGGTGGGGCAATAAAGGCCTGGCGTATGCGTCGGCCCTCGGCGCTGCGAATCGGAATATTTTGCAGGTTGGGGTCGGAGGACGACAGCCGCCCGGTGCTGGCTACCGCTTGATGATACGAGGTGTGTACGCGGCCGCTGCCAGGGTCGATGCGCTGCGGCAGCTTGTCGGTGTAAGTGGATTTGAGCTTGCTCATGCTGCGGTATTCGAGAATCAGCTTGGGTAACGGGAAGTCGTGGGCCAGCTCCACCAACACCTCCTCGGCGGTGGACGGCGCGCCCTTGGGGGTTTTTTTCAGAATTGGCAGGCCGAGTTTTTCAAACAGAATGACCTGAATCTGTTTGGGCGAGGCGAGGTTAAACTCCTCGCCCGCGACCTCAAAAGATTTGCGCTGAATCTCCGCCATGCGCTGTTCCAACTCTTTGCTTTGCGTCATTAGCATGTTGGCGTCAATTAAAACGCCATTGCGCTCGATGCGCGACAGCACCGTCAGCAGCGGTAACTCGATGTCACGAAACAGTTTGGCGAGTTTCGGTTCGGCTACCAGTTTTGGCCACAGGGTTTGGTGCAGTTGCAGAGTCACATCGGCATCTTCCGCGGCGTACGGCCCGGCGACGCTAATCGGCACCTGGTCGAAAGTGACCTGCTTGGCACCCTTGCCCGCCACGTCTTCAAATTTAATGGTGCCACGGTTGAGATATTTAAGCGCCAGCGAATCCATGTCGTGGCGGGTGGCGGTGCTGTCGAGCACGTAGGATTCGAGCATGGTGTCGAAGGCCACGCCGCGCAGGGTGATGCCGCCTTTAGTCGGTGAGGAGGAATTTGAGGAATCATTGGGGCAATAGTTGGCCAATACGCTCATGTCGTATTTGAGGTTTTGGCCGACCTTGGCCTTGTCGGCATCTTCCAGCAGCGGGCGTAGTTTTTCTAACACGAAGTCGCGGCTGAGTTGCGCGCCTGCTTTCGTGTCATCTACGGCATCCTCCAGTGTCACTTGATGAGCCACCGGCACGTAGGCCGCCTCCCCCGCCGTCACCGCAAACGATACGCCGACGATTTTGGCCTGCATGTAATCCAGGCTGGTGGTCTCGGTGTCGAAGGCGAACAGCTCGGCCTGCTGGAGTTTTTCCAGCCAGGCCTCGAAGTCGGACTCGGTTTGCACGATGTCGTAGTGGACATCGACGGTTTGTGCAGCGCTGCCGCCCTCCTCGTCCGTTGCGGAAGACGACGTGGACTTCGCAGATAAAAGTTCGGCCAGCCAGGTCTTAAATTCCATCTCGCCGAACAGCGTTGTTAATTGTTCGGTGTCGGGTGTGCCGAGTTTCAATTCGGCAGGCCCCTGCCCCAACGGCACATCACATTTGATGGTCGCCAGTTGATGCGATAGCGGTAATTGTTCCAGGCTGTCGCGCAGGTTCTCCCCGACTTTGCCTGTGATGGCGTCGGCGTTGGCGATGATGTCATCCAGCGTACCGTACTGACTCAGCCACTTCACTGCGGTTTTGGGGCCGACCTTGGGTACGCCGGGAATGTTGTCGACGCTGTCGCCCATCAGGGTCAGGTAATCAATGATGCGCTCCGGTGGCACCCCGAACTTATCCATCACTCCCTGCGGGTCGAGGCTGGAATTGTCCATGGTATTCATTAGCGTGACGTGTTGATTGACCAGCTGCGCCATGTCCTTGTCGCCGGTGGAAATGATGCAATCCATGCGTAGCTCGGTGGACTGCCGCGCCAGGGTGCCAATCACGTCATCGGCCTCCACGCCTTCAATGATCAGCAGCGGCAGGCCCATGGCCGCGACAATGGCGTGCAGCGGGGCGATTTGCTCGCGCAGTTCATCAGGCATGGGCGGGCGGTTGGCCTTGTACTGTGGGTACAGGTCATCACGAAAGGTTTTGCCCTTGGCGTCAAAAATCATCACTACCGGCGCGCCAGGAAAATCCCGCAGCAGGCGGCGCGTCATATTGATCACGCCGTATATGGCGCCGGTGTTCAGGCTCTTGGAATTGGTCAACGAGGGCATGGCGTGGAAGGCGCGATACAGATAGGAGGAGCCGTCGACGAGAATCAGGGGGGTGTTTGTTTTCATGGTGCGCGTTGTTCTTGGATGGATTAGTATGAAGGTGAAGCCGTTAGCGATTATCGGTTGTTTTGTCTCGCGGCACCATCACCCGGTTTTTTTAGTTTTAACGGTCACGGATTTGTTGTTAATGGAGGCAAGCGGGAAATGTTTATTTTACGGTCAAAACAAGGTGGACGCTCTCAAAGGGGGCGGAGAAGGTGTCTTGGGGCCTATGTTTTTCTGTTTGTGTGGGCCTTGTTGGCACTGCCAGCTCTGGCCGAGAATGCGGAACCGTCCGGTGAAATCACCATTCAGAGTCCTGATGGCGGCATCGTTGAGGAAAAGCGCGTTAATGGCCAGCTCTACGCAATACGGGTGACACCCAAAAAAGGTCTGCCTTATTATCTAGTCGACAGCGATGGTGATGGCAACCTGGAAACCCGCAGAAATGACACTGACTCCGATTTGCTGATTCCGGCCTGGGTCATTAAAGAGTGGTAAACCTGACTCCGGGTTTTCAATAAACGATCACATCTATCGGCAAGATAGTTCCTGATATCGAGATATTGCTGATGAAGCACAACCTAGCTGAACCTGCGCTGAACTTGACAGCGGGCGGTGTGAATGGCATAAAAACCGGCCTGGGGTTTTGGCGGCGGCGAGAGCAACAGTCGCTTGCCTGAACGAAGGGGACGGCGGTTGGCTCAGGTTTGGGCCTTGCACGCTGCTCCAAAGAATAATGGGGGAGGAAACAACGTGGCTAAGGCACGGTTTTAATATGTGTTGAAAAACGGCGTTGTTTAGATTCCATTAGTAATCGTTAAGTTTAATTTTTAAGGGGAGATCTATAATGAAAGCATCAAAATGGTTGATGATTCCTGCAGCCGCTGCTGTTCTGTTTGTGTCCACTCAAGCAACTGCTGACTTGGCTCTGGCCAAGAAAAGCGGTTGCCTGGCTTGCCACAGTGTGGAAAAGAAGATTGTTGGCCCAGCTTGGAAAGATGTGGCGGCTAAATACAAAGGTGACGCTGGCGCCAAAGATCGCTTGATCGGTAAAGTGGCAAAAGGTGGTAAAGGTAACTGGACCAAGGTCACCGGTGGTGCCCCGATGCCTCCTTACTCACCTCGCGTTTCTGATGAAAATATTGCCAAATTGGTTGATTTCATCATGAGCCTCTGATTGGGAGACTCGTCGAAAGACAGAAAAAAGTCAGCATGTTCTGCTGGCTTTTTTTATGCGTGAAGGCTTTTGGCGTGGAACCTTATGCACAGCATGTTTCACGCCGTCAAATTATTGTCAAGTGGGGCCAGAGTCTTGTCGGCAATGAATGGAGGTTATTCTAAGCCATTGTTTTTTTTGAAAAAAAATGGGAGTTTGTTTTCTGACCATTCTAACAGGACACCAACAACCCCGAGCCTAAAGACCCTCAATCCTCATCTTATGCACAAAGTTATCCACAGGTTTTGTGGATAAGCTGACATCCTCTTTTGCTGGCAAGCATTTACGTCACAAAAGGTAGAAAGCACCTTAAGTGTTTGGTTTAAATGGATCCATTAGGGGTCGCTAATATGATAAATTTTTGGGCATTTGTAGCGGGTAAATTCCAGCCGGTGATTATCGGCCTTACTTGTGGCTGCCGTTGGGTAATAATTCAATCTGGGCATGGCAAAGAATAGAAGGGGAGTTCATGCCGGACTGGCATCAAATTGTAATTCAGGTGCGTGATGCCGAGGGGGTGTCGCTGGACGTGGAGAGTGTGCGCTCGGTGGGTGGAGGTTGTATCAGTCGTGCGTACGTGCTGGAAGAGACACGCGGTACAGGTTCATTCTTTATCAAGGTGCATCAGACCGCGGGCCTGGCCATGTTTGAGGCCGAGTTTGAGGGGTTGATCGACCTGAAAAAAGGCGTGAGCCTGCACGTGCCGACGCCTTTGTGTTGCGGCAGTACCGGAGACGATGCCTATTTGGTGATGGAATACGTACCTTTGCAGGGTGGCGGTGACGATGCGCGTCTGGGCGAAGCCCTGGCAGCCCTGCATCAAAATCAACATCGACAGTTTGGCTGGCGGCGGGACAATACCATTGGCTCGACGCCACAGATGAACCCGTGGACAGACGACTGGCCGCAATTTTGGGCCGAGCAGCGGCTGGGTTATCAATTACGTTTGGCGGTTCAAAAGGGGGCGGGTTCAGCCTTTGTGGATCAGCTGGAGCAGTTGCAGGCCGCGTTACCGGTCTTTTTTAGTGACTACCAGCCGCTTGCTTCTTTGCTGCATGGGGATTTGTGGTCGGGTAACGCCGCTTTTGACTCCAGCGGTCAGCCGGTGATTTTTGACCCGGCGGTGTATTACGGTGACCGCGAAGCAGATCTGGCAATGACGGAATTATTCGGTGGTTTTTCTGCCCGCTTTTATGCCGCGTACAACAATGCTTGGCCACTGGATTCTGGCTATCGCACGCGCAAAGCCCTGTACAACCTGTACCATATTCTCAATCACTACCATTTGTTTGGCGGAGCTTACTTGTCACAGGCACAGGATATGGTGGATCGTTTGTTGAGCGAGTGTTGAGGCGAATGTCCTTAGTGCATGCATTGGCCGTGGACTGTAAACTGGCATTTTAAATTTATTGGTCAATTGAGCCGTATGCCCATCACCCTCATTCACAGTGACGTACTTAGCATCGAGCAAACGCAACATATTCGTCAGAGTCTGGACGCAGTGCCACAGTCTTGTGGCAGACATTTTCGGGTCGAGCACGATGCCGTGGATGCTGAAGCCCTGCAGGCGTTGCGTACCACCTGTGCGCTGGACATTAACACCCTGCCTGAAGATTTCGATGCAGCTGCGGTACGGCTGCTGATCACCGACATGGACTCGACCCTGATCAGCATTGAATGTGTGGATGAAATCGCCGATTTTGTGGGACTTAAGCCGGAGGTCGCGGCGATCACCGAAGCGGCAATGCGCGGTGAACTGGACTTTGCGGCCTCGTTGCGCAAGCGGGTTGCCTTGCTGGGGGGTTTGGACGTGTCTGCGCTGAAACGGGTTTACGAGGAGCGCCTTAAGTTAAATCCGGGCGCGGAAGTGTTGATGGATGGCCTCAAACAACGGCAGATAAAAACGGCGCTGGTGTCCGGTGGCTTCACCTTTTTTACCGAGCGTCTCAAACAGCGTTTAGCACTGGATTACACCCTCGCTAACGTACTGGCCGAAGATCAGGGTAAATTGTTGGGCCACGTCGAGGGCGATATTGTGGGCGCTGAGAGCAAGGCAAATTATCTGCGACAGTTGTGTGTGCAATTGCAGATCAGCCCGCAGCAGGTGATCGCCATGGGTGACGGCGCTAATGATTTGCAGATGCTGGGCATCGCTGGATTGGGCGTTGCTTATCACGCAAAACCCGCAGTGAGTGCGCAGGCCGACGTGGCGATACAGTATCGCGGCCTGGATGCGGTATTGAACTTTCTGGAGTAAACAGGCATTTGTTTCCCGTTGTGGACGATGGATGCTGCCGGCGAGGTGGCAAAAATTAAAAGGGAATAGCGGGGGCGATGTTGGAAACGGAACAGGTGTTGGGAATGGAGCGGTTGCTGCAAGCGAAACAACGAAAGTGGTTGTGGGCAGGCGTGTTGGCGCTGTCCCTGTCCCTGGTAGCGTCTTTCGCAAAGGCCGTCCCGTTCGGCACTTTTGATGCGCGCAGTATGGCAATGGGTGGCGTAGGAGTGGCGACCGGCTCGCGCTACGCGGCCTTTAATAACCCCGCCTTGCTAACCGCCGCCGATGAAATCCACGAATGGTTTTTGCTGGCACCCACCATCGGTCGGCAGGTGGGCGATCCCGATAACGTTGAAGACACCCTGGCGGCTTTTCAGCGGGCTGCCACGCTGCTGGATGGCGACAATACCGCCGTCAACCGTGCCGCCGTACAGGCACAGTTGAATGCCCTCGATAACAGTCTGTACAGCAGCGCAAACAATGCCGCACTGATGGTGGCCATTCCCAGCCGCATACTCAGTGGTGCGGCCTTTTTTAATGTTTACGAGGCCTCAACCGCACAACCGGTTATCGGTGGCGATGACCTTACTGCGGCTTCCCCCACCTATGCCTCGACTCTGGCGCAACGGGGGCTGCGTGTGGCGGAAAATGGCATTGCCGTGGCCATGAACGTTGATGCCAGTAGCGGTTGGCAACGAAATCTTGCGGTTGGATTTAGCGCCAAATTTTTGCTGGTTGAGGCGTATGGTTATGCAGACCCTTTGCGCAGTGCCGAGGTGGATATTGGTCGGGCAGGGCGCAAAACCGGCAGCCAGTTTCAGTTCGATATTGGTGTGCTGAAAGAGCTTGGGGTGTGGAAGATGGGTCTGGTGGTGAAAAATATTCTGCCTGGAAACTTCAAATATGGCAGTAGTGGTGATGCGTTTAGAATTGAACCTCAGCTACGGGTCGGGTTGGCTTACCAGAGTCGTTATTTGGTGTTGGAGCTGGATATTGATTTGCTGGAAAACGACCCGGTGGGTTTTGGCTTACCCTCGCAAATTGCCGCCATCGGCTGGGAATGGCAAGCCTGGCGATGGATGGCGTTGCGTGCAGGGTATAGCCAGAATTTGACTGGCAATGAAGCCGCCTACGGTGCCTTGGGCCTGGGGTTTATTTTCAGTGAAATTGTTCACCTGGATGTGGCGGGCTTTAGTGGTGATGAGGGTGAAGGTTTGTCTGCGCAGCTGGGAATGCAGTTTTAAGAAGGCAGAGAAAAGGGGAAAGGGTGAAAGATACAAGATGAACGTAATATCATCCGTTTCTTTATCCTTTCCCCAGTCGTTTAAAAACTGAGCTCCAAGCCCACATTGAAGATGGCGCCACGGGGAACCGTGCTACCGTCAATGGTCACCTCATCGGCGCTCCAGGCGACATCAAGATTCACCATCGCCAGTGTGGTGCCCAGCGAATAATAGCTGATCTTGCTGCCGGCGCGGTTGGTGCGATAACCGGCGCGGATACCCGGTAGCCACCAGCTGTCGGTGGCGTAGGCGGCGCTCAACGTGGCCCACTGGTATTCGTCACCGAGAGGGTCCTTTACGGCGTTGGCGTCCATGGCGGCAGAGAGCACCCAATTCTGACTGGCGGTGTACAGTGCCGCTTCCAGAGTCAGTTGTTTTTCCATGGTGTAGCTGTTTTCACTGATTAATCGCTGAGCCACTGAACTGGTGAGGTCGTAGCCGGTGAGGTCGATATCGCCCGTGTCAAAGTCAGGTTCGTTGATGTTGGTGAGGGTAGCGCCGGCACGATAGTGTTCGCTGATCCATAACACGCCCAAGTCCACACCCATGCCGGTATCGGAACTGCGATCCTGATCCAGGGCGTCTTTAAACTGTTGTTCCACATCATTCAGCGCAGTCATGCGTACCGCGAGGCGGCTTTGTTCGAGGGTGTAGTGGTGAACGCGTGCACCGGCATACAAGGTAGCACCGTTTGTTTTAAACACCGGACGACTGTATCCCAGCGACAGATCGGTGACCATGCTGGCCTTGATGAGGATGCTGCTGTCGTTGTCCACGCTGAAACCGGTGGGGATGCCGCCCACAAAGGTGATGCTGATGTCGTCGTTGGGGTCATCAATGCCATTAAGTGCATCGACTGAATTAAAGGTGACGGTTTCATGCAGGCCGGTGGCACGGGTGGCGAAGCTTTTGTTGAAATCAAAGCTCAGGCTGCCGCCCAGCCCTTGATGGGCGATCACCAGTGGAATATCCAGGGAGGCAAAGGCCTTGGCGTAACCATTTGTTTCTACCTCCGCCAGCACTGTGTTGAGACTGCTGAGGGCGGCGTTGATCTCGTCCACTGCGTCTTGTGCCGTACTGATGTTGGTGAGGTTCTGTGTGCTCTGGAATTTGTCCGCCTCGGCATCGATAAGGTTGTACAAATCATCCACTTGGCCAAATTCAAAGCCGCCGCCGATGGAGCCGGGGATGCCGAACCGATATTGATTGCCTTCCTGTTGCAATACCGCGGCACCCGCGGCCGGGTTGGTGATGTCCGACATGATGGTTTGGCCATTGCTCACCGCACCGTAGATGAGGTTGGGGCCGGGTGGGTGATACAGCGGAGCAGCTTGGGCCAGACTAAAGACCGAGGCTAAGGCTGTGATGGTAATCATTCGTTTCATTGGCATTTCCAGATTGCATAACATTTATTAAAAATAATCTTAATCGTACACGAGTGGCGCAGGGATAATGTTGCCCTGGCGACTCTGAACATCGGCTCGCAAGCGTTCATCCTTTAGTGATTGGGGTCGGGGATAATATGGTGCCGTGGACAAGCGTGGACTCAATTGCGACGTCTGGCTGCCGTTAGTAGTGAGCATGGAGAGAATATGTCCGATTTGAACACAAATATAATCAGTAAACTGAGTCATGAGCAAAGTCTGCAGCTGGTGCGAGACCGTTTAAAGAAGAAGGGTGATATGCCCATCTTCAGTGCCAGCGTGAATCGCATAAATCTTGTTGGTGCCGATCCGGATGCCGATGCCATGGCGCTGTCTGTGGAAATTCTCAAAGATGCCAGCTTGACCTCAAAGGTGCTGAAGCTCGCCAATTCTCCGTTGTATAACCGCAGTCAGGGAAAAATCGGCAATCTGTCACGGGCAGTCGTGGTGTTGGGTTTTGAAACGGTGAAGTCAGCGGTACTGACCATGAAGCTGCTGGACAGTTTTCAGCAGGAATTTCCCGGTATCGATATGACCGGGATGTTGGTGAATGCCTTTTTATCCGGGGGTTTCCTGCGCGGAATTTCGGTGAAATGCGGTATTAAAGATATTGAGCAGGTGTACATCTGCGGCCTGTTGCACAATCTGGGACAGATTGTTGTGGCATACAGCCTGCCGGAGTATTTCCGCAAAATTAGTGAGTTGCGACAGGCAGAAAATCTGGATCGTGAGCAGGCGGAGAGACAGGTTCTCGGTACCACGTTACAGCGGCTGGGCCAGGATATTTTGAAGGATTGGGACTTTCCCAAAAACATGGTGGATACGCTGGATGAACACAAATCAGCAGGGTTGACGCGCATTCGTAACCAGACGGAATTGACCGGTGCGCTGGCCTCGTTGTCGAATCAAACCATGGAATTGTTGTACGCGGAAAATCCCGGCACTCGCAAGTCTATGTCGGAGTTAATTCATGAATTGTCCAAGGTGTCGGGCATTCAAAAAGAAGAAGTGAGCGCCGCGCTAGAGGCATCTTTTCGGCAAAGTTGCGAACTGGCAAATGAATACGGATTAAGTAAAAAACATTTGATGCCCAAAGTGCGCGACAGTGGGGATGCAGACTTGGAAAAATTGGCGCGTCAGTTTTCCTATTATGCCAGCAGTGAAATCAAGTCGCCGGATATGACGGTGGTTGCGGCGACAACTGAAGTGGCATTAGCAGCGGGCACGGAAAAAACAGCGGATATAACGGCGAATCGTCAACCGCAGGGCGCTGTTATTCAGGTCGGAGACCCGAATGTATTATTGAGTATTCTGTTTGAAATCACCACGCTGATGTCACAGCAGGCACACTTCAACGTGATTCTGGAAAAAGTGCTGGAAGGCATTCAACGTGGCGTTGGGTTTGATCGTGTTGTTTTATGCCTGCTCAACCCTACTCATACGGCCTACGCCGTACGTATGATGGCGGGCATTAATACCGAGAGCCTTAAAGACTATTTGTCGTTTGAGGTTAACGTGGAAAAAGATTTGTTTTCAAAAATTATTATGGAAGGCAATGAATTGCTGGTAAGTGATATTGAGCAGGGTAGTTGGCGTCAGCAACTGCCCAAAGATTTCCAACAAAAAACCGGTGCTAACAGTTTTATTCTCGGGTCTCTGCGTTCCAAAGCCAGGCCGATTGGGGTGTTTTATGCGGACAAAGCCCCGTCGGGTAACGTCATCACCACCGAAGATCATCGCAGTTTTAGCCAGCTGGTGGCGCAAGCGCAGTTGGCATTGTTGATGAGGTAAGAGGGCAGGGGAAAGAGGAAAGGGGAACCAAAAGTAGGCGCTTTTAGGCGAGATAAAAGAAATAAAGTCATTCGAAGCGGATAGGTTTTTTATCTCAGTCCCCAGTTCCCGTAGGTCGCTCTGCCGAAGGCTGCGTGATAGCTGCTCAGTCCTCAGCACTGAGCACTTAGCACTCAACCCCATCTCCGGGTAGAATTGCCCCCTAATTCAAACCCCCTGACATTCCTTTGCCACTACTCAACCGTCTTATTGTTTTGATCGAAGCCCTGTCCGAATGGACGGGTCGCGCCGCGTCGTGGTTGGTGCTGGCCATGGTGCTGGTCATCGGTTACGACGTCGCCATGCGCTATCTGTTTCAGATTGGCTCGGTGGGGTTGCAGGAATTGCAGTGGCACCTGTTCGCACTGATCTTTCTGCTGGGCGCAGCCTACACCTTTAAGCATGACGGCCATGTACGGGTGGATATTTTCTACCAAAGCCGGCGCATGACGGATCGCGGCCGGGCCTGGGTGGATCTGCTCGGCGGGCTGTTTTTTCTGTTGCCGTTTTGCCTGTTGATCATCATCGGGTCCGCGCCGTTCGTAGCTCGCGCCTACGCCATAGGTGAGGGCTCGCCCGATCCGGGTGGCCTGCCGTATCGCTTCCTGCTCAAAGCCGCCATTCCCCTGGGCTTTTCACTACTGCTGCTGCAAGGCATCGCGCACATGCTGCGCAGCGTCCGCACCCTGCGCGAACCCCGTAACGGCAGTCCGGCATAGTGGAAGTTTGGGCGCTTGTCATGTTGGCGGCCGCGGTCGCCCTGCTGCTGATCGGCTACCCGGTCGCCTTTACCCTGGGGGCGGTGGCTCTGCTGTTCGGCGGCATTGCCCTGGGCCTGGATTTCTTCGCCCTGCTGCCGTTGCGCATCTGGGGGGTGATGACCAACTTCACCCTGCTGGCGGTGCCACTGTTCGTGTTCATGGGCATCATCCTGGACAAATCCGGTATCGCCGAGGCACTGCTGGAAACCATGGCGCGTCTGTTCGGGCGGATTAACGGCGGCATGGGTGTGTCCATCGTGCTGGTGGGCGCGCTACTGGCCGCCACCACCGGCGTGGTGGGCGCGACGGTGGTGACCATGGCGGTGATCGCCCTGCCGGTGATGCTGCGCCACGGCTACAAACCCGAGCTGGCCACCGGCACCATCGCCGCCTCCGGCACCCTCGGACAAATCATTCCGCCGAGCATCATTTTGGTATTGCTGGGCGACGTCATCGGCGTGCCGGTGGGGCAGCTGTTCATGGCCGCGGTGACCCCGGGACTGGTGCTGATCGTCCTGTTCATCATTTACATCCTGGTGCGCGCCAAACTCAAGCCACAAGATGCCCCTGCGCTGCCCATGGACGACAACGCCGAGCCGCTGTGGCCGCAGGTGTTTAAAAGTCTGATTCCGCCGCTGTTGCTGATGTTCGCAGTGCTGGGCTCGATCTTCCTCGGCGTGGCCTCACCCACCGAGTCCGCCGCGGTGGGCGCATTGGGCGCGCTATTGCTGGCAACCCTGCACAGGAAGCTCAATTTCGCCAAGTTGCGCGAGGCCATGCAATCCACCACCCGCATGACCTCCATGGTGTTCATGATTCTCATCGGAGCCACTGCCTTCGGCCTGGTGTTTCGTGGCATGGGCGGTGACGACCTGGTGCAAGAATTGATGACCAATCTGCCCGGAGGCGTGTGGGGCTTCCTGCTGGTGAGCATGCTGATCATCTTTGTGCTGGGCTTTTTCCTCGACTTTATCGAAATCACCTTCATCGTGGTGCCCATCCTCGCCCCCATCGCCGCCTTCATGGGGGTCGACATGCTCTGGTTTGCGGTGCTGATTGCCCTCAACCTGCAAACCTCATTTTTAACTCCCCCCTTCGGCTTTTCGCTGTTCTATCTCAAAGCCGCCGCACCGCCAGAAATCCGCATGCCGCAAATTTATCGCGGCATCCTGCCCTTCGTCGCCATTCAGCTGGTGGCATTATCATTGATCATGCTGTTCCCGCAGGTCACCCTGTGGCTGCCGAATATGATGGATGCCTTGCAGGGTTTTTGAGTAAGAGGAATATCTCTATTATTGTTTTTTGATAGGCTGAAGGGTATAGCTTGCACACTATCAGCTTAATGTTGATAGTGCTTATTTAGATACGTGAATTAAGTTAAGAATTTCGGCCTAAAATAGCCATTAATTTTATCTACAAAACACCCTGAAGGTGATCAAAAACAACATATTGTGCTCTACTGTGAGAAAATTAAGGTAACAGTCGGTGGATATAATGATATTGGCACTATCCAAGCGTAGTTATAACTCGAAAAATCATCATTTCTAAGGCTATAGGGCTACAATTTAAGTCATGGATCGAATTCAATTAGTGAATCCAGATCGAATAGCTTGGTGCTGTTCGGATCTTAGTATTGCTACAGATGAACTTGCGAAGGCTGTAAATATAGCGGCGACCACCATAGAAAAAGTAATGGAGGGGGAACCATGTCTTACTTTCGGCCAGCTAAATCGCATAGCAGAGTATTTTGGGCGTGGAGTTCTCTTTTTTTTAGAAAAGGAGCCTGTCGATGAGGCGCAAGTTCACACTCCCCAATTTAGGTCGATTGAAAATCAAAAACCTGGACTATCGCCAAGCATACGAAGTCTTATTGAAAGAGCTCAACAACAGCGACGCGTATACTTAAGCTTGCGTGAGGATCTGGATGATGCTGTTCCAAAATTTACTTCTCCTGATGTTGCTGGGCTCCAACTGAACGATGCTGCATTAAAAATACGAAAATGGCTAAAGCTTGGTAGCGAGAATACTTTTGATGCTTATCGTGCTGCCGCAGAAGCTAAAGGTATGCTCGTATTTCGCAGTAACGGTTATAGCGGCAAGTGGCAGATTCCTAAGCAAAGTCCCATATTAGGTTTCAGTCTTTTTCATGATCGTTGCCCTTTGGTTGTTGTTAAAAAGCAAGATGCTTCAACGCGCCAGACTTTTACTCTTATGCACGAACTCGGGCATTTATTACTTCATAAGCAAAGTTTTATAGATGATGAAGATGATTTCTATTCTCAAAAGGGAAAAGAGCGTGAAGCTAATGCTTTTGCAGGGTATCTATTAGTCCCAGATAAATTACTTCAGCATATTAGCGATAACGAAAAGCCCAGAGAAGCATCTCAATTTGATGGCTGGCTGTCCGTCTACCGCAAAGCCTGGGGAGTAAGTACCGAAGTTATCCTTCGGAGGCTGCTAGATAGTAAAAGACTCCGTCAGGCGGACTACTCGGCTTATCGCGAATGGCAAAATAACCGACCAGTTAAATTCGGTAGTTCTGGCAGCAGAGCATATAGGCACAGAGAGCCAAAACATATTTTCGGCGATGCATATGTGCGGACGGTTTTAGATGCGCTCTCTGGGCGTCACATAACTCTTGCCAGAGCAAGTAGGTATCTCGATAGTTTGAAAATTAAGGATCTGCATAAATTGGAAGAGTTTTATGCGGGCAATGGATGCTTCTTCCATTGTTTATGCGTGGGACAACTACCCACCTAAACAATTTGTATCACTTTGGGACTGGCTCGCCACGCAAATAAGTGCTCAAGAGTTAATTATGCCAAGGGTAGCTTTTGGCGAGGTGGAAAGTGTTTCACCTGACTGTTATGAGTGGTTAAAGGGCAATGATGTCCAGTTGATAGAAATATCAAACGATATAATTCAGGAAGCAGTACGTATAAAAAGCCTACTTGGCGTTGTTGGTGACCAATATCATCCTAACGGAGTTGGTGAAAATGATCTGTTGATCATAGCTGCTGCTCAAATCAATAATTTACCGCTTATTTCTAATGAGGCAAAACAAAAAAGTTTACCGAAAAAAACTGGATAAGCGAAAAATACCTGCCGTCTGCAACATGGATAGTATTGATGTCACATGCATTGACTTCCTTGAATATATAAAAAATTCAGGTGCTATTTTTAGCTAGCTTAAAAAGCTGCGGTTTTTCATTTTTCTAGACACACACAAAACAAAAGGCCTGCACTCTAAACAAGCGCGGGCCTTTTTTACGTCGAAAAATGACCAGAGCGTTTAGTGATGATGCCCCTCCGGCCCATGGGCATGGCCATGTTCCAGTTCTTCAGCAGAGGCATCACGCACCTCGATCACCTTTACGTCAAAATTGAGTTGCACGCCGGCTAGCGGATGGTTGCCGTCGATGGTGACGGTGTCGTCGGAGACCTCGATGACGGTGACGGTGATCGTCTGCCCGTCCGGACCTTCGGCGTGGAACTGGGTGCCCACTTCAATTTCGCTGTCGGTGGGAAACATCTCCCGCGACACGCTTTCTTTGCGCGCTTCGTCGTGTACGCCGTAACCCTCTTCTGGCTCCACGGTGACTTTTAACTCGTCGCCGGATGTTTTGCCGGTGAGCGCATTTTCCAGTCCGGGAATAATATTGCTGGCGCCGTGCAGGTATAAAAAGCTGCCGTCGTCAGATTGGTCGATGACAGTCCCTTCGTTATCGGTGAGCGTGTAGTGCAGGGTAACGACTTTGTTTTCGGCGATGGTCATGTTGATCCTTTAGATTTTGTTTTGAAAATTGAAGATTGAAGATTGGCGGTGAGCTTGCGAACCCCAACTAGTAGGGATTGATGTTGGGGTTCACTTCGTTTACCACCAACCTACGGAATACATTTAAGGTTTGCGCGCCTTGGCATATGCCGTTTCAGAGAGCTCATTCCAGCGGTCGTTGTTATCCGCGAAGGTTTGGTAGGCCTGATAAATGCGTTTGAAATCGGCGTTCTTGGCAGCCTCTTCTTCCAACACCACTTTTGACAATTTGCGCAATTCGCCGAGAACGTCAGCCGGGAATTCGATTACCTGCACATTGTACTTGTTTTTAAGGGTGGCCAATGCCTCGAGATTCTTGGCCTCAAACTGAGCCAACATCCACACATTAGACGCAGCAGCAGCGGTTTCTATGGCCTTTTGCAGGTTGGGTGGAAGGCTAGCCCAAGCTTCGCTGTTGACGTTCAATTCTAATACCGGGCCGGGCTCGTGCCAACCGGGATAATAATAGTATTTGGCGGCGCGATACAGGCCCAGGCGCTCGTCATGAAACGGCCCCACCCACTCAGTGGCGTCGATGGTGCCGCGATCCAGTGCGGTGTAGATTTCACCGCCGGCCATCAATACTGGTGTGCCACCGGCCTTTGCAAACACCTTACCGCCGAGGCCGGGGATGCGCATTTTCAGGCCCTTGAGGTCGGCGATGGAGTCGATCTTTTTATTGAACCAGCCACCCATTTGCACCCCGGTGTTGCCCATGGGAAAGGGCACCAGATTGTGAGGCTTGTACAATTCACGCCACAATTCCAGCCCGCCGCCCGCGTACAGCCAGGCATTCATACCCTGGGCGTTCATGCCAAAAGGCACGGCGGTAAAAAACTGCCCAGCGGGAATTTTGCCCGCCCAGTAATAGGCCGCACCGTGGCTCATCTCCACGGTGCCCTGGGACACGGCATCGAAACTTTGCAATGCCGGAATTAATTCACCCCCGGCGTAGACCTTGATCTTGAGTTGGCCATTGCTGAGGGTTTTCACGTCTTGCGCAAAGCGCTCCACACCTTCCTGAAAGATGGGAAAATTGGGCGGCCAGGTGGTGACCAGTTTCCAGTTGTAGGTTTGGGTGGGGGAGACACTCAGCTCGGCAGCAGAATCAGCAGATTGTTGTGGTTGACCGCAAGCGCTGAGTATTAGCCCAAATAGTAGGCCAAACATCCAGTGTAATGGACGGCAATCAGATCGAAAAAAGTGAAACAAGCGCATAGGGTATTCCTTGGCTATTATGTTGCGTGTGTTTGCTCCCCACGCTGGCGGGATGTTGCCGTGGCCGGCACCGCGCAGATTTAACCCCATGCGCACAAAGGGGTCAACTAAGTCACGAGAACGAGTTGACTAAATCTGGCTAAATAAAAAACTCCAGAGGAATAACAGGTTATTGCGGAAAGCGCTGAATCAAGAAAATGGGGCGCTGAGAGCGATGCGTATTAGATTTTAAATTTTGCCGTCAGGCTTTGCAAATGAACAGACAAGTTTGATAGCTGCTCGCTGGCACGGGCGATATGAATAGCGCTGTCGGCACTTTGTTTGCTGGAGGTGTTGATGCTTCCCACATTTTTGTCGATTTCATTGGCAACAGCACTTTGTTCTTCTGACGCGGCCGCAATTTGCATATTCATATTATTCACAATTTCTGTGGTTTCACTAATTGCCTCTAACGCACGGCCCGCCTCAGCGGCTTTGTCAACGCCGATTTTTGCCTGAGTTTTGCCTTTTTCCATGACGGCCACGGCGTTGCTTGCACCTGACTGGAGGTGTTCGATCATGGCGCTAATTTCTTGGGTGGATTGCTGGGTGCGAGATGCCAAAGTACGAACCTCGTCTGCCACTACGGCAAACCCACGCCCCTGGTCGCCAGCGCGAGCGGCTTCAATCGCCGCATTGAGCGCGAGCAGGTTGGTTTGTTCTGCAATGCCGCGAATGACATCGACAACAGAACTAATATTATTGATGTTATCCGCCAGGTCACCAATGACAGTGGAGGCATTTTCAACTTCTGAGGCCAGATTATTTATCGTGTTCACGGTGTCGTTGACAACACCAATGCCCACCCGTGTTTGTTCTGATGCTCGCTGTGTGGCTTCCGAAGCGGAGCTGGAACTTTGTGCAACCTCATGCACGGTCGCCGACATTTGATTGATGGCTGTGGCCACTTGTGTCGCTTCCTTGCTTTGGCTATCTGAGGTAATCGATAACTCATTGCCAGAAATTTTCAGTTGGTTCGATTCATCGGTAAGTATTTTTACATCGGCAACGATATCCGCGATCATTTCCTGGAGTTGTGCGACAAAGGTATTGACGGCTGTTCGTAAGTCGCTAATTTCATCTGAAGAGTCAATGGGTAATCGAGTAGTGAGGTCACCCCCTCCCGCACTCAGGTCATTGATTCTCTGCGTTGTTTCCTTGGTAGGTTTAATGATCAGCCAGTTGAACAGAACATATATAGCGATACCAAGCAATACTAAAACACTCAAGGCACCGACTATCTTGATGGTAATGAATTGAGCCAGAGCATCGCTGCCGGTGTTTTTAACTTTACTGAGTTGCTCGCCAATGCGCTGATTGCTTTGTGTAATTCCGGCATTGACACTTACGGTGGAAATGCCCAGTAAGATGGATCCGAGATTATCACCATCATAAATAATGGGATAGGTTTTTTCGATGATATTACTTTTATCTTCCGGGCTTTGGTATTCTGTCATGGTTTCACCATCCGGCTTTAAGTACGCAGCATAGATGATGTCCATATCGGCAGCGGCTACAACTTGGTAATCTTTTAGAGATTCAAAATCAAATGCGGAAATCAAATCAGGTGCTGTTTTTGCCATAAACTGACCAATGATGTCAGCCTTTGATAGTAACGCCTGATCCGCACTATTTTTGGCGACGTCTCGTTCAATCTGTAGTGCATTCTGCGCAATGTTAATTTGCGTTTCGGTGGTGTCTTCCACTACTCGAGTCAGAACATAAGCGCCAATAGATAGCGTTAGTAATGCAATGCTGAGTAGCGGGGCGACAAATTTTGTTGTCAGATTCAGTTTTTTAAAAATTCTCAACATCTCCATCCCATCTATTTTATGGTTATTTTTTATACCACATAGACCAAGATAAAAAGCAATGACGTGGCATGCGTATAACGCCATGACTCACTCAGCGGAATAATATCACTGCCAATTCAATGATTATGAAATATAGAACTAGGCATTAAATATGATGTGTATCGATTAATATTTTTCACCAAGGGCGTATTCGGTAATCTCGCGTACCTTTGCATAGTCGCTATCTGTAACGGTATAAAACCCGGTGACTTTGGCTGCCTTCAGTATTGCTTTTCCCTCGTCAGTGCTAGCGAGCCCAGTCATGGCATCCTGAATCTTTTTGGCTTTGTCGGCAGGGAAACCCTTTTTAACCGCCCAACTGAGATGCACGAAGGGTTCGCTTTCTGCGAGAATCTTCATTTGGCTAACGTCAATTTTTTTCTTTACACTTTTGATTTTGAGAATGATGTTGCCTGAACCCGCGGCAGCAGCGGCCTTGTTATAAACCCCAATAACCGCGCTGGGAGGATTTTTGGCAAAGGCGACCGTGTAATCCGTGCCAGCCACCAAACCGTGTTTTTTGAGGATTGCCGTTGGCGCAATATAACTGCCCATGGCCTTTTTTCCGCCACCAAAGAGAATGGTTTTCCCTTTAAGGTCTTCAATACTATTGATGCCGCTGTCGGCGCGCACAGAGAGGGCGCCCGCAATGATTTTACTGCCCCTTTCCTCGTTAGCGAGGATCACTTCAAAGCCCATTTCTTTATGGCTTAATAGATAGTGATACTGGTTGTAATGCACCATGTCATATTTTCCAGCCTTGAGCTTTTTCCAGAAGTCCTTGAAATTTTTAGACACTGACAAGTTGACCTTTTCACCCATAACTTGGGTTAGGTGAGCGGCTAACGGTTTGAATGCTTGGACGGTTATAGCAGCAGGTCGCCGAGGAAAAACGCCCAAATTTATATCGGCAACAGCAGGAACCCAACTAAATGCTGTTAGAACGGAAATTGATATTGCTGTTATTTTTGCGTGTTTCATCTTTCCTCCTCAAGTTCGCCTGAATTAGGCTATATATTGTATTGATTTTATGCGTTGCAATATTCTTATTGCATAGGAATAACGTCTTGGATATATAAAGCTTTAGTTACTTATGGGGATAACAAAGATGATTTTTTTGCGGATACGTGATTATAAATGGTGAGCCACACTATTTGAGTGTGCGTTAAAATAGATCAATCAAAAGCTCTGCCAGGCAATAACATAGCAGAGTGAAATGCTCAGGTATTTTAAGGTGTGATCATAGATGGTGTTGAATGACCACAGTGGCGCTTGATTCATTGTTGATGAATATTGTTGTGCTTAACCTTCAGCAGACTTGCAAATTCGCATATTCCATCATCAACCACTTACTACCGAGACCCTCGAAATTGACTTGCACGCGTGCTTGCGCGCCCTGACCTTCGAGATTGAGGACGACGCCATCACCAAATTTAGCGTGCATTACGCGTTGGCCCAGGCGTATGCTGCCGACGGAGGTTTGTTGCGCGGACGAAAAATTCGCGGAGCTGGTGGCCGTATTGTTGTAACCAAGGCTGACACTGCCGCCCATGCGCACTTCTTCCATCAGTTCAGCGGGAATCTCGCTGATGAACCGCGAACGATGCGGGTAGGTTTCGTTGCCATAAAGGCGGCGGGTTTCGGCATGGGTGATATACAGTCGTTGGCGGGCGCGAGTGATGCCCACGTAACAGAGGCGGCGTTCCTCGGCGAGGCGGCCCGGTTCATCGACGGAACGCTGGTGCGGGAACAGGCCTTCTTCCACCCCGGCTAAAAATACCTGTGGAAATTCGAGACCCTTGGCGGAGTGCAGGGTCATTAATTGCGCGCCGTCTTGGCTGCCATCGGTCTGGTTGTCACCGGCCTCTAGCGCGGCGTGTGATAAAAACGCCGACAGTTCATCCATGGGCTCTTCGTCTTCCGGCGTTTCTTCCTGTTCGAAGTACTTGGCGGCATTGACCAGTTCTTCCAGGTTTTCTACTCGGGCCTGACCTTTTTCACTGCGTTCCTTTTTGTAATGCGCGAGCAAGCTGCTGTGATGCAGGCTGTGTTCCAACTGCTCGTAGAGATCCATGCCATCGGTGTCGCTGGCCAGTCGGGTAATCAATTCCAGAAACGCGCCCAGTGCCGAGGTGGCGCGTGCCGGTAATAGCTTCCGTTCGACCACGGCTTCGGCGGCTTGCCATAAGGCGACCTGGTGTTCGCGGGCATAATCGCGGGCGGCACTCACGGTTTTGTCGCCGATGCCGCGGGTGGGTGTGTTGACCACTCGTTCAAACGCCGCGTCGTCGTGACGGTTGGCGATGAGACGTAAATAGGCCAAGGCATCTTTAATTTCGGCGCGTTCAAAAAAGCGCATGCCGCCGTAAACGCGATAGGGAATGCCAGCCTGGATCAGCGCCTCTTCGATCACCCGTGATTGCGCGTTGGAGCGATACAGGACGGCGTTGTCGCGATAGGCGTTGCCGCCATCCACCCAGTTTCGAATTTGCTCGGCAATAAAGCGCGCTTCGTCGCGTTCGTTAAATGCGGAGTAGAGTTGGATGGCTTCGCCGTCGGTGTCGTCGGTCCATAGATTTTTACCGAGGCGGTCGTCGTTGTTGGCGATCAGCGCATTGGCGGCATTGAGGATGTTGGCGGTGGAGCGGTAATTTTGCTCCAGTTTCACCGTGCGGACGTTGGAGAAATCCTGGGTATATTGCTGGATGTTTTCGATCTTCGCGCCGCGCCAGCCGTAAATGGACTGGTCGTCATCACCCACCGCGAATACTTTGGAGACCTTGCCCGCGAGATTGCGCACCCAGGCATATTGAATGGCGTTGGTATCCTGAAATTCGTCCACCAGAATATGTTTGAAGCGCTGTTGATAATGGCCGAGCACCTGCGGATTTTTCAGCCACAGTTCATGTGCGCGCAACAGCAGCTCGGCAAAATCAACCAGCCCGGAGCGTTGACACATGTCCTCGTAGGCCTGGTAAATGCGAATCATGGTGCGCTGATACGGGTCATCTAAATGCTCAATGTGCGCAGGGCGCTGGCCCTCGTCCTTGCGCGCATTAATAAACCACTGCGCCTGCCGCGGCGGCCATTGGGTGTCGTCCAGTTCCAGGCCGCGAATGATGCGCTTAATGGCGCGGTGCTGATCTTCGCTGTCGAGAATTTGAAAGGTCTGCGGTAGCCCGGCGTCTTTCCAATGAGTGCGCAGCAGACGATGAGCCAGGGAGTGGAAGGTGCCCACCCACATGCCATTCACCGGCTGTTTGAGCAGGTCTGCGATGCGGCCGCGCATCTCGGCAGCGGCCTTGTTGGTAAAGGTCACGGCGAGAATCCCGTAGGGCGAGAGGCCCTCGGTGGCCACCAGCCAGGCAATGCGATGCACCAGCACCCGGGTCTTGCCGCTACCGGCACCGGCCAATACCAGCACGTGTTCCGGCGGGGCACACACGGCCTCGCGCTGGGCCTCGTTGAGGTCATCAATAATGTGGGAAATGTCCATCGGGCCATTCTACCAGATGGGTTGATGGGTTTGGGGCCGTGACCGCAAAGGGAAGACTATTCGGAGGACATCTCCAAATCGTCCAAAATCGCGTCCAGCCCGGCTTGCGCGCATTTTTCATCCGTCGCACCCGACGGTGCGCCGGACACTCCGATGCCACCGAAAATAGAACCACCCGCGTTAATGGGCAGGCCGCCACGGGCGATGATCAGCCCCTGGGTTTTGGGCACGCCATAGGCACCTTTGAAGCGATTCTCCAGATTGCCCGTGGGCGAATTAAAGGACATCGCGGTGTAGGCCTTGTCGCGACTGATGGGAATGGAAACGTCCATCGCCAGCACATCGCGCAGCACCACCTGCGGGTGACCGCCACGATCGACGATGGTCACGGTGATTTGCACCCCTTCCTTGCGGCATTGAGCAATGCTGGCTTGGGCGGCAGTGAGTGCAATATCTAGCGACATGCGTTTGATGTTGACGGTCACGGGTTGGTTGTCGGCAAAGATTGAAGATGCGCCGAAGCTGGCCAACAGAAATATAAATAAAACAATGGGCTGTATTTTCATGGGTTGTAATCCTCTTGCTGGATTAACGGCTGGTTATTTGGAGCGGTCATTTTATTTTTAGTGAGCAATTACTCTGGCGTTGTTGCTTATTTGGTGAACTGTTGACTTTGCAGTGCCGACATATAGGCCTTGTCGATATCAGTGATATCAGGGTTGTTGGTGACAAAGCTGGCGAGCACGGAGTTGTATAACGATTTGTCTTTTAGTATGGCGGCGTTAACGGCTAAAGCGCGAATGATCACCGTCCCTAATTTTTGGCCGTGGAGTTTTTGCGTGATGTTACGAATGATGGGGCCATTTTCGGAAAAACGATTTTGCGCAATGTTATCCAGAAATTGAAAAAACAGCCGGGTTTTTTGTGGTGGTGTGCCGTCGGCGACGTGTTGGCGAAATTGTGTGACGACATCCAGTTTGTGCCAGAGGTCGCGCAGGATGGGGGCAGGCATTAATTGATACAACATGTTTTCCATTTGTCGCCAATTACTGCGCTGAGAGGCGTTATCCAGTTGTGCGGCGAGTTGTCCCAGTAATCTCTGATCCGGGCGATAGTTGCGATAATAGGTATAACGTTCTTGCAACATTTTTCGAAAATAGTCGGGTTCGGTTAGTTCCTGGTAGGAGACAATGCTGTTGGCCAGCGGATCAAACAGATCGACTTTTTCGCGCAAGTAAAAGGCACGTTCGGCCCCAGAGTCGATGATGGGTATGTAGTCGCTATTGGGTTGACTATTTTTACTGAGTAGACGCAAAGTGTTGATGGAGGCGATGTAGTTACGGTTAGAAAAATAACTGGTGGGTTTTCGCATTTGTCGAAAATCTTGGGCAATAGTTTCACTATAATAAAAGCGCGGATATTTGTCGGCGTTGAAATCTTGATCGCTGGCGACCAGCAGTACATCATTTTCCACGTAGGGCGAGTGGTAGACCTTTACGTGCGGGAAGGCGGTGTTGAGTGCGGAAATGATGCTCAGCATTAGTTCGCTGTTAAATTCTGGCAAATGCATCCATTGCACTAACAGCCCGCCGGGTTTCAGATAGCGTTTGCTGTGTTGATAAAATTCCTTGCTGAATAAACTGGAGACGCCACTTACCCAGGGATTGGAGGGTTCGGAAACAATCACGTCGTATTGTTTTTGTGAAGCGCTGAAATAGGTGCGTGCATCGTCGATGACGAGATTGACACGCGGGTCTTCGTAGACGCGGCGATTATGCGGCATCATGTGTCTCGCCAGGTTGACCATTTCCTGTTCTATCTCGATCAGGTCCATGCTTTTCAACAGCGCGTCGCCTAACATGTAGTGGGCAGTCATGCCGCTGCCCAGACCGATAATCGCAGCATCGTAAGGCCAGTCAATCATCGACATGGGCAGGAAGGCCAGTGCGGCTTGGGTGTCTTCGCCCTTGGTGCCGCCTACCGCAGCATCGGTTTTACCATTGGTCTTGATGAGCTTGATGTTGCCGATTTCATGTAGCGAGATGGTAGCGGTTTTGCCATCGCGCACTGTGACTTTTTCATCCGGCATTATGAAAGCGGTACGGCGAAAATATCCGGCGGCGATGACGTTGGGATTAAAACTGACAAACAATAACGGTATGATCATCATCAGCGAAACAATGGCGGCGGTGGCCAGCGGGGTGTGTGTGCTTAATACGCCTGAATGCTGTGATCGTTGGTACAGTGCCAGCAAAAACAAACCAATGCCGATATCGATAAACGCACCCGTGGCGATGGTCATCTTTAATTGCAGCAGCGGTATTAAAACCAGGCCGGCGAGCGTGGCGCCGAAAATTGCGCCGATGGTGTTGAAGCCGTAAACCGCACCTACGGATTTTTCATTGCGTGTCACGTTCATCAAATAGTAAGTGATGATGGGCAGAGTCATGCCGGCGACAAAGGTGGTGGGGAACATCAGAAATAAACTCAGGCCGTATTTGAGCAACGAGAACATTAAATATCCGTTGTCGGTTTTGTCGAGGTATTCCTTGGAGTGCTCCATGGTGCTAAAGGCGAATTCATAAAAATAGATACTGGTGAGCGCGAATGCGCCCATTACCAGTTGTGCCACGGCGAGTAGTATCACTACGTGTTTGGTTTTTTGCAGGAGTTTTTTCGCGGCCAGGCCACCACAGGCGAGGCCGAGCACGAAGGCTGACACCATGAGGTCAAAGGAATGGGTGGAGGCACCCAGCAGCAGACTTAATAAACGAATCCAGCTGATTTCATAAATGAACGAAGCGAAGCCGGTGAGAAAGCTCAAGCCAAGAAACAGTTTTACCGAAAGGCCAAGTCGCGCCCCGTTGTTTGCTGTGATCAGCGGCGGTGTCTCTATTTTGCAAAAACGATCGCCGGGCTGCGCAAGTTCGGCTTGCAGATTTTTACCGATGAAAAAGAACCCCAGGGCAATGGCGATATTGCCCTGGGCTGCCAGGTGCAACGATCCTTCGGTACCCAGTTGCGGGATCAGAATGTACGAGGCAAGTAAGATTCCGATAGCGGCACCGATGGAGTTGGTGAAATAGAGCAGCGGAAAGGCGCTGAGTCCGCCGTCACGGCTGATGCGGATCATCGCCACCGCCAAGAGCGGAAAGGTTGCGCCCAGTAAAATGGCCATAGGGCCGGTGATCGTCACGGCGATAATAATTTTTGTTAGTTCGGCGGAGAGCGGTGTCAGTCCAGCGATATTTTCATAAAAAATCTCGGTGCTGAGAAC
Source organism: uncultured Ectothiorhodospiraceae bacterium (assembly GCA_964401355.1). Lineage (GTDB taxonomy): Bacteria > Pseudomonadota > Gammaproteobacteria > SZUA-152 > SZUA-152 > SZUA-152. Next base: position 2,191 of record CAYNYJ010000029.1, on the reverse strand, counting down.
GTACAGGTCGTGATAAAAAAAACCGCCAAGGCCGATCAATAATTCGATCAGCGCATAAACCAGGAAGGGGTTTTTGATGGTGCGGGTGTAGCGTGCGGCCAGTAGCGCGCCAATACCAATGCCACCCATGAAGATGCACAGGGTGAGAATTTGGCCGTAAGAGGAATGGCCAAGGAATAATTTTAGATAACGTGCCCAGATGCCTTCGTAGATCAGCGCCACAAAACCCGATAGAGCGAACAGAGTGTAGATGGCAAATAGCGAGAGCTTGCCGGTGTTGGGTGTGTTGGGAACTGAAGCGCTGGTGCTGGATTCTGGCATGGTTGGAGCGAGCCTTGGTTTTTGTGTGCATGATACCCCATGGCTTGCATGGGGTGCGTGAGCGGATAATTCATGATTTGATCCGGGGATTATTATGCATTGACCTGATGCATTGATAAAGGTAGCTTATTGATCTTCTGGCATTTAAGTTGTTTTCTCACCCGTGCGTTACCCGTTGTAGCCGGTTTCGGTTGTGTCTAGTTTGTGCAACCAGGTTCGCGCACTCATTGGAACAACCGCTTTGTGCCGACGTTAAAATTACGACCCGTTAATTGGAATCGAAGAGCAGTCATCAGTGAGCGGTTATTGATAAGATAAGTGGGGGGGGAGTAGCCGCGTTTCACGAGAGTGAACGCGGTTTTTTTTGCCTCGGCCGGGCGCTGCTGCTGGTGCGATCCAGTGATCAGGCCTCAGTTCGCCCGACCGGGCTTCTTTTGTCGTCAAGCTTAGAGCGGTGCCGCTCCGGGTTCGGGTTCATCCGGGTCGTGCATGGGCGCGTAGCTTTCGGCCGCTTCAAATCGGCTGAATTCGGAAATGTCGGCACGGCCATCACGGTTGGTATCGACACTCGTCCAGTTGTTGCTCATGTCTTGATAGGCCATGGCCTCCGTTTTGCTGATGAAGCCATCACCGTTGATGTCGATGTCTTCAAATGTCAGTGCTTCACTGGCAACGGCTGTCATTGTGCCGAGAGCAAAACAAAATCCTGCGGTGATAATGAGGTGTGTCTTCATAACGGGACCTCCTTCGAGGTGGGCTTTAAGCGGAAAGAAAAACATGCCCGAAATGGCGCAGTGTTTAATTAGAAGCTAGTCCCGTGAGGGCGTCTGTCAAGTTCAATTCCCATTTTTTCGAGTCGGCATTTGGGCAGGTTTCGGAAGTGTTTTTTTAGGTTGCGTGGAGAGGTATACGTCAGCGTTAGCGCAATGGGTGATTTTGCTGGTCGGTGTACCAGTCGAAGGAACAATCGAGGTGTTTGCGAACAGCGATGATGCCCGCCAGGCCGTCTTCGAGCATGATCGCCAGCGGGGTGCGGCCCTGTAAGCGAGGCAAAGGCCGGCGGATCCACAAACTGCCAGCCTGAGAGTTGCGGGGGTTAGCGAGCCGCAGCGAATCTTCAATTCCCAGCAAGTGATCGACATGTTCACGCACAGTATTGTCAAATGGCAGAGGAACGCCCTGTTGGTATTTCTGAATGGAACGAGTGCGCGTGTTATCGGGAAGTGCGAGCAAGCAAATTTTGTCGGCACTGGTCAGCTGCCAATCAGCCAATACGGTAATCACGCGTAACGTCAGGCTGACTTGCTCATCGTGGTTTAGGGTTTTCATGGGGTAATGCTCAGAGGTCATTTCGTGGGGCGTAATCGCGCAACGTATTGCGCTGCATGTGCGTCGCCATCATACCCAAGTTTGCCTGTCGCCGCAGAACCTGCTCAATCCTGCGGAATAAGGCGTTCTCCAAACGCCATTGTCAAGAGTCACGCTCACCCCATTCGTTTTGTCACCCGGCAAAATCAACAACCGCAACGTTTTATAAAAAATATGGGTGAGAAACAAGCGCGTCTTCAGGAAATATGAAGTACGCTCGGTAAAAGCGCCGGGAATTTACCCCGCTTCGTTCTGCTTTTTACCGGCGGCTAATTGCAATGTTACGTGAATTCACGTTATGTAATAAAACAAGGGAGTAGAAAATTGAGTGTTTCACTAACAATTCGAAAATTAATAGAAAAGATATGCTCTGGCGATATTCGTATCCCAGCATTTCAGCGTGATTTCGTATGGGAACAAGATCAAATTTCATTTTTAATAGACAGCATCACTAGTGTCCCATAAACTTTCATGAAAACTGCAACCTTGTTTGCAGATGAGA
>CAYNYJ010000028.1:20646-39677 GCA_964401355.1 uncultured Ectothiorhodospiraceae bacterium | reverse complement strand
AGGCATGCCGATAATCAGTTGGTATTGCTGTGAAAGTTAACGGGACAGCAGTGACCTAAGGTTAAACATCTGTATCCCCCCTACAACAAATACCCTTAAAGTTAATCAAGAGCTGAGCACTGCATCATATCTTTATTTGCTATAAAAATATCTGTATACATGATATTAAGGGTGGCGATACTACACAAATTACGCCCCACATCCGATCGCAGCACTTTCTCCAAAAAACTCTAGGGAAAACGCAACGCACTGTGATCGCCTTTTTTATTACCGTACACTGCCCTGTCACATCATCACACCGAGCACAACAAACGGCATGAAACGAAGACGATCCCACGGCACACAACGCCACTCAACGGGTCTGTACTGGCTAATGCTGTTCGGACTACTTGGGGCGCCGGTATCGGCGGAAATCCAAACCATCACCAGCGGCCACAGTCTCGCCATCAGCTGTGGACAGGCGATGCGAGTACTGGAGAAACAGGACGATTCAACATCAACATCAATAACAAACGATGCCTTTGTCTGCATGGCGTATTTAAGCGGGATCATGGCAGCCACCCAACACGCCAATCAACTGGCCAAACTGCGATTTGCACAGGCGACGCAGGGACAGGGTAACCAGGCGGACTTTGCTATTTACTGCTTCAATTGGCAGCTGTCGTATAAGAATATCGCGCGTATTGTGCTTAATTTTGCCCACAACGAACCCGTATATTTGCAGAGGCCTGCACATGAAATGGTACTTCGGGCTTTACAAAAGACATTTCCCTGCCGTTAACTATGCGCAACTATAACGAACAATAGTGCCCCAAGGCTGCAACTCAGAGCACAGCCGTAAAACGCTGGATGTAAACTTTAAAAGGATCAACCAAGACCATGTCCATTTCTCGCCTTTCCATCGATAACAGCGGTTTTCTGAAAGATACCATTGGTGACAGTGGCGTAACCCACGATGAAATTTTCGGCCTGTCAGCCCGTCTCGACGGGCTACGCACCAAAATCAAACACTGGCAATCCAGCGATGAGGTCAATTTTCTTAACCTTCCCTCCATTACGGATCTGGATGCCATTGAACAGCTGGGCCGGGAATGCGCGCACAAATTTAAACAAACCATCGTCTTTGGTATTGGCGGCTCGTCTCTGGGGGGCGAAATGCTGGCCCGCACCCTGGGACATCGCACTCCGCGCAATCAGGTGAAATTTTTCGACAACATTGATCCACGCACCCTCAGCGAGGTCAATGAGGTCAACTGGTCTGAAACCCTCTGCATGGTGGTCTCCAAGTCGGGCAACACCGCCGAAACACTGAGCCAGTTTCTCACCGTATTACCGCGCATGGAACGCTACCTGGGAGAAAAAGGCGTCCGCGAACACACCATTATCATCACCGAAAACCCCGATGGCGCACTGTTCAAGATCGCCGAACAGTTAAAAATCAAACCGGTACCGCACCCTGCCATCGGCGGACGATTCTCGGTGTTGTCAGTGGTCGGCCTGCTGCCCGCCTATATTTCCGGCGTCGATGTCAGCGGTGTCCTGGAAGGCGCACGCGCCATGGCGAAGCGCTGCGCCAAAGGCGACATGCTCAGCAACCCGGCCTTTGTCAATGGTGCCGCCCAATACCTGCACGCCGAAAAGGGTCGCACCATCAGCGTATTTATGCCCTATGCCGACAATCTGCGCTTAGTGGTCAATTGGTATCGTCAGCTGTGGGCGGAAAGCCTGGGAAAAATCGACGCCGATGGTAATCATCGCGGCATGACGCCCATCGAAAATCACGGTGTTACTGATCAGCATTCTCAGCTACAACTCATGCTGGACGGCCCCGACGACAAAGTCGTCACCTTCATCGCCAGCCCCGGTGTACGCCACGAAGGCCGTCGCATTCCCATGCGCTTTCAGGAATTACCGGCGGTGGCTCCGCTAGCCGGCCACACCCTCGGCGAGCTGTTTATCTCCGAACTCAAGGCCACTCGCGAGACCTTGTCACGCCGCGGCCGCCCCAACCGCACCTTCGGTCTGTACGATCGTGATGCCTATGCCGTCGGCGAGCTCATCATGCTGCTGGAAATGGAGACCGTGGTGGTCGCCGAACTCATGGGCATCGACCCCTTCGACCAGCCAGCCGTGGAAGAAAGCAAGATACTGACTCGCGAATATCTGGCCGATCTGCGCTCCGCCGATTTCTAGTCGCATTGGATCATTCTCTGAAGCCGTTCCCCCCGGCGACTTGCCGGGCAATTTCACCCACCAAATCCCTCATATTATCAGGATTTTGTCCGCTATCTTCTAGACAAACCCGGAAAAAACGCTGCCCGGCATCACGGGAACTCGTCGCTCGACACCTGAGTCAAACGAATGGGACACACAACAGAACCTGATGAACCCGTTTCGCTTTCTGCTGATACTACTGTGCGCATTGCTGCCGATGCGGGGCATGGCCTCGTCCGCGGAATTTGTCGTCACTCCCTATGCAGACAACCAAAAAGTCGTCTTCGATTTTTTTTTTGATCACCCGCAAAAGATCAATTCCGCCCTGTATTGGCTTAAGGGACTGATCGAACCGCTACTAGACGAACCCTACAACCTCGCCCCCGACGACATAGACATCAAGGTGGTCATCCATGGCACCGAAATCGTGACGCTCGCCAAACACAACTACACCCAGTATCAAAAAGCCGTCCAGCGCATGCAATATTATGCGCAGCTAGGCGTGGAATTCCGGGTCTGCTCCATTACCGCGCGCAGCTATGACTATGTGCTGAGTGATCTCCAGGATTTTGTACAGCTGGTCCCTTCAGGTGTCGCCGAACTCGTTCATTGGCAAAGCCAGGGCTATGTACTGATTACCCCCAACATTCAGGAAAAGCGCTTTTCGATTTCAGAAATTCGCTAGTCTCTGCAGAATTGTACTGAGATTGTCGCCTTTATCCGTGCCAACGGATTCGCCAGCAGACTTCCCTGCTCCCCCTCCAGCGTCTACAATACGCGCCTTTCCGAAGGCCACTACGGTCGATACACGGTCTAAACAACACACTGACACCATGCCTGATACCAATTCTCAACTCCCTTTAGCGCTGTCCTCCTCGAAACAGTCAGGCTTGTCTCAGCCCAAAACTACCCTGCTTTCATCCGAGCTCAGCGCCCAACTTAAGCAAAGCCTAGCGGGGCAACGCGGCTATTGGGGGCAGCTCTACGGTTGCAGTGATGCCCTGGTTATCGCCGAAGCCGCGTTGGCGGCCGATGCGCCTATAATGGTAATCACCTCCGACACGCCCGCCGCCACCCGGTTGGAACACGCCATCCGGTTTTTTGCGCGCAGCACCAACGGGGAACATCCGTCCGCAGCCGAAAATGAATTGACGGTGCTGACCTTTCCCGATTGGGAAACCCTGCCCTACGACGTGTTTTCGCCGCATCAGGACATCATCTCGGATCGACTGGCCACCCTCGCCCGTCTGCCGACACTGACGCGTGGCGTACTCATCGTCCCCGTCGCCACATTGTTACATCGACTGGCACCCACCGATTTTCTCGACGCCAACTGCTTCCTCATTGATCGCGGCCAGCAGCTCGACCTCGGCGCCATGCGCACCCGCCTGGACAGCGCTGGCTATCGCTGTGTGTCACAAGTCATCGAGCACGGCGAATTTGCCATACGCGGTTCGATTATTGATCTGTTCCCCATGGGCCATTCCCAACCGTTTCGCATTGAACTGTTTGATGACGAAGTCGAAAGCATTCGCAGCTTCGATCCGGAAACCCAACGTTCCATCGAAAAGGTCGACAACATCCGGCTACTGCCCGCGCGCGAATTTCCCTTTACCCAGGAAGCCATCACCCGCTTCCGGCAAGCCTATCGCAGCCAGTTTGAAGGTAACTTGCAGACCAATACCATTTATAACGAAATCAGCAATGGCAACACCGCGCCCGGCATTGAATACTACTTACCGTTATTTTTTGACAAAACACATTCACTGTTCAACTACTTGCCGAAAAATCACACCGTCATCACCAGCGACGGCACCCAAGCTGCGGTCAGTGCTTTCTGGGCCGACGTGGAAGAACGCTACGAACAAGGCCGCTACGATGTGAGCCGGCCCCTGCTGACACCGAATCAACTCTTTTTACGCGAAAACGAATTCTTCGAATACATCGGAAAACAAACACGCATTGAAATACAACATTTCAAAACGGCTGAGAAATCCGGCGCCAACAATTTTGCGACCAGTGCGCCACCGCAACTGACGCTGGACGTACGCGCCGAACAGCCCAGCGCCCGACTCATGGCATTTCTTGCCGACTTTACTTCCGCCGCAAAGGAGCCTTCAGCGTCAACAAAAAACGGCCGGGTATTGTTTTGCGCAGAGTCCACCGGTCGTCGTGAGACGCTGCTAGAAATTCTCAAAGGTTGTGGTCTACATCCTCAGCCCGTGCAAACCTGGGCTGAATTTCTCGCCAGTGATGCGCCATACGCCATCACCGTCTCCGCCCTGGAAGAGGGCTTGCTGCTCACTGATAAAAGCACTGAAAACAACATCGCCTTAATCGCCGAGCCGCAATTGTTTGGCCAACAAGTCTTGCAACAGCGGCGACGCAAACGCAAAGCACGTGATGCTGACCAAGTCATAAAAAATCTGGTCGAACTGGAAATCGGCGCACCCGTGGTGCACGAAGACAACGGCGTGGGTCGCTACCTTGGACTTGAAATTATTGCCTTGGGCGACATGACACAGGAATTTCTGACCCTCGAATATGCGGGTGGCGATAAATTATTTGTACCCGTTAGCCACCTGCATTTGATCAGCCGCTACACCGGCGCATCTCCGGAATCCGCACCCCTGCATAAGCTCGGCAGCGGCCAATGGGAAAAAGCCAAACGCCGGGCACGAGAAAAAGTCCGTGATGTTGCCGCCGAGTTACTGTCCATTTATGCCCAGCGCGCCGCCCGCAAAGGCCACGTTTACCACGTCGATGAAAACCAGTACGCGGCTTTTTGTGCCAGCTTCCCCTTCGAGGAAACCCCGGATCAGCAAGACACCATCGAAGCCGTCTACAACGACATGTGCTCTAACAAACCCATGGACAGACTGGTGTGCGGCGATGTCGGTTTTGGCAAAACCGAAGTGGCCATGCGCGCAGCATTTATCGCGGTGCAGGACGGCAAACAAGTCGCGATGCTGGTGCCTACCACCCTGCTTGCTCAACAACATTTCGAAAATTTTCAGGACCGATTTGCCGATTGGCCAATACGCATCGCTTCCGTTTCACGTTTTCGCACTAAAAAAGAACAGACCCAAATTCTCAAAGAACTCGAAGCAGGCACCATCGACATCATCATCGGCACCCACAAACTGATTCACGGTGACATAAAATATAAACGTTTGGGGCTGGTGATCATCGACGAAGAACATCGATTCGGCGTGCGCCAAAAAGACAAATTCAAAGCGCTGCGTTCGGAAGTGGATTTACTCACCCTCACCGCCACCCCGATACCGCGCACCCTCAACATGTCCATGGCGGGACTGCGCGACTTGTCCATTATCGCCACTGCACCAGCGCGACGCCTGGCGGTAAAGACCTTTGTCAGTGAATGGAACAACACCCTGTTAAAAGAGGCCTGCCTGCGTGAAATCCGCCGCGGCGGCCAGGTGTTTTTCCTGCACAATAGTGTCGAGACCATCGAAAAGATGCGTCGTGAACTGGAAGAGATGATCCCCGAAGCCAAGGTAGAAGTTGCCCATGGCCAAATGCGAGAACGCGAACTGGAACAGGTGATGGCCGATTTTTATCACCATCGATTCAACGTACTGATCTGCACCACCATCATCGAAACCGGCATTGACATCCCCAGCGCCAACACCATTATCATCAACCGTGCCGATAATTTTGGACTGGCACAGCTGTATCAGCTGCGCGGCCGCGTCGGTCGTTCACATCATCAGGCCTACGCCTACCTCGTAGTACCGCCGAAACGCGTGATGAGCGCCGACGCGACCAAACGCCTCGAAGCCATCGAGTCCATTCAAGACCTCGGTGCGGGCTTTACCCTGGCGACCCACGACATGGAAATTCGCGGTGCGGGTGAATTACTCGGCGAAGGCCAGAGTGGTCGCATGCAGGAGATTGGTTTCACCCTCTACTTAGAGTTACTGGAACGCGCCGTTGAAGCCCTCAAAGCCGGTAAAGAACCCGAACTGGATCGGCCACTGGATCACGGCACCGAAATCGATCTCGGCATTCCCGCACTACTGCCGGACGATTATTTACCCGACGTGCACACCCGCCTGATTCAATACAAACGCATCGCCGGTGCCAATAGCAAAGAAGAACTGCGCGAACTGCAAGTGGAAATGATTGACCGCTTCGGCCTGTTACCCGAGCCCACCAAAAACCTGTTCAGCGTCACCGAACTGAAACTCAGCGCCACGCCTCTTGGTATCAAAAAAATCGAAATGGGCGACAGCGGCGGACGCATACAATTTGTGGAAGAACCCAATATTGACCCGATGAAGATTATTAGCCTGATCCAGAATCAGTCGAAAATGTACAAAATGGATGGCCAGGATAAACTACGAATTATTAGCGACCTGCCAGATGCTCCGGCACGGTTTTCTGCAACCGAACTTTTCTTGCACGAACTGACTTGATTGATAATCTATTCATGCACGCGTCAGTCACCCCTGACTAAAATACCCATATTCTCTATCATCAGAGATGACAGATTATCAACTGCATTTATTCCAACCATCCCAATCCGGAACAATAAAAATAATTTTTTGATCAATACAGTAACAAATGACTGCCTACGAAAAACTGCATTTATATTCAGTATTAAGTATAATTTAAGTACTATTCAAATCAGACATCCGTTGCTTAATGATAGGGAATTCAAAATATGGCTTATAACCAAGCAGGTTTTTTATCGAGAAAAGTCCTTTTTTTTATTATAGGTATCAGTGCCTTTTTGGCTGCTGCGGTTATGCTCTTACCGAAGGGTTTTAGCGATGACTTGTCAAAAATAGGCAAGGGTATGGCCGCTGTTGTATTAACACACGACAAGAGCTCCATGAGAAGTTTGGAATTAATGACTCTGCTCAATAAGGTGCGCTCGGATTACGCTGACAAGGTAGAATTTTTTGTGGTTACTATTAATTCCAGGGAAGGCCAAATATTTAGACAACGACAGAATGTTGGCTCCATCGTTCTCATATTTTTTAGCCCCAATGGAACAAAAGAAAGTACGCTTGATAGTAATATGAGTGAAATGGACTTACGTTTAGAACTAGACAAACTATCTCTTGTAAAAAGCTAAGTAACCTCTGGTTTATTCTGGACGAAGTAGATTGCGATCTAAAATGTTCAGATCCACCAACAGTAGGCGACGCAGGAGCTGGATATTTTAGACGCAAGATACGAGTTCATGAATATCGATATCATCTTCCCGTCATTCCGGCGCAGGCCGGAATCCAGTGGTCGCCTAGGAGCGCCTACTTTCGCCTAAGAGCGCCTACTTTTGGTGGTTCAACGACTTACTGGATACCGGATCAAGTCCGGTATGACGATGTGAAGTTAACGGGACAGCAGTGGGGTTTTAAACAACTCACATCAACGTTTTGAATTTATTTCTTTTTCACAAACCCGACCTGCAAATTAATATCAGCAAGCCCGGAACCTGTATCGTAACCTCGAATTATCCCATACACAAAATACAAATATTCCGTACCATTTACATTTGCTATTGTGGGCTCTCCAATTGCCGTTATTTTACCAACGGCATCCGCGCTGCCAACCGATAAAATTATTTCTGGTATTCCCCAATTACCGGCACTGCTAAAATCCGTAACACTGTGCGCACCGGAATAAGCTGAGTAAAAAATTTCGGGCAAGTCCGAATCACTGATATGAGTGTAATACAATCCATTGCCCGTATAAAATGGTTGAATTTCATCGCTGAGATCCGGCTGGTTTATAACCGTCGGCAATACCACCTTTGTCCACGTACCATTCGGGAAAGTCCCGGACGTTAGCACGTAGACAGATAAATCACCCCGGTCACTACCTACACCACGATCATCACGCTCGTCATCGGTCCATATCGATTGAACAACACCACCCGTTTCATAAAGATGCGGATTACCTTGAGTGCCCGCGATACCTTCAATACCCACCTTCCCAAAATTCACCAGTTGTGATGGAAAATAAGTTCCTCGTTCCGGTGGCGTGCCGGGTGTACCTGACGCCACAAAAGTGCCCAGGTTGTTATTCTGGCCAAACGTAATTTCGGAAGTAAAAACATCGAAAAAACTCTCGGCATCATCAACACCATCATTATCAAAGTCCACCATATCAGGATCGGTTGGATCATTAATCACATAAAGAGCCGTTGCCGTACCATCACCATGCAACATAAAACTTAAACCATACGCGTTAATGATCGCGTCATTCTCATCCTCAAATGCCAGGTAAAAAGGTTCTGCAAAACTGCCGTCCACCTGTTTTTTAAAGCCGTAAAACATAGTGGATGTTGCAAATATTGGCGCCTCTTCAATATCCAATCCCCAAGAATTTGCATTATGCAATTGTGTTGTGCCAGAAAAACGGCCATCAAAAAACCCCGGGCGCTCAGGTGAGGTATAAGGACCAATGGTGGTATCAATCCACTCATGCGTGCATCGGTTCGGAGTACCCAACGGAAACTCCAATCTATGCGGAATCCCCCCACAACCACCACTCGCCCTAGCAAGATCAAACAAAAATACACCACTGAAATAGATTGGGCCGTACTGCACAAAAAGATATTCGCCATCCGGCGTAATCGTCGCGCCATCCTCATAACCGGCGGTGTTCACCAAGCCGGAAACAGACTGCGGTTGCCCCCAGGCAGCGTGGACACCATCCACAACCAATGCTGTCGCATTTTTGGTGATGCCACTGTAACTAATCGTTACCTGGTGTTCACCCGTTTGAGTCGGCGTAACGGTAAACTGATATTGACCCAAAGAAACTTCGGAAATCGCGTTAGGTGTGCCTTTGCTTAGGACAATACCAATATCGGAAGAAATACCACCTATTAACTGACCATTCTCTTTCACAGTGGCCGTTACGATAAAAGGGTTGGGTGAACCCGCCTCAACCCGTTGAAAATCAAGGTCAATAGAATAACTTGGCGGCATCTCGCCATCCCCACCGCCACCAGCACACGCAGTAACGGCAAGCACCAAAAATATTTGAGCAATTATGTAGCGTGACACCATAACGGTAAGTTATACGCTTGCGTTATACATTTGCAAATAGATTAGCGCAAAAATGAATACTACTTATCATAACCATGTCTAGACGGTGATGGTTGGCATGGATCAATTCTCACCTCTAACGTCAAAATGACTCTTATGACTCGGAGGTTATTGTCTGTACAGTAACGTTAAATAACCGCTTTTCGCGCCCCGATTTAACCATAATTGTTTATGAGGAAAAGACCGCAATGATCAAACATCAGCCTATTTATTAACCAGTTCCACCTCGCGAGAGAATGCCGCGATTCGATCCTGCCGATCGCTTTGGGCTGTTACTCGAACCGACCAAAAACCTGTTCAACGCCACCGAACTGAAACTCAGTGCCACGCCATTGGGTATCAAGAAAATTGAAATGGGTGATAACGGCAGACGCATACAATTTATGAAAGAACCCAAGCTCAATCCGATGAAGATTATTAGCCTTATCCAGAATCAGTCGAAAATATACGAGATGGATGGCCAGGATAAATTGCGTATTATTAGCGATCTTCCCGATGCGCCAGCAAGGTTTGCCGCAACAGAATTACTATTAAACGAATTAATTTAAAATATGATTAGTGAAACTCGTTCTGTCGGATATATCCAGAACATAGCTTGCTCGAAAACCACCATTTGGCGAGAATGGGACATTTCAATTTTCTAAGTGGCTGGCTCCAATGCAGCAAGAGCGGCCATTGATGCAGAAGACGCCTAATGACTGGCTCAATGTTGATAATGTCATCGTCTGGAAGATGATTTAATCTGTAGATCTCAGTGCTTAATCTAACAAACGGTGCCAGATTAGTTTGATTGAGCTGGAGTTGTTGGGAGGAATAGAGTGATGAGGTTATTAGCCGCCGTGGAACAGGCGGCTGCAGAAGCGCTGGATGAACCAAACAACCGCTCGGCTAAAAACGCCCAATACGACCGCGATAATAATAGCCCAAAAGCCTACGGTGGCTTGCCATTGTGCTACACCATTTACCGGTGGGTGGCTACTGATAGCGAGTCCGCTAAGCGCCATAACTGCGCCAGAAAACAAGAAGGCTACGGTTATCTCTGTTTTGGATCGAAGGAGCTCGGGAACTCTGGTTGCCTCCACTTGCAGGTCTGCGCAACGTAACGTTACTTCGCGTTTTTCTGTTTTCTCTGTATGCAGAAGACTTAGGAGAAGATCAATTTTGCTTTTGTGCTCTTCAATGCGCTGCTCGTAAAGTGCCGTGGAGCGTTTGGCATGAGAGAGGTCAACCATTTCCTGTTTGGTGAATTCAGACTTCTCAGTGGAAACAACTTCTTGGTCAGGTAGTTGGAAGTCGGTCATGGTTCTCTATGCTTGGGCTTTTTTTTGAGTTTCTTGGAATTCTGCAAGTTTTTTCTTGAAGCAAGCGTCTATAAGCTCGTCAGGGATTTTTAAACCTGACGGTAGATCATCAGGGTATTGGTCATAAATGGCCTTCCACGGCTCACCTTCTGAGTGAGTGAGGTTTGACAATTGAATGGGTGTGTAGCGACCATAGGTTTTGAATACTTCTCGAATCATTCCTATAGCATTTTGGTCATCTTGCGGTACTTCCGCAGTTATATTTAAAAGTGTGTTGTCGATAAAACTAAGCTCGACTGCTGACGACGTAATGTGATCATTACCAAAGCGCTTGAAAGCATGGTAAATATCTGGAATGACGGGGCCGTATTTCCAGGCCTGTATTTCATCCTCGATAAGCGACTCACTAAGATACGCCATAAACCACGCATGGGCATAGTAGACGAGCTTTTGGAGCTTCATGGGAGACATGTCTGTAACACCATGCTCTTCTGCAAGCTTTAGGAAGCTGTTGGCGACAGTTTTTGAGCTGTAAGGTGCTGGCATGTGATTGCGCTCTTTCAATATCGTTACTGTTCAGTTTTTGTGGAGCCTACAGGTATTATCGGCCGAAAATTACAATTTTGTTGCTTTTTAACGTCGGAGTGCTTTGTTTTGACTGCTGAACATAATCATCATACTTAAACAAAAAAATGCTGTTGGCACAAGAAAAGGAACAGTTAATAGGACATAATTTGGGACACTCTGAACGTTACTTGGCATGATTCAACATGATCCATGCGTGTCGATAAGTGATAGTGCTTTCAAGCGCTTAAGGAAAAATCCATATAAATCAACACCCTCCTGGCGGGCTTGAAAACCGCAGATTCTTGGGTGGAACTTCTTTAAGATACGTGGCCGAATGTATGCACTTGCCAAATTGCGGTCATTCACCAGATTTTTGTGAACGTCTGTAGCCAGTATAAAGCAGCCCTCAAACATTTAAAAACAAACAACAGCAATAATCAAACATCGGCCTTTTTCTTGGCCAGTTCCAGCTCACGAGAAAACGTCGCAATTCTATCCTGGTAATGCGTCTTGGCCTGAGTGGTGAATCGGTTACGTTTGTCATCACACATCTGGCCGTCCAGCCGCACTGCGATACCGCGCGCTTTATCGAGCATTAGTTCCAAGGCCTCTTCACCCGGCAACGGGCCCGGTAATTGACAAAACAAGGTGAGGCCCGGCATTTCCATGTCCGCAATTTTATCGGGATCAAAGTAACCCGGTTCAACCAAACTGGCTACGCTGAACACTGGCACGTTGTCGCCAGTTGAGTTGTCGGAGGAAGCCTTTACATCATTTTTGAAACAATGGAATATCTGCATATCACCATGCTGTAATCCCTCTGCTTCCAGGGCTTCTTGTACGGCTATTCCCGTAAAGATTTCGTCTTCTGCCATCACCGTAATGACCAGTACCAGAGGCTCGACATTCAACGGCAATTCCGATTGCGAAACCTCTGATTTTAGTGCGTCGTCATCATGGCTTTCAAACAGCAACTCAGCCTCTGCTACGGCGAGGTCTATGGGAATATCAACCTTAATAATTTCATCTTCCACACCAGGGCTTTCAATGACAGAGGCTGAAATTTCAGAAGATTTAGTTTCCGGAGGTTTAATATCAAAGAAACGAGCTTCAGGAATTTCAATTTCAGGCACGTCATCTGCGTTGTCGACTTTAACATCCAGCGCGGAAATCGTTTCATCTTTATCCGCCAACATCACACCCAGCGGAATTTCAGAAGCTGTCGGCGACGGATCACTATTCACTGTTGTTTTCGAGTTTGGCATTGAAACAATCTCAGCGACTTCATCAAAAGGCACGGCAGTTCCCAACTCTTTTTTGCTATCTTTCGACGAAGCGATGACATCCATGTCATCCACTGACGCTTCCACGTCAGGCTGCATTAACATCTGCGGCTCTGTTCTGGGTTTTGGGGGAAGCGGAAAAGGCGACGGTTTGACCATCGTATTTATCTTGCCTGACATTTTTTTTGCTAGACTTTTTTTTGTTTGCGCCGGTTTCTTACGGGCATTTAGTTGCTCGCGCTCACGCACCCAGTCTTCACGTTCGAAACGGCCGGAAAAATACACCGCCGCGATTACCAGCCCTCCCACGAGCAATAACACCCAACGCAGGTCATCCATACGTCAGTCCCTTTCTATTAAATAAATCATCAAAAAATCCGCAACGCGATGAATCAATCCTTTCGCTAAACAATCGAAAACCATCATGGTGTATTTCGTTTTCTGTATGGTCGAATCAATACAAGGAATGGAATAGCTGCCACCCTCATGCTTACCCGGCACTTTAATCCTGCACACACTATGACGGAATCCCGGACAAAAAAAAACTGCTGCCTGTATCAAGAACAGGCGCTGGTTCTTTTGCAGCAACCATTGGACTGCTGGTGACTCATGATCAAAACGTACCAATAAACTCCAGCGTGGTCACGTTGTTATCCGCGATACCATTAATGCCTTCGTCACTAACATTGTCACCCTTCGAGATTTCCAATGCCGCGGACAGGTTGCCTGTTGATGGTGTAACTCGCGTAGGCCGTGGTGCGCGTGGAATCGTCCACTCCGGCCGCTTCAAAGGCCACTGTCTCATAACGCACTTCGACGGTCACTTTGTCATTCAGATAAGCCTGCTCACAGGTTGATCGCGCTATCGACGGCCTGGTCTGTGGTCAATTCACCCAGGATGTATTTAGCATTAATGTCGAGCACATTTTCAGTTTGTCCATCTTGGGTGACCTAACCCAATTCGAGATTCAGCGCCTCCATTAGTCAGTGACAAATTCACCACCACCGCGGTCGAGATCTTACCCTTGCCACCAGTGCTGGATAAAAACCGAGATCATCGATAATCGCGACCATCACCATCGTGGCCCCCTCAGCACCGGAATCGGTATTGACGATAACGTCAATGAAACCACTCACTTCCACGTCGTCACTCGCTTGCGCCATCAACGGAGCCAACAGTGCGCCAGCCGTGACCAGTACCACCAAGCTCTTCTTTTCCATCATTTTCATATTACTCTCCTCGGTTATTCACGTATAATTATTATGGTTATATTTACGCAATTCTTATGAGGATATACAAGCTTTTTCACCTATTATTTTTGTGGTTAATATTCAGACATAACACCTGCATTTTATAAGTGTATTTGGCGGTCGCTGAATGAAAACTGAATGAGACAAGGAACGGACAAAAAGAGAGCGGCGCTGAATATCGCCGACCAAAAATATGGGTTAAAAATAAAAAAAGCCGGTGAAATCACCGGCTTTCTCAAACGTTTTAAACAACAAACAGCGAAACACTGACCGCCTAACTCGCCACCATCAGCTCCGCTTCATCCATATCCACGGACACCAAACGCGAAACACCCGGTTCGTGCATGGTGACGCCATTGAGCTGATGCGCCATTTCCATGGTGATCTTGTTGTGGGTGATGACCACGAACTGCACCTTCTCGGACATCTCCTTCACCATCGCGCAGAAACGCCCGACGTTGGCGTCATCCAGCGGTGCATCCACTTCGTCGAGCATGCAGAACGGTGCCGGGTTGAGCTGGAAGATGGCAAACACCAGCGCCACGGCGGTCAGCGCCTTTTCACCGCCGGAGAGCAGGTGGATGGTGCTGTTGCGTTTGCCTGGCGGCCGCGCCATGACAGTGACGCCGGTATCCAGCAGATCATCGCCAGTCAATTCCAGATAGGCGTGCCCTCCTCCGAACAGACGCGGGAACAATTCCTTGAACCCGGCATTGACCTTCTCGTAAGTATCTTTAAAACGGGTACGCGTTTCTTTGTCGATTTTACGAATGGCCCCTTCCAAGGTGTTCAGCGCCTCATCCAGGTCATTGTGCTGCGCGTCCAGATATTCCTTGCGCTCGGCTTCAGTTTTGTATTCTTCGATGGCGGCGAGGTTGATCGGGCCCAAACGTTGAATGCGCGTGGCCATGCTTTCGACCTGCGCAACCCAGCGTGCTTCCTCGGCCTCTTCCGGCAGCGATTCAAATAGCGTCTCAAGGCTGTAATCGGTCTCACCCAATTGTTCCACCAGGGTCTGGCGACGGACTTTCAGCTCCTGCCAAGCCATGCGGGTTTGTTCCAGGCCGCTGCGAATGTCCTGGGTGGTACGTTCCACCGCGTGGCGCTGCTGTTCCTGGCTGCGCATACCGTGTTCCAGTTCTTCCACCTTGCGACGCGCCTCGATCAATTCTTCCTCGACCTGCATCCGCGCTTCCAGCAACTGTTCCAGCTCTTCTTTCATCGCCGCAACCGGCGCTTCGCTCTCGGCCAGTGCGGCCTGCAAGGTCTCACGGCGTTCGCCCACCTGCGTGAGCTGGCGCTCCATGCGCTCCAGACTCTGTGTGGTGGAACTCAGCTCGATGCTCATGGTGCGGTTTTTGAGGGTGATCTCGTGCGCAACATCGCGGTCACTACGCGCCGTGTTGCGCACCTCATCGAGACGGGCACGCAGCTCGTCGCGTTGCTGGCTCAGGGTTTCGCGTTGCTGCAACAAGGTCTCCATTAACGCCAAAGCTTCGCTCAACCGCTCGCGGGCGTTGCGGGTATCATCCTGGTTTTGCTGGGTGTGGCTATCCAGCTCCACAATCTCGTTTTCGATATTCTGACTACGATTGCGGATCTGATCGAGACGCGCCTGCCGACCGCTCAACTGCGCCTGCAACTCGGCCTGTGCACGGCTGGCCTGATGCAATTCACGCTGCACGGTTTCGCGCTCTTCTTCCAGGTGCTTGAGTTGCTCACGGCCCTCGCTGCGTTGCGCATCCGCCATTTCGACGTCGCTGCTGAGGCTGTCGAGGGCATTCGCCAGTTCTTTCAATTCCTGCTCGCGTTGCAGCACACCGGCCTTTTCGTCGGCGTCACGTGTCAGCCGCAACCAGTTGGGACCGATCCACAGACCATCCGCGGTAATAATCGATTCGTGCGCGGCCAAACGCCCCCGCAGCGCCAGCGCCGCATCGACGGTATCTACCGCGTACACCCCGGCTAACACCGCATCCAGTGACCACGGTGACTCGACGTGGCTGCTCAACGCCGTAGCGAGATCACCCGTGGCGGCAAACAACTGTTCACTGGCGGAGGTCGCCACATCAAACAAGGCCAACGCGCCCTTTTCCAGACTCGCCAGACTCCCAGTCACCGCGTCCATGCCATCGACACACACGGCTTCGAGATGGAAACCCAGCACGCATTCCACCGCACGCTCCCAACCCACCGCAACCTTCAAGCCCTGCGCCAGACGTTGCGCATCGCTGAGTCGATTGTCCGACAACCACTGCGCCACTTCCCCTTCCGTTTTACCCAGCGCCGCCTGTTGCAAAGCCTCCAGCGAGGCATGCCGCCCCTTCATGGATTGCAGCTGGCCACGCTGCTCGTCGAGCTGCGCACCCAATTGATGAGTGGTATCACGGGTGGCCTGAATGGTTTGCAGATGCCCTTCCAAACGTTCCTGCAGTGCCGCGGCCTGCAAGCCACTCTCTTCTTCCTGGGCCTGACGCTCGGCGATTTCCTGTTCGAGTTTGGTGGTGGACTGCAGTTGCTGCTCTTCGCGCAGGCGTTTGGTGCGCTGCTCGTGTTGAATAAATTGCTTTTCCAGACTTTCAATGCGGGAGCGTTCCACATCAGCATTGCGCGCAGGCTCGGCGGAATGCTGGTTAAACTCATCCCAGTGGCTCTGCCAGTCATGCATGGCCTGTTCGACCTCGGTCAACGCCGCCTGCGAGGCCTCCTGGCGGGCACCGGTTTCTTCCAGACGTGGTTGCACTTCTTCCAGTGATTGGGTCAATTCTTTGATTTTTTGCCGATCAGAGGTCAAATGGGTTTCGGATTCAATCCAGCCGCGTTCAGCCGTTTGTAATTCCTGGGTCTGCTCGGCACGGCGCTCACTGGCGTGCTGAATGGATTGCTCGATGCGGGCGATATCGCCACCGACACTGTAAAAACGCCCCTGCACCTCGTTGAAAATGTCCGTGGATTCCACGCTGCCATCACGCAGCTTTTCGATCTCCGCCTCAATGGCACGCTGCTGGGCGACCACCGCCTCGTACTTGATTTCCTGTTCCTTGATCTGACTCTCACGCGCAGTGGCCTGAGCATCCATTCCCTTCCAACGAAGCGCTATCAATTGTCCTTTAAGAAGGCGCTCTTCATCTTTGAACTCCTTATACTTTTCCGCCGTTTTTGACTGGCGCTGAAGGCGATCCAACTGCTTACCCAACTCGTCTCGCAGATCCGTCAAACGCTCCATATTTTCGCGGGTATGGCGAATCCGGGTTTCCGTTTCCTTGCGCCGTTCCTTGTATTTGGAGATGCCTGCAGCCTCCTCCAGAAACATCCGCAGGTCTTCCGGTCGCGCCTCGATCAAGCGCGAAATCATGCCCTGCTCGATGATGGAATAACTACGCGGCCCCAGACCAGTGCCGAGAAAAATATTGGTCACATCACGGCGCCGACAGCGCGTGCCATTGAGAAAATACTGCGACTGACCCTCGCGCGACACCGTGCGGCGCACCGAGATTTCGTTGTAACCGGCAAATTCACCGCCGATGGTGCCGTCCGAGTTGTCGAACAACAGCTCCACCATCGCCTGCCCCACCGGCTTGCGCGAGGTGGAACCATTAAAGATGACATCGGTCATCGAGTCACCACGCAGGTTTTTCGCCGAAGACTCGCCCATCACCCAGCGCACCGCGTCGATCACGTTGGATTTGCCGCAGCCATTGGGGCCCACCACCGCAATCAGATTGGAGGGCATGGGAATCGTCGTGGGATCGACGAAGGATTTGAAACCGGCGAGTTTAATCTTGCTGAGACGCATTTTACGGGTGCTCTTGTGCTTGCTGGAAGTCGGGAATAATTTTTATTGAGGCACGATACCGGAGCCTCGCAAAAGGCACAATATTGACAGGCAACTTCTGGCCAAAAACCGTGAGAAAACTTGCCAGTTCGGGTATCTTACGCGCCTATTGAAAAATCCGATATCCGCATTTTGTGCAAAAATCACTCAGCGAGTCCATCATGTCCAACAAACCGCCTAGCAAACCCTCCAAAGATCTTGAAACCTTCGACAACCCCCACCCCGAACGCGATTACACCATCCGCATCGACATCCCCGAATTCACCTGTCTGTGCCCCAAAACCGGGCAGCCGGATTTCGCCACCTTCAACCTCGAATACGTCGCAGATAAAGTTTGTATCGAATTAAAATCATTGAAGATGTACATGTGGTCTTTCCGCGACGAAGGAGCCTTTCACGAGGCCGTCACCAACCAGATACTCGGTGATATGGTGGCTGCTTGCACACCCCGCTTCATGCGCCTAACGGGTGAATTCAACGTCCGCGGTGGCATTTACACTTCCGTCATCGTCGAGCATCGCGCCAAGGGTTGGCAGGCACCGGAGCGGGTTGAGCTGCCGTAAACGGTGAAATGGGGAACCCTGCCAAAAACCTCCGCCAACGGGCTACGGATGCCGAACATCGGCTCTGGCAACGGCTACGCAATCGGCAGGTGCATAATGCGAAGTTCCGGCGGCAACACGCCATTCCTCCCTACATTGTCGATTTTGTCTGTTTGGAGAAAAAACTGATCATCGAAGCGGATGGTGGACAACATACCGAGCGTCAGACGCATGATGAAAAACGCACGGCCTTTTTGGAAGTGCAGGGGTTTCAGGTGTTGCGGTTTTGGAATGATGAAATTCTGACTCAAACTGAGGATGTGCTAGAGGCTATTTTTCGCGCATTAAGTGAAACCCCTCACCCTAACCCTCTCCCCAAAGGGGAGAGGGGATGATCCATCAGTCCACAAGCACACCGGTCATACTCAGCAACACCACCGGCTTTAAGCGCCCTCTTCCTCAACGGGAAGAGACAACCATTCACCGATCCACCAGCACACCGGTCATACTCAGCAACATCACCAGTTTTAAGCCCCCTCTCCCCCTTAGGGGAGAGGGCTGGGGTGAGGGGGAGGAAAGGGGAGAGGGGATGATCCATCAGTCCACAAGCACACCGGTCATACTCAGCAACACCACCGGCTTTAAGCGCCCTCTTCCTCAACGGGAAGAGAAAACAACTCACCGATGCGCAAACATACCGGCCATGCCCCGCAACACCACCAATTTTAAGCTCTCTTTCGCTCAACGGGAAGAGACAACAATTCACCGGTCCACCAGCACACCGGTCATACTCAGCAACATCACCAGTTTTAAGCCCCCTCTCCCCCTTAGGGGAGAGGGCTGGGGTGAGGGGGAGGAAAGGGGAGAGGGGATGATCCATCAGTCCACAAGCACACCGGTCATACTCAGCAACACCACCGGCTTTAAGCGCCCTCTTCCTCAACGGGAAGAGA
>CAYNYJ010000028.1:0-20546 GCA_964401355.1 uncultured Ectothiorhodospiraceae bacterium | reverse complement strand
AGACAACAATTCACCGGTCCACCAGCACACCGGTCATACTCAGCAACATCACCAGCTTTAAGCCCCCTCTCCCCCTTGGGGGAGAGGGCTGGGGTGAGGGGGAGGAAAAATGAACCAGCCCCTCTTCATCGGCATCGACCTCGGCACCTCCGGCTGCCGGGCCGTTGCCATTGATGAACAACACCGCATTCACGGCGAGGCTGCCGTTGAACTACCCGCAGCGCTTCGCACCGGCACTCACGTCGAACAAGACCCCGCGCTGTGGTGGATGGCTGTCTGCGAGTGCCTCACCACGCTCTGCGCAACAATCAATGCGAGACAGGTGCAGGCCATCGCGGTGGACGGCACCTCGGCCACGCTGCTGCTCACCGACGCACGAGGCACCCCACTCGGCCCAGCCTTGATGTACAACGATGCACGAGCCATCACACAGGCTGAAGCTATCGCTCGCATTGCCCCCGCCAACACCGCAGCACAGGGTGCCAGCTGTGCGTTGGCCAAACTATTATGGTTGGCGGAACAGGGGTTCACCGCAGACGCAGCGCAGGTCACGCATCAGGCTGATTGGGTAGCGGGAAAGCTATGCGGCCAAGCCGGCCTCAGCGACCATAACAATGCTCTCAAACTGGGTTTTGATGCCGAACACAAGGTCTGGCCAGACTGGTTATCAAAACTCGACCTGTCACGGGACTTACTGCCGAAGGTCGTCGCCCCCGGCAGTCTTATCGGCCACCTCACCTCTGAGCTGGCCCGCCGCTTTGGTCTGCCGAACCACACCCGCGTAATTGCCGGCACCACCGACAGTACCGCCTCATTCATGGCCACCGGGGCCCGCGAGATCGGCGAGGCGGTCACCGCGCTGGGCTCGACGCTGGTCGTGAAGGTCATCGCCGCGCAACCCATCTTCGCCGCCGAATATGGCGTTTATAGTCAGCCATTAACAATAGATGGACAACAACGCTGGCTGGTGGGCGGTGCCTCCAACAGCGGCGGTGCGGTACTACGCCAGCATTTCAGCGCTGCGCAGTTACAAATCCTGAGCGCACAACTCAAACCGGAGCAACCCACCGGACTGGATTATTACCCGTTGCCCGCGGTCGGCGAGCGCTTTCCCGTCAATGACGCACAACTCGCCCCCCGCCTCGACCCGCGCCCCACTCTTGGCGCCGATAGCCACCGACTCTTTTTTCAGGGCATGCTCGAAGGCATCGCGAACATCGAGGCCCAAGCTTACCGCTTGCTCACTGAGCTGGGTGCGCCGTATCCTGTGTCCGTGCGCAGCACCGGCGGCGGCGCGCACAACACGGCCTGGACGCAGATCCGACAACAGTGTTTACAAGCAGAGATGCAGGACGCCGAACAGACTGAGGCCGCGTTTGGTGTCGCTCTGCTAGCCGCCGCATCCCATAGGAATCTTTCACCATGAGCAACCCTTTCGTCGGCATCGGCTATTTCTTTCAAGGCTTGCGGCTAATCATGCAGCCCGGCCTGCGGCGTTACGTGGTGATCCCACTACTGATTAACCTCACCCTGTTCGCCGCGCTGATCTGGTTTGGCAGTAGCCAGTTTGAGCTCTTTCTGCAATGGCTGATGCCGGAATTACCAGAATGGCTGCAATGGTCGGAATGGATACTGTGGGTAGTGTTTGCAGTAGCGGCCCTGCTGATCCTGTTTTACGTATCCACCTTATTGGCCAACCTGATTGCCAGCCCCTTCAACGGTCTGCTGGCCGAGGCGGTGGAGCGGCATTTAACCGGCGAGCCACAGGATGCCGACGGTGGCTGGAAGAAGATGCTCAACGAGCTGGTGCCCACGATCATCGACGAACTGCGCAAACTGCTGTATCTGGTCGTCTGGTCAATCCCGTTTTTGCTGTTGTTTCTGATCCCGGTAGTCAATCTCGCCGCGCCGTTCATTTGGCTAGTATTCAGCGCCTGGATGCTGAGCGTGGAATATGCCGACTACCCGATGGGCAATCACGGCCTACGTTCCGATGAACAGAAGCGGCGGTTGGGTGAAAAACGTCTGATGTCGCTGGGTTTCGGTGGCGCAGTGACGTTCGCCACGATGACGCCCATCCTCAATTTTGTGGTGATGCCCGCGGCAGTGGCGGGTGCCACGGCAATGTGGGTTGCACGCTTTCGGGATAAGCCTTAAGCCCTCGATCAACCTGATTCATTAAAACCCTGCACACACATTATAAGACACGGAGGTCTTATGAAAGAAAAAAGCTTAAACACGGCAACCAAGGTTTCAGCAATCCTGACCTGTCTCAGCCTGATCATCGGCGTTGTTATTGGCCTCATCCAAGTCACGGATACCTTAAAAAAAGCCAACAATATGATGGATGCTCTCAAGGTGGAGGCCCTTGGCGGCGTCATTGATATCCTTGACACCCACTACGAAATTCTTATTCACCAAGCAACATTTGACCCGCAAAAACTGTCGTCGCAAACAAACCACATAACCCGGCTACTTGCCCAAAACAAGACGGGGGAGCAGATCTACTATTCCGACACCTTGGGTGGTTTCCATCAAATTGCCGCCCATTACGAACGCATTGCGGTGTTGATCAACCTGCAATATCTGGAGTTTGAGGTGATCTTTGACATCATCACTTTTCCCGACAATTTTTGGAAAAACTCGTTTGCCCTACGACAACTCATCGCCAAAAACTGGAATGGTACAAACCAGCCACTAGATGATTTCCTCAGCGGATTTCGCAGCCTGTGCAAAAAATACCAGTACGAACGCAGCAGGCTGGGTTATGCCAGCGCAAAAGGCATGCGTTGTGAGTAAATCATGGCGAACGAGCCAAAGATAATGGAACCCCGACAATGTGCCCGGAAGATGGAAAGAACGTAAAAAAAGCCCGCATAAAAAAAGGTTCCATGAACGCATGTTGCTGAGTGCCCACCGTATTTTAGGGAGGAGTAGTCGCAACACGAGACCATGCGACAGGCACAAAGCGAACAAACGTCATGAAACCCTCTGGTGTCGTCATCCGTACTACAAAACAACATCACCAGTCCCACACTATGACGCGGCTTTTTATGCGAAGTTCAACACAAAATAATTTTATTACGGCAATGTTTTTAAGTAGTCAGCCAACCGCTCCACCCCCTGCTCCAGCCTCTCCAAAGAGGTGGTGTAGGCAAAGCGCACGTAGCGCTGTGGCTGATGCGCGCCAAAATCCTTACCCGGGGTAATGGCAACCCCCGCCTTTTCCAGCACGTCCAGCGCAAAGGCGTCACTGTCCGAGGTAAAGCGCGAGCAGTCGGCGTACAGATAAAAGGCCCCGGCGGGCGTCACCGAAATGTCGAAACCCAATTCACGCAGCGCGGGCAACAGGAAATCTCGCCGCTGCCGGAAAGCCTCCCGGTAACCGCTCAAAATCTCACGGGACTCTGGCGCGAAGGCGGCCAAGGCGGCGTACTGCGACAACGTGGGCGCAGCAAGAAAGACGTTTTGCGCCAGCTTGTCCAGGTCGCGCACGTAAGCTTCAGGGGCCACCAGCCAACCCAGTCGCCAACCGGTCATGCAGAAATATTTGGAGAAGCTGTTGATGACAAACAACTCATCGGAAAGACTCAAAGCCGTTTCTGTTGTCTCGTCATAGGTTAGGCCGTGGTAGATTTCATCGACGATCAGCCGCCCCCCGCGTGCCGCCACAGTGTCGGCCATCTCCCGCAGTGCACCTATGGGCACCAGGGTACCCGTGGGATTCGAAGGGCTGGCCAGTAGCGTGGCGACGGTGCGATCCGTCCAGTGCTGTTCCAGCAGCGCGGCAGTAAGCTGGTAGTCCGTATCGGCACCCACCGGAATGCCTACCGCTTTCCCCTCCATGAGTCGCACAAAATGACGATTACAGGGGTATCCGGGGTCGGCCATCAACACCTGATCGTCGGGATTGACCAGCACCCCCGTCGTCAGCAGCAACGCGCCTGAGGCTCCGGGAGTGACGATGATGCGCTCCGGCGTCACCGACACGCCGTAATCGCTCTGATAATAAGCGCTGATCGCTTCGCGCAGGGCTGGCAGGCCAACAGCGGAGGTGTAATGCGTTTTACCCGCCTCCAGCGCCCGTTTAGCCGCATCACAAATCGGCGCCGGGGTCTCGAAATCCGGTTCACCGATCTCCATGTGTACAATATCCCGTCCCCCGGCCTCCAGCGCACGAGCCTTGGCCAGCAAATCCATGACATGAAAGGGCTCGATGTCCGCCATGCGGCTGGCAATCCGGAGGGGTGGGTGTAGTTTGTTATGCATTGGCAAATTACTCGCGTTCCAGTCCGCACTCAGCACTCAGCACTATAATTTGTACCCCACGTGCAAGCGACGCACCAGCGCCATGTCCAGGCACACCGAATCACCGGCATCGCCCTGTAACACGCCAAAGGGTGTCTCCGGCTCGCCCATGTGATCCAACACAATCGCCGCGCCGCTGAAATCATCCTCGGCGGTATAACCGTTAATCGTGATCACCGTCGTCAACTTCGCACCTTGCGACGAGAGAATGCCATTGCGAGAATCCTCGAAGGCGATACAGTCTGCCGCAGTCAAACCCATTTCCTGCAGGGTAAAATCGTAAATATCCGCTGCCGGTTTTTTAGCCAGCACAATATCGCCTGCGGCGATGACCTCAAACCAGCTCATCGCATCCGGTGCCAGCGTGTGGATCAGCAAGGCCTCCACATTGGCAGGCGTGGTGGTGGTGACAATCGCCATGCGCATGCCCTCGTCCCTCGCCTCGTCGATCAAGCGACGCACACCGCTACGCAACGGAATCTCACCGTCTTTCAGCAACTGGGTGTAATACACGGTTTTTGCAGCATGCAGGCTGCGAATAAAACCATCAAGATCCGCCGGCCGGGTAAAGGCCGTGTTGACGGTTTCCAGAAAATGATAAATACGTTCCTTGCCGCCGGTCACCGCCAGTAACCGACCGTATAATTCCGGCGACCAGTCCCAATCCAAACCGGCATCCGCAAAGGCCTGGTTAAAGGCCACCCGATGGCCGTCCCGTTCTGTGTCGGCCAAGGTGCCATCCACATCAAACAAAAGTGCTTTTAATTCATTCATTTGTTTATTTCATTTTTCCAAAATAGTGTCGATAGACCCACAAGCACGGAGTTTGAGCACAGTCCGGGACTGGCCGCGAGCGGCCGTATAGCTTACTGTACATTGTCCGCCGACTCGACAGTCAAGTACCCGTCGTGCGATGACACTGACACAAAAAGATTTGCGCTAACACGCCATTTTTGCTATAAGATGCGCCCTTAATTTTAAGTACCTGTCGCAAAATGGCGGGAAACAGGAGTCGTACTATGGCTGTTAAAAAGGCTGTAAAGAAAAAGGGAACCACGGGTTCTACCGCTAAAAAGAAAGCGCCGGCTAAAAAGGCCGCTGCTACAAAGACGGCGACCCAAAAAGCTGCAGTGAAAAAGCCAGTTCCCAAAAAGAAGAGCAAATCTGTTGTCAGCTCGATCCTGGACGATGGTCAGTTCACCAACTTCACTCCCTACAAGGAAAAGAAGGGGGAGGAGTACATGAACCCGGATCAGGCAGCCCATTTCCGCATGATTCTCAACGGCTGGAAACAACAGCTAATGACCAAGGTCGACGAGACCGTACATCACATGCAGGATGAGGCGGCCAACTTTCCCGATCCCAACGACCGGGCGAGTCAGGAATCTGAATTTGCAATGGAATTACGCACCCGTGACCGGGAACGTAAACTGATCAAGAAGATCGATGAATCTATCAGCGATCTCGAAGAAGACTATGGCTACTGCACACATTGTGGGGTGGAAATCGGCATTCGCCGCTTGGAAGCCCGCCCAACGGCGACCCAGTGCATCGACTGTAAAACGCTGAACGAGATCCGCGAAAAGCAGTACGGAAAATAGATCCAAACGTCGCTATCGGGACATTCACTACCAACCCCGCGTCACTGGCGACGATTTTTCTGCCATAAAAAGGCCACTCATCCATCAGGATGAGTGGCCCTTGCCGTAAACCCCCTATAGGTTCCTATTTTATTTGTGAACTACCGTGGCTGGCGATACGTAATTACGCAACCGCCTCCAGCACCTGGGTATGTTCTTCCGCTACGCTGGCCAAGGCCAAATCGCTCATGCGCAATCCGTTGGAACGAACAAACTTGCTCACAAAGTCAAAAATGGCGGGATCATCGATTTCCAGGGATTTATGCATCACCAGGCATTTTTTGCCCTTGACGAAACAGGGACGTACCGAGCTGTATCGCAAACGTCGATCCGGGCCAAAACTCGCTACCGCACCTGATATCCGATCCACCCAGTCACTGGGACGAAACGTCCGCCCGTCGTGCATAATCCCCTCAATCAACCAACTCACCGTATTTCCCTTTTTTAAAAACTCACTGCGCAGTTGAACTCTACATCGTCCAACATGACATTATTATTAGGATGATTATTGAGGAACATGCTTAATCACACCGACGCTGGGCTACTGTTACACTGGTGTTATGCCTAAAAACGAGAGTTCAACCCACAAGGCAACGTACAACTACCGTGGACGTTTCGCCCCCTCGCCCACCGGCCCCTTGCATTTTGGTTCGCTGATCACGGCCCTTGGCAGCTTTTTACAGGCCCGTAGCCAGGAGGGAGAATGGCGGGTGCGGATGGAAGATATCGACCCTCCTCGCGTGCAAACAGGTGCGGCCAGTGACATTCTGCGTACACTGGAGGCCTATCAATTGCATTGGGATGGCCCGGTGCTCTACCAAAGTCAACGCCAGAAAGCTTACAGCGCCGCGCTGAAGCAACTGGAAAAACAGGGAGACAGTTTCCCCTGTAGCTGCACTCGCGCATCCATCGCCCAAATGATCGCCAAGGCTGATACCAAAACTGGCACCACGACCCACAAACACACTCATCCAAACAGCGATGGACTCCGCCTTTATCCCGGCACCTGCCGCACCGGCTTGCCAATCAATACCGTCGCAAGAGCAACCCGGCTGCGAATCCCAAACGACACCGACAGCTTCACCGATAGTCTGCAAGGCCAGGTCAACACCTGCCTGGCCAACGAGGTTGGGGATTTTATCGTGCGTCGGGCAGACGGGCTCTTCGCCTACCATCTGGCTGTGGTGGTCGATGATGCCGAACAACAGATCACAGAAATTGTGCGCGGCACGGATTTACTATCGTCAACAGCGCCTCAACGTTACCTGCAAACCTGCCTAGCATACCCGCATCCGAAATATTGCCACTTGCCTGTAGCCAGTAACTCAGCAGGACAAAAACTGAGCAAGCAGACTTTCGCCGCCGCCATCGACCGCCACAGGCCCGGCCCCACCCTCTTCAATGCGCTGAAATTCCTGGGCCAACAACCGGAAGTCAGCCTCGCTAGCGCCCCACCGGCGGTCATACTGGCCTGGGCGGTTGAGCACTGGGAATTTCAGAAAATCCCGCGCACGGATGCCATCATCGTCGAAAACTCCCATAAATAACGCGAACAGACGGGCATTAGCATGAAAAACACGGAAACACGTCAATTTCTGAAACGCTTTAACGGCGGTTTTACCAACATGCTGCGCTGGCCACAGTTCGGTACCCTATGGGACGCCCTGCGACAACGCGCCGATGCTGGCTGGTACGCCTACGCCATGAGTGAAATGCCTCCCGATACCTCCTCACAGCGATTGAACTGGCATCGTTTCTCAACAAAATCGATACACTACTGCGCACCGAACACGCAGAAGATTATTGCGGCATCGTTTATGTCGATAACCCCTGCCACCCGCGCTTGGTGAAAATCTACGACCCCGGCAACCTCAGTGTCGTCTGCGGCTTCAGCGAAACATCCCCATTACCTGGCTGGACTCTCAGCCTCGACGCGCCTTGCGACTTACCCGCCACCATCACGACCCCTGCCAATCAACGCCGCTGGTGGCAGCGTTTGTGGGGCAACCAGTACACAAGATAGTCGCCCCACAAGCGTATTTAGCAACCTTTCTCTGTCACCCAACGCATCCGAAAAACAACAAAACATCAAGTCGGGCGTTGATTTGCCGATAAGCGCCAGCAAGGACACCTCAATTATTCATCATTACAAAACACAACTGCGTGATGCTCTCGCGCAATTGGAAGCCAGGTCAACGGATGACATCGGCACAACACATCATTACCGGAAGTTTCGACTATTCGCTGATTATCCTGTCGGCGTTTCTCGCGGTGTTCGTAACGTACACCATCCTGGAATTGGCCCGCTGCATTTTGAGCACATCCCGGGGCCAGCAACGACGTTGGATTGTGGGCGCGGCCTCGGTGATGGGAGTCGGCGTGTGGGCCGCCCAGTTCATCGGCATATTGTCGCGAACAGTGCCCCTTCAAATTGATTACAACCTGCGTATCACGACACTGGCGTTGCTAATTTCGATCATCTCCGCCGCAATAATATTTAACTTCAGCCGACAAAAAACCAACAATACCCGACGTTTTGTCATCACCACAATAAGCACTGTCCTGTTGATAAGTGGAAGCCTGTATCTCAATCTGGCGACACTACAAACAGCGGCCACAATTCACTACCAACCCGCACTGGTTATTTTATCGATACTGTTTATCAGTGCGGCCATCGCCATGCTGTTGTACTCGATGTTCACTTTTCGAGACGGCACACGGAAATCTACTTTTCAAATTCAGTTGATCGCAGCAGTGATCATCGGCTTAACACTGGATGCCAGTTATTATTCCGCCATTACTTCAATGCAGTTCACCAGTCATCGGCCCGCTCTCGCGCTCAGCAACATATCCAATACGCCATCTCTGCTGGCATTAAGTATCGGTACCGGTGTTTCATTAATACTGTGGGGAACTCTTCTTTTCCTACGTTGGCAGGCCAAAGAAAGTATAAAGATTGCAGACAAAATTTCAGGCCTGGCATTTGGCCTGGTGTTTATCTCCGTAGGCATCATCGGCATTGCCTCCTATTCATCCAGTAAAGAGTTGTTGATACAAAAAGAATTCCAATCGCAGCTGGCAACATTGGCCCTTGAAACCAGACTGCTGAAAAACATTATTAACAACGCACTGAAAGACGCACAGACACTGGCGCGCAATACACATACCCTGGACCGATCGACAGAAACATTATGGCGGGAAAGACTGGCCGCAATATTTTCTGGGTTTTTACATTCCAAACCCCATTATTTAAAAGTACGCTACATTGACATCAGTGATAATGGTCGCGAAATAGTTTCCGTCATCAAAAAAAATAACAACATACTCCGAACTCCTGAAAAAAATCTGGCCCAGGCTGCTACCGAAGTTTTTTTTATTCGTGCAAAAAACACATTAAATTATCACGCATATTTATCAAACACCTATAAAAATACCCACTCAAATAATAACAAAAAAGAAAACTGGGGAGATCAAACCGAAAAACTAATACTACAGGCTGCAGCACTCATTCAGGACAACATTCACAACGACAATAGGTCCTTATTGGGCGTCGTGGTCATTGATATCGACCTTGGCGCAATATTGACCTCGATTTTTGAGCAGAAAAATAACGTACAATTTTTTGCTGAAAAACAAGGGAAAATACTACTTATCTTGAATAATGATAACGACCCTTTCGAAACAAAACCTGACAATAAAAGAGAATCTGGCACAACCCACATTCAGGATATCTTTCCAGAAATGGCCAACATACTCAACGCTGAAAAAATGTATGGCCATATTATTTCACGTCATATCACTGGTTCTGTTATTTTAAGTTATCGGAAAATGATATTTGATGGCAGCAGACAACAGCAATATATTAAAATAACAACGACACCGTATAAAAATATTACACAAAATATTTTTCCCGCACTCGACAAGATTTCCATCATTGCACTGGTACTGGTCGGAATTTCCACCATGCTGGCATCAATATTTTCACGTGTCATTACGCAGCCACTCAATCAAATAACCTTAGCTTCCCGACAATTTGCCAATGGAAAAACAGATTTTATTTTACCTGATGATTCTGCGGGAGAATTTGGAATTCTGGCGCATGCTTTTCGCAACATGGTTGCACAAGTCCAGGAACGCACTGAGGCCGCCGCACTGAGCGAGAGTTTTGTACGCAACCTGGTTGATTCTACTGCGGATGGTATGGTCACTGTCGATGCTCACGGAATCATAAAATCCTTCAACACTGCCGCTCAATCAATTTTTGGTTACTCTTCCGTAGAGACCATTAATAAAAATCTTACCATGCTAATGCCGCTTCGCTATCGCGCGGGACATGAAAACAGACTTCGTCGATATACCGAGCAGCCAGAAAGTGAAATCAAACCATTGCGAGCCAGTGTCACAGGACTTCGAAAAAATGGCGAGGAGCTTCCTATTGAATTATCAATCAATCGATTCAGTTCCTCTACCACACCTTTATTTATTGGCATTGTCCGTGATATATCACAACGCGAATCTTCTGAAACTATATTGCGATTAGCCAACAAACTGATGGAAAGCACTCCGGAGGGCATCGTAATAACGGACAGAGACAGTGTAATCGTAAAAGTCAACCCCGCCTTTGAAGCCATTACCGGTTACTCACAAAATGAGGTACTGGGAAAGAAGGCCAGCTTGCTTAAATCTGGCCTTCACAACAATCCATTTTATCAACACATGTGGACATCCATACTTAATCACGGCATCTGGCAAGGTGAAATATGGGACAAACGAAAAACCGGAAAAATTTATCCAAAATGGTTAAGCATCAGCGCCATTAAAAATGATAACAATGAAATCACGCATTTTGTCGGCATTTTTTCGGATATCACGGAACGCAAAGAAGTCGAAAAACGACTGGAACATCTTGCTCATTATGACATTCTGACAGGGCTGCCAAACCGCGCATTGTTTCATGACCGTTTATCGCACTCCCTGGAATTTTCACATCGTTCCAACAAGGGGCTTGCGGTGATGATGCTGGATCTCGATCGTTTTAAAATCATTAACGATACACTGGGCCATGACATCGGGGACATGTTACTGGTCGAAGCTGCAAAACGACTCAAACTCTGCTTAAGAAAGGTTGATACTGTAGCGCGCATGGGTGGCGATGAATTTACCGTTATCCTCTCCGACATCAGTGGTTCGACGGATGCGGTAAGAATTGCAAAAATTATTATTAAAACCCTGTCAAAACCTTTTTATCTCTCCGGCCACAATTGTTTCGTGGGCGTTAGTATTGGCATTAGTCTTTTTCCAGGCGATGGGGAAACGCCTCAACTACTGGCCAAACATGCTGATATTGCCATGTATCGCGTCAAGGACTCCGGTCGCAATGCTTACCAACTCTACAACCATGCGATGGGAACACAAAACTCCAAACGTCTGGATATCGAATCAAAATTACGGGTGGCGCTGAAAACAAATCAACTCGATTTGTACTACCAGCCGCTGATTGATATTGGCACTGGAAATATATATGGCATGGAGGCTCTCATCCGCTGGTATCACCGAGATATTGGCATGGTGCCACCGAACACCTTTATTCCTATCGCCGAAGAATCCGGGCTGATTAACGATATTGGTTATTGGGTACTACGAAAAACTTGCCAACAATATCGCAAATGGCAATCCTCGGATTTAGATTCCATATCGATTATGGTTAATATATCTGCACAACAATTATTGCAACCCGACTTCCCTCAGAAAATTCACAACATACTTGAAGACTCCGGTATGCCCCCCGAAAAATTAACTCTGGAAATGACCGAAAGCACGCTCCTGAATTTTCAAATACATACCAGCCCTATGTTGGAAAAATTAGTCGCATTAGGAGTCCGCTTGTCCATCGACGATTTTGGTACAGGTTATTCGTCAATGGGCCAGCTTAAAAAACTGCCTATTCACAGCATTAAAATCGACAACTCATTCATTCGTGATATCGGTGATGATAAAAATGGACAGGAAATAGTTAAAGCGATGATTGCCATGGCCCACAATTTCAGCTTGGAGGTCATTGCAGAAGGCGTGGAAACTCTGGAACAACTCGAATTTCTTAAGAGCCTGAATTGCGATGCAATGCAGGGCTTTCTCTATAGCCCGCCGCTACCACAGGAAGCCATTCGCCACTTGTTGGCCTTGGGCGCTGCACCCAGATTGCTGACGTGACCACCATCGCAACACTGATTTCCTGCCACTCAGCAGTCCCTTTTAACACAGGTGCGGGCTTTCTCTCAGCCTGTTAATATCAAGCCCAAGATAAACGGGGTGAAGCGCTAGCCCCACGCGAAAGAATGTCAATTATCCGGGAAAAAACATGGAAGAAAATATCCAGTCGAGCCTGCAAGAAGATCGCCTATTTGCGCCCGATGCAGCGTTTTCAAACCAGGCATTCATCAAAAACCGTGCAGAGCTTGATGCCCTGTACGCCCAGGCTGAAGCCGACCATGAAGGCTTTTGGGCAGAATTGGCCCGCACTGAACTCGACTGGCAAACCCCATTTACTACCGTGTTAGATGAAAGCAATGCACCACACTATCAGTGGTTCGCTGATGGCCGTCTTAATTTATCGTATAACTGCCTTGATCGTCATTTGGAGAAGCACGCGGATAAAACCGCGATTATATTTGAAGGTGAACAGGGTGATACCCGGCATATCAGCTACGCCGAATTACACCGCGATGTGTGTCAGTTCGCCAATGGCCTGAAATCTCTGGGAATCGGTCTTGGCGACCGGGTCATCCTGTACATGCCGATGACACCAGAGGCCGTCGTCGCCATGCAAGCCTGTGCCCGTATCGGCGCGACCCACTCCGTGGTGTTTGGTGGTTTTTCCGCAGAGTCTCTCAAAGATCGTATCGAAAATGCCGGTGCCAAAATCGTCATTACCGCAGATGGCGCCACTCGCGGTGGCAAGATAGTAGAACTGAAAGCCGCCACCGACGAAGCCATCAACAAGGGTTGCCCCAGCATTGAAAATGTCATCGTGCTCAAGCGCACAGGGCACGATGTGAATTTCACCGACTCACGAGACATCTGGTGGCATGATTTTGTCGAAAACCAAGCCGAGACCTGTGAGCCTGTTTGGGTCAGCAGCGAACATCCCCTGTTTCTGCTCTACACCTCCGGCTCCACCGGCAAACCGAAGGGCATCCAGCACTCCACCGGGGGCTACCTGCTGAATGCCATAATGAGCATGAAGTGGGTATTCGATATCAACGACGACGACATTTTCTGGTGCACCGCCGATGTCGGCTGGATCACCGGCCATACTTACGTGGCCTTCGGGCCACTGGCGGTCGGCGCCACCATGCTGATGTACGAAGGTGCCCCCACGGTGCCGGACGCCGGACGTTTCTGGAAAATCTGTCAGGATCACAAAGTCACTATTTTCTACACCGCGCCGACCGCAATTCGCGCCCTGATGAAAGCCGGTGGCGATGAAACTCCCACCCGCTATGACCTCTCCAGCATTCGTCTGCTAGGCACCGTGGGCGAACCCATCAACCCTGAGGCTTGGATGTGGTATCACAAAATCATCGGTGGCGAACGCTGCCCCATTGTCGATACCTGGTGGCAGACAGAAACCGGTGCCCACATGCTGGCCCCAGTACCGGGTGCTGTGGCCACCAAACCCGGTTCCTGCACGCTGGCCTTGCCGGGCATCGCCGCCGACATTGTCGACGCTGAAGGCAACAGTATTACCGAGCCCAATCAAGGCGGCATTTTGGTGATCCGCAAACCCTGGCCCTCGATGATCCGCACCATATGGGGCGATGACCAACGTTACTACGACACCTACTGGAAAATGTTTGATGGCAAGCTTTACGTGGCCGGCGACAACGCGCGTCGCGATGAAGACGGCTATTTTTGGATCATGGGCCGCATTGATGACGTGCTCAACATCTCCGGCCACCGCCTCGGCACCATGGAAATCGAATCGGCACTGGTCGCCCACCCCATGGTCGCCGAAGCCGCTGTCGTCAGCCGACCCCACGAGATAAAGGGCGAAAGCATCTTTGCCTTTGTGGTATTACGCGGCGAGCGGCCAGAAAACGGCATCGACGCTGCAAAAACCCGCGAACTGCGCGACTGGGTCGCCCAGCAAATCGGCCCCATCGCCAAACCGGATGACATGCGCTTCGCCGACAACCTGCCCAAAACCCGTTCCGGAAAGATCATGCGTCGCCTGCTACGCACCATCGCTCGTGATGAAGAAATCACCCAGGACATTTCCACTTTGGAAAACGAAGCCATCGTCTTGCAACTACAGGGCAAGACCTGAGTCGCACCTGTAACGTCAGCACACCAACATGCCCCATTCTCTCGACGATTTCCCCACAGACACTAAAGATTCACCCCTGTGCAACCGCTTAACACAGCAACAACAAACGATAACGGCAACAATACGCAGCTTGTCAGCGCGTTCATATCGAGCGAAGAAATACCCCATAACTAGTAATTCACTGAATTTTACCGAACGGCTTCATTACCAAACGTAACAAAAATAATGGATTTACGCTCAGCAGAAACACGATCAAAAACTATCATCACCATCGGCTTTGCCACCATTGTAGTGGTTCTGGTGGTGCTACTAAGCGTGTGGGTTATCAATGTTTATAACAATGAAGCCATCCTCAATGAAATTGCTGATGCTCAATTAGAGACACGGCAAATCGCAGTGATGCGAAATGCCGCCTACCGCCGCGCCTTGGCCTTGCACCGCATGAGTATTATGGCCGACCTCTTTGAACAGGACGAAGAGCAAAGTCGTTTCCGTGAACTTGGCAGCATTTTCTTATCGATGCGGGAAAAGGTGTTATCACGTCCTATGAGCAGCCAAGAAAAACTCGCTTGGGATCATGTGCGAGAAACACTGAATAAAGGAGGGCGATCACAAAATCAAGTATTGAACTTGATACTCGATGGGAAAATCGATGCCGCCAATCAAATCTTGTTAGATGAGGTCGTCCCCATCCAGGATATCTTCGTTGAAGGAATTTCAAAACTCCTGGATGTACAACGCAGCCAGGTAGAAACGAAGATTGCAGAAGTGGCTTATCGTAATCGCACCACTTATTGGCTGATCGGCCTGTTTGCCAGTGTCGCTGTGATGCTTGGTATTTTCACCATTTTTGTCGTACGACGTACTGGAAAAACGGAAGCTGCCTTGTTAAATCAAGGTAAACGTATTCGGGAACT
Source organism: uncultured Ectothiorhodospiraceae bacterium (assembly GCA_964401355.1). Lineage (GTDB taxonomy): Bacteria > Pseudomonadota > Gammaproteobacteria > SZUA-152 > SZUA-152 > SZUA-152. Next base: position 5,355 of record CAYNYJ010000028.1, on the reverse strand, counting down.
CTATAAAGTCTCTTCAATGGCTGGCCTGAATATCGATGAGCAAATATCAGAAATGCTCAAACTGGGTTGCCGCATGCTCAATTTGGAAATTGCCAAAGTCTGCAAAATAGACGTTGAAAAAAGTACAAACACATTTTTGTATACACACGCACCAAAATCTTACGAGATAACACCAGGAACTGTTTTACCGCTGAATAAAACATTTTGCATCGTCACTTTTTCCTCCAAAAATGCCATTGCCATTAGTAACAGCAGCCAATCAGAACATGCAGATAGCCCGTATTACAAGTTCTCACAACTCGAATCGTATATTGCATCAAATATCAATGTTCGTGGTAGCAAATTCGGCACCGTCAATTTCTCAAGCCGATATCCACGCCGTAATGCATTCACCGATACTGATAAGGACTTGGTCAATCTAATCGGTAGTTGGGTTGGTCTCTCATTAGAAAGGCAAATGGGACAAAAAGAATTATTTCAGGCAAAAGAAAATGCGGAATCCGCTAACAAAACGAAAAGTGCATTCCTGGCTAACATGAGCCACGAATTACGCACACCACTCAATGCCATCATTGGTTACAGCGAATTATTAATGGAGGATCTAGAGAATTCTGTCGACAAGCAGCAGATACCCGACCTTCAAAGCATCTCGAGTTCAGGTCATCATCTCCTTAACCTAATCAATGACATTCTGGATATTTCCAAAATTGAAGCTGGCAAGATGGACCTTTCCCTCGAAGCCACCGACATTAGTCAGCTCATCAATGAAATGGCTGAATCATTTCGTCCAAGCTTGCAAAAAAATAATGACATATTAAAGGTGTACAACGAAGAAGACCTCGGTTTTATCATCGTTGATCCGATGCGATTGAAACAAGTGTTAATGAATCTATTCAGTAACGCGGTAAAATTTACCGAAAATGGCACCATTACCATCAATGCTGAACATAAACTCCACAAAGAAAAACTGTGGATAAGAATACAGGTTATCGACACTGGCATAGGCATTCCGAAAAAGGATATCGAAAATCTTTTTCAACCCTTTCAGCAAACAAGTTCAGGTGCCGGTCCAAAATATGGTGGGACAGGCCTGGGCCTGGCCATTAGTCGGCGCATCTGCCGGCTAATGGGGGGTGATATCAGCCTTGAAAGTATTGAAGGGAAAGGTTCAACATTTACTATTTGGTTACCGGTCAATCATGAGGAGGAGATTTCAAACCAACACACGACCTTAGGTATCCTGCATTAAATACAATCTTTCACTCATATAAATTATTGAACCGCCGGTGGCACCAGCTCATGACTGAAGTCCATTGCATCACCCTCGCTGGCATCTCTCACACCCACAATGGACACCACAAAACGCATTATTTTACCGGCAAAAGAATGATTTCCATTCACCGTAATTTGGCCATTCTCAATTTTTGTCACCGTCATTTCCAAGGTTCCACCTTGCTCATTTCGGAATGTAGGTTTGGCGCCAATCACACGGTATTCTGGCGGCGCGGCCTCGATATTCATGGTAATAATCAGCTCCGGGTCTTCAAAACCAAAACCGTCTTCAGGTAGCAATACCACCTCAACGCTATCACCGATAGTCTTCCCTTCTAGTTCCAAAATTATTTTGGGGAAAATACGATCATTGGCCCCATAAACGAAATCAACCGGAATATCATTTTGTTCAACCATTTCACCCTGCTCAGACAATATGCTGTAGGTGATCGAAATCAATTTATTTTTCTCAACTTTCTGTGTCATTCATTTATTTCCTGCAATCATTTTTCTCGAATCATTAAAGTCTGTTAAGTGATATTTTGTTTCGCCATCAAACGTCATTAACACAACGAAATCCAACGTCTTTACTTTCCATTTCAGGCTCAGAAAACCGACGCGCTGCCCCACGAAAGAAGTAGCTGAGCGCGTAATACCCGGCACCACCACCCCGAATAACTCGATTATATTTCCCAAAGGCCTCGGTTTGATATTCTGATCCCGCATAAGGTTGATACCAATCGGCGACCCATTCCCAGACATTACCTGACATATCGTAGGCCCCATAAGGTGATTTATTTTGGGGTGAAACACCCACCGGAGCTATATTTTCAACCCATTTACCCGCAGCGCTGGCATTAATGAATTTTAGATCCCAATCATTACCCCACGGATATTCAAACCCCTCTGGACCGCGCGCTGCCTTTTCCCATTCTGCCTCCGAGGGCAACCGGGCACCGCGCCACTCACAAAATGCTTTGGCCGCAAACCAGTTCACGCCCGTCACTGGATAATGATCACGTAATTCCTGCTGCGCCAACATTGCCACCAGCAATGCGGGTTCATCCACGTTGCGTGTATCAAAATCCACAGAAAAAATATCGACAGCCATTCTACGCAATTTTTTGACATCCAGCATATTCATCTGCTCTTCAGTCATTGCGTAACCGTTACTCATCCAGGCATAGGGCAACATGCGCCGGGTTTTCAACATATAGATTTTAAATTGTTTATTGGTCACTTCGTAACGATCAATTCGAAAAGCATCAAGATGTATCTTTTTTTGCGGATGCTCGTCCACAAATAACGGCGAAGGAAAACCATATTGCTGACGCATCGCCACATCATCTTCCTTATTGCTACCACGAATAAATTCGCCACCAGGAACCAACACCTGTGAAACAATCTGGCCAATCGACGACTCATCCATTTCTTCACGAGCACTTTTCTCGCCATTTTTTTCGCAGCCAACAAGTAACACCAACACGCACATGACACAATAATCTTTCATTGTCTGCACTGCGATTTACCTCTTTTCCCCTGTGCTTTTTCTCGGTGGTTTTTACTCTGCATTTTTCGCACAGCGAAAACCGAAACTATCATTTTTAACTTTCTTGGCGAAAAATGAGCGGTTGAACATGGGCGCCGAAATACCGCACTTGTAAAATGAGCAATCAAACCATGAACCACCTTTCAAGGTTTTATAACGCTCGCCATAACTTTCCGAAGGCGTCTGGTTACCGGGATAGGCTTTATACCAGGAAGCCGTCCACTCCCATACGTTGCCAGACATGTCATAAACCCCATACGGACTTTTTCCATCTTCAAATGCACCCACCGGCGTGGTATCGCCAAACTGGCTAATTTCCTGCCAACGCGCTGGCGTATTGGCCTTGGCAGTATCAAATTCATCGCCCCACGGAAACATACGAGCGTCACCGCCACGGCCTGCCTTTTCCCATTCTTCATCGCTGGGCAAACGTTTTCCTGCCCAGTGGCAATAGTCATTAGCATTTTTCCAGCTCACATACACAACAGGATGATCGGCCTTTCCCGCCGGAAATGTGCGATTCCGCCAGTGACGGGGGGAACGAGCACGCGTGTTATCATTGAATTTTTTATACTGTAAATTCGTCACTTCAAACTGGTCAATATAAAAACTTGGCAGGCTCACCGTGTGCTGCGGCCCCTCGTCCGGCAACCGGGAATTGCTACCCATAATAAATTCACCCGCAGGAACTCGCACCATCCTGTTGGGTGCATCTCCCAGGCGCGAGCCATCCGTGTACAGTGGGTAGCGCATACCATAATTCGCTTTTCGATTGGCAATTTTGGCGCTTTTGGGCTCATCCCATCGCGTTAAAAATTTTTGCTCACTGACTTTACGCACACCTGCTTGATGTTGCGCAGAGGCCTGGGGCGGCGTCACCGTTTCGTGACAGCTCTGGCACTTTCTCAAACTGACCGTGAGCACCTTTTGCAAATCCGCCTTGTCGTCATGACAACGCATACACTGTTGTTGCGAATGCAGATAGCGCTCACCAGTAAATGTTTCCCCGGCAGATGCCGTGGTGGCCAGGGCCATAGCGACCATCAAAACCCGTCCGAAAAACATCCGTAAGCGGAGCCAATAGCAGCAATGGAGCATCATGAGAATTCGTTTAAATTCGATAAAAAAACCAAGTGATAATACCACAGACCACACATCAGCCCGACGATGGCCAAACCAAACATACACCCTGCTCATCCGGCTGCGCCACTGCTTCGTGTGCGACCCACAATCCTGCCACCGCCAGCAATTGATCATCCGCATACAGCAACGGGATACGGTCACGCAACCACGGCGGGGTGCCGACTTCCTGAAACAATTTTCTCAGGGCATGATGTCCAACTCGGCCAGCGGGACGCAGCTGCTCCCCGCCCTGTCGAAAACGCACCTCAACAGCCCGCCCTCGCAGGGCATCAGGCGACACACCCTGCCCTACCATTCGTTCACACTGCAGCTCACCCAAATCGGGAATCAACAAACCCTGCTGCCAATCCCAGGCCAATCTCAACCCGGCGTCATGTGCAGACAATGGGGCATCAATAAACAAGGTATCACGATAACGCCGCGCCTCCGCACCTGCCCAGCTCACCAGCGGATCGCAATCCGGCCCGGCACCAATCACCTCATCCCAAATACACTGCAACTGTGCCGCCGAGGGTGTCGGTAGCTTTCGGTCACGACCCTGCTCTCTGCACCAATGCTGTAAAAGATTACGCGCGCGCACCTCACCCATGGCTTGCAGGCCGCTCACCGATAACGATTGTTCACTGAGGCGCACCTGCGCAAGATCATTCACTGCAGCATCCGCTAATAACTCAGCCGCCTCGGCACACAGACTGGCCGAACGCGACAAGGTTGAAGCCATGCCTGGAAAGCGTGATTTCAGTTTTGGCATAATTTCATGACGCAGAAAATTACGATCAAAACGTGTATCGCTGTTGCTCTCGTCATCAATCCACGACAACTGTGCCTGCTGTGCATACTCATGCAATTCATCACGCGAATGCGCTAACAAGGGACGCGCGTGCCAGCCCCCCGCAAACGCTGCATATGCCGGCATCGCCGCCAGACCGCGCGGCCCGGCACCACGCAACAACTGAATCAACAAAGTCTCCGCTTGATCATCTTGGTGGTGTGCCGTGAGTAGGCAATCACCTTGTTGCATAAATTCATGGAAAGCCCGGTAGCGTGCCTCACGCGCGACAGCCTCCGGACTTTCACCGGTTTCAGTTTTGGCATTGACGTTGATGTTTTTAAAAACAATGCCCAGCGCAGCGCATTGTGTTTTGCAATGTACTGTCCATTCGTCTGATTTTTCGCTAAGGCCATGATTAATATGCAGCGCAATGAATTTTCGGTTGCCAAGTTCATTACGCAGACTTGCAATGCTGTGCAGTAAAACGTGGGAATCCAGACCGCCACTGTAAGCAATAATGAAGCGTTTTGTTTCTTCCCAGAACGGGAAGTTTTTGAGAAGTGGTTTCACTGCTGTCCCGTTAACTTTATAACCGTCATGCTGGCGCAGGCCAGCATCC